>DATDBH010000179.1:0-21465 GCA_036524985.1 Microlunatus sp. | reverse complement strand
CGCCACCGCAGACGTCACGTTGGCCTTGACACCCTCCGGCTCAACCGCGTACCCGTCCTTGAAGTCCGCATTCACCGGCACCGCGACGGCATCCACGACGACGCGCAGATGCGCCAACGTCTGATCCAGGTTGACTTGGTCATCAGCGCAACCCAGGGTCCAGGCGAGGCCAGCACTCGTGGTGGCCAGTGCCTTGAACCCCATCTGTTCCAGAGCCTTCGCGCTGCCCGCATCCCATGGGTTAGGCATCACGAAGCAGCCGGAAGAGTGCAGGCTCCGGAACGTGGCTACCCGATCATCAACGGCAGTCATGCCACCCCTCTCCAGCGAGGGTCGGTGATCAGACCATATCGCTCACAGGCAACCGAGTGACCATTTGCGTCGACCTTGGGGGCTCGTTCGGGGCACGCCGAGGTTCGTCTGTAAGCGCCGCAACCGCCCGGGCAACCGCTTGCTCCGCGTTCACAACGAGGAGGTCAGGCGTTCCGATTCCTGGCGTCGGCAACAGCCCGGCCGCTATCGTTCGACTGTCACGTCTCCGGCGCTCCCGAGTCGTGTTGGGCCAGCCCGCTGGAGGTTCCGTGTCTACGTCACGACCATTCCGCTTTGGGACGGGCGCCCACGCAACCGCTACGGCCGCTGAGTACGCCGACGCTGCACGCAGGATTGAGGACCTCGGCTACGACACCCTTGTGGTGCCCGACCACTTCGAGCGGGCGTGGTTCGCCGCCGGCCCGGCCCTGGTCGCGGCCGCGAGCGCAACCACAACCCTCAGGGTCGGCAGCCTCCTCTACAGCAACAACTTCCGGCATCCCGCCCTTCTCGCCCGAGAGGCGGCCACAGTCGACGTGCTCTCCGAGGGCCGGCTGGAGTTCGGTATTGGTGCCGGCTACTTACTACCCGAGTACAGCCAGACAGGAATCGAACTCCCGCCGGCACGCGGCCGCGTCGACCGCCTGCAGGAAGCCCTCACAGTCATCAAGGGTCTCTGGTCGGCCGAACCACTTACCTTCGCCGGCGAGCACTACTCGATAACCGAGATGGAAGGCTGGCCGAAGCCGATCCAGCAACCGCATCCACCCATCCAGGTCGGAGGCGGAGGCAAGCGCATGCTCGGGCTGGCAGCCCAGCAGGCCGACACTGTTGGGATCATCGCCCAGTCCTTAGAAGCTGGCGGAATCGACTACGGTCGCGACACCCACGCGGGCGTGGCCAAGAAGGTCGGCTGGGTCCGCGAGGCAGCAGGTGAACGATTCGCCCACCTCGAGCTCGCCGTACTGATCTGGCGGGTCGTTGTCACCGATCACCGACGCTCGACTGCTGAGGAGATCGCACACCAACGCGGAATGACCGCTGAGCAGGTACTCGCCTCACCGTACTTCCTTATTGGCAGCCTGGCCTCGATCCTTGAGGACGTCCAAGCGCTGCGCGAGCGTCACGGAATCAGCTACCTGACCGTCTTCCCCAGTGACATTGACGTATTCGCTCCAGTGGTTGACCAACTGGGCCATACCAAGTCCTCCTAATCAGCGAGGTTGGACTCGGAGACGGTAGCGAGTGGGTGCTTGCTTGACCAAACCTTTCCGCCGCCGGCCGTTGATCTGGATGCTGACGTCCTGGTCCAGCTTGTCGTCGCGGCTACCGTGCCCGTTGCGGCAGTGCCGGCTTGCCGGGGTACAGTCAGGCCCTGTAGCCGTCGGCAGCAGAGCTGGAGCAGACGATGGAGACCGTCACCGCTTCGTCCCCTGATCCGTGGTTTTCCACCATGCCCGACATCCAACCGATGGCCAGACCCCCATTTCCGGTGACGGGGGCGTTGATCATGACAGTGAACGCGCTCCCGTCGACTTGAACGCCGTTGGGAACTGAGCTGCCAGGTGACAGTTCCTCGTTGACCAGGTACGGCTGGTCGGGGGAACAGAAGAAGGCGGGCAGCGACTCCATCTCGCCTGGGGCGAAGACGTTGTGATAGGCCACCACCGTTGTTGTGGGCGCGTCGGTGGCGTTGGCTGCGGCGGAGACGCTGTGGCCGCCTTCAGGGCTCGCGGCCGAGGCGGTGCCGACGCCGACGCCGCACAATGCGGTAGCCGTCAGCGCGACTCCGACGACCCTGGTGGCCAGCTTCATGGTGTGCTTCCTTACTGCAGAGCGTCCAACGGGTGGATGCGGGAGATTCTGACTCACCCACCATGTGGCCATCGCCGGCCCGAGAAGATCCCCTCGACGGCCGACAAGGCGGTGGAACGCGACGTCCCCGATCAGCCGACACCACCCAGGTGTCGCTGGTCCCGCTCAAGCACTGATGGGACGCTGCGCCCTTTCGCTTGCCCTTTCGGGCAACCTGACCTGCGCGTTCCGGCGATCCGCCCGTCATGGACGGTCGGCCACGTGGTCACTACCGTCGGAACATGGGTGGTGCAGCGCCAGGGATGCGCCGGATCGCGCTCCGCAGCGCCAGCACCCCCAAGCCTCCACCGGTCCGTGCCCCGCTGACCCAGCACGCGGCCGGGTCCGTGTTGTCCAGAATCCCGGAGGACGGCGCGCTGCAGCGGGCGCCGAGCAAGGCGAGTATCGACCGCGCTGCCGGCCAAGTTGCCGATTCGGGCGAACGGGTTGCTTGGCTGAAGCTGATCCAGGCACTGATCTCCGGGTTGGGCATCAAGGGTCTGGTGCCACCGTCGCTGGAATTCACCGTCGGACTGGACAGCCTCGGCACCCCCATCCAGGCGCATCTCGTGCCGGGTGAGATCGACGACGTGGCGCTGGTGGTCGCCGGGGTCCACGGCTCCGAGCAGTCCGGTGTCGAGGTCGCCGACCGCCTCCTGGCCCAGCTGCAGGTGCACAGGCCCTTCTTCACCGTCGTCATCGTGCCCCGACTCTTCCCCGACAACGTGGCGAGTCGCGCCGCGTGGGAGAAGAAGCTCGCCGCCGACCAGGGCAAGATCGCCGTCAGCAAATACCGTGAGATACGCACCAAGGACAAGGATCCAGGACGTGTCACGCCCGGCAAGGGGGCGAAGGACCCGAACCGCCAGTTCCCGGCCCTCGGGGCCGACCTCGATCCCGTCAGACCCCTCGATTCCAAAGGGGATCCGGTGGAGCCCGGCAACATCGCCCTGATGGCGGTGATCAAACAGTTCGCGCCGAAACGACTCATCTCGATCCACGCGCAGAAGGACCTGAACAAGGCCGGCATCTTCGCCGACCCGCACCCCAGTGCGGCACCGGGACCCCTGGCCGTCGCTGCGGACGACCTGGCGATCGCTGCCGCGAAACGCGCCGACGCCCTCGGGGTCAGAGTGGCCGGCAACACCCGCGACGGTGGATTCTCCAGCCTGTACCCAGGACAGAATCCCAAGATCTCCGCGGAGAAGATGCGCGAGGAGAACGCCAAGGGGCAGAGCCTCGGGCAGTGGGGACCGTCCAAGGGAATCATGGTGCTCACCGTCGAGGTGAGCGAGCAGTACACCTCCACCGGCGCGGCGAACGACCCGAAACGAGGAACCGAGCTGGAGGGTGAGGCAACCGCCCTGCGCGAGGTCGTCCTCGGACCACCACCGGGGACCCTGCCTGCTGGCGGCGCTGCCGCACCGGCGACCGGAACCGGTGCACCGGCGGCGCCGCCGGCCCCTGTACAACGCTTGGTGATGTCCTGCATCGCGGCCGAAGCCGGCAACCTGGCAGCCACGCATGCCGTCCAGCGCCTGCAGTCGCCGTCGAATCGCACAGCGTTGCCGCGAACCGAGTCCCGGCAACGAGACCAGCCGCTGCAGCGGGCACCGAAGTCGAGCACCTTCGGCGCCGATGTGCTCCTCGGCGGCGCGACCGCCATCGCCAACGGCACCAGCAAGGCGGCCAGCGCGCTGTCGGGGGGGCTGCGGGATCTCCTGCTCGGCCTTCCTGCCGAGCGCACGTTGCTCAAGCGACTGGTGATCAGCGGTGTCACCGATCCCGGCGCCCTGACCAGTGCGGTGTTCGCCTTTCGCCATCCGGAGACCATCGGCCGCACCCTCAACCCGAAGGTGAAGGCGGACAAGGCACTGCTCCGCGAGAAGGTGATCATCAGGCGAGAGGTCGTGCTCCCGGCCATCGAGCGCTATCAACCCGAGACCGTGCTCACCGCGACAGAGCTGGACAAGAAGATCCGCCGTGCGACCAAACAGGCGACGTCCGGAGGCGAGGAGTCGGCGCGCCGCCAGATGGCCACTGACATCAAGAAGATCACCGGCGCCGACGAGGCAGCCTGGTTCGCCCATCACGTCCCGAACGCCAGGTTCTTGGGCGTTCCGATCAGACCCAGCAGCGGAAGCGCGGTCGGCGGCGTCCACCAGGAGCTACTGACCAAGCTGGACACCGCTGCCGACATCCTGGCCGCACACCCGACGCTCACCGGACGCCAGGGCATCGAGATCGCGGACGAGATCGGGATGCACAGCATCGGCGGACTCCGCCCGCCGAAAGCTGCCACCGGAAAGGAACGACCCAGCTTGCACTGCTACGGCCTGGCGGTCGACATCAACTACCCCACAAACCCGTTCGTCGGTCTGAACGGGGACGCCGTGCCGAAAATGGTCGCGCGCGCGACACTGCTCATGCATGGCAAGGCCTTCCGCATCGAACGGCCGCCACCGGAATCCCGGACAGTGATGGAGCAATGGGAACAGACCCAGCTGGCGTCGGCGGATGTGGTGGCCTACCTCAATCTCGACCAGGTAGGCCTGGAAGCTCAGGTCAATGCCATGCTGACGATCAATCCCACGGTGCAGGCGGCGCAACGTAAGGTCGCCTGGTGGACGACCCAACAGGCCAACGATCGCGCCTTGAAGGGAAAGGGTGATCTGACCGGTCGCGATCCCCGCAAGACCGGGATCATGGAGCTCGACCATCGGCTGGTCGAGGCCCTCGACCGGGCCGGCCTGACCTGGGGCGGGATGTACAACCACGCCAAGGACCTGATGCACTTCGACGATCGTTCGATGTTCCGCACCGGCGGAACGTAGGCGGGTCAGCGACTCGGTGCAAACGGCGCCGAGGAGCATGTCGTAGTCAACCTCTCCGGACCGGCCCGTGAGCCGGGGAGCCGATAGCCCGACCAGAGCAACGCGCAAGGCCAGCTGATGTCAGCAGCTCAATCCGTCAACCCGGACCGCCGCCGTGCGAGCCGGCGCTGGGCATCTGGTCGATCTCTGTTCTGATCAGCCCGCAACGCTTGCAGGTCCACAGAGGCCTGTGGTTCTCCGCATCCCATCCGTTGTGCCATTGATGACGGCGGAACAGGCAGCGCAATCGTCGTGGCAGCATCTCGACCCCCTCCCTGAAACTCGAACGCTACTGAGGATTGGTCGGCCTGTAAACGCTGCTCCCTGGACCTCTGCTCCCGTTCCGACCGTCGGGTCGTCGGGTGTGGGATGCTCCGATCGTGACGGTGTGGACGTCGAAGCAGCCGGCCAGCTGGAGCAACGTTGTCCTCGCCGGCGTCGGGGCTGCCTGGTCGGCCTTCTTGCTGCCGCCGCAGCTCCTGACCTGGAGCGGAAGCGGCGCACCGGATTGGGCAGATCGGCTCGCGGGCGCGAGTCCGTACCGCGCGATCCGCCGGGTCGCGGCAACCCAAGGGGTCTTCGACGACTACGCGCTCTTCGGCTCCCTCGTGGCGCCGTCGTTCCTGGTCATCGGCCTGGCGTTGTGGCGGGCTCTGGGATCCACCGGTCGTTGGACACGCATCATGGCCATCGTGACGATGCTGGGCACGCCGATCGTGATCCTCAGCTACACCGGACACGCTGCCACCGGTCTGTGGCGCTCCTTCTGGGGCACGGAGATCTTTGTGCTGCTCGCCATCGGGCTGTGTGCGATCCCGGCGAGCATCCTGGCTTACCAGCACGGCCGGCTCGCCGGCTGGCGCTTCGGACTGCTGATCTCGACGCTCCTCGTGCTCATCACCAGCACGGTTCTGTTGACCTACTGGCCGCACGGCACCCTGGTCGGCTACGGCATCGAAGTGGCTCTGCTCGCCGCACCGTCGATGAGACCGACCCCGCCTGGCTAGTCCGCCGGAGTGCCCGGTGCCTGCAGACGAGCACCCTCACTGTCCAGACGACGGTCGTACGCCTCGGCGAGATCCCGGAGAGCCCGGGCGCAGTCCCCCGCGTACGAGGGTCCGTGCATCAAGCCCAGCGTGCGGGGGTCCAGATCGGCGAGCTTGCGCATGGTCGGGGCGGTCGCCGGCGTCAGACAGGTCGCACCGAACACGTCCTCAGCCGCCAAGGCAGGACCGATGATCTCGTGCTCGGTCAGTGCAGGGCTGTTCCCGATCGCCGTGAACAGGTCGCCACACAGCAACGTCGAGGTGGTCTCCTCGTAGAAGAGTCCGGCGTCCCAGCCGTGAGGCACATGTGGCGTCTCCAGGCGCCGCATCCGTTTGGTTCCGATCTCGAGGACTTCACCATCCTGAAGGGAACGTGGTGGTCGGTCGGCCAGGTCATTGACCGACACCACGCAACCCATGGCGCCGTGAGCGATCTCCGCGTTGGGCGCCGCCCCCAGCCACAGATTCATCGAGCCGCATTCGTCGGACTCGACGTGACCGAAGGTGATCCACCGGAGCCCCTCCACAGGCATCACCCGAGACACAGCCTCACTGATCAACGGGAACAGCGCTCGTGGTCCGGTGTGGAACAGCAGCGGCTCCTCGTCCCGCAGCAGGAACTGGTTGAACATGAAGTTCGCATCCGGCAGGAACGTCGAGAGCCGGAAGATGTCCGGCGCGATCTCCGCGATCTCGGTCTCCATCGCCGCTCCCAACTGGGCTGATCGTTCGTACGCTACTCGGCACAGTGTTCGCGGGTCACGCCTCCGGCGGCGGTGCACAGAAGGCGGCCCGGACACCGCTGCCGAAACCGGTCGGGCCGAGGCCCGGCCACGCAGGATCGATGGGCGTAGGCTGCCCGATCACCGCGCCGCCGCCGAGCATGTCGTACGCCAGGTAGCGGTCGCCCCTGAACAGATACGCCTTCCCGTCGTACCAGGGCAGGCAGGCATCGATGTCCCGGTCGAAGCCGGCAGCCCCGAGTCCGGGCCAGCCGGCCACCAGCGAGATCGGCCCGGACGCCCGATCGGTGACGATGTGATAGCGCAGGTACTGATCGCCCTTGAAGAAGTAGGCGTACCCATCGCCCCAGTTGACCGCGGCGTCCAGGTCCGCGCCGAAGCCTGCCTCGGCCAGTCCGGGCCAGCTGCCGGCGATCGGTCTCGGGTAGCCGGCCTCGACCCGATCCGCGCGAAGGTCGTACCGGACGTAGGAAGAGCCCTTGAAGAAGTAGACCTGCTGCCCGAACCAGGGCAGCGCCGCGTCCAGGTCGGCCCCGAATCCGGCCGCCGCCATCCCGTTCCAGTAGGTGCCGATCGGCAACGGATACCCCGCGTCGGTTCGCTGGCTCAGCCGGTCGTACCGCACGTACGTCGCCCCCTTGAAAAGGTAGGCGTACCGGACCGGTGGGTCGAGCACGATGCGGACCAGCGGCTGCTCGGTCGAGACGACCTCGACCCGGGCGGTACGCCCGGCGAACTCGTGGCTGCGCGCACCGACGACGGCCGGCGCGGTGCTCACCAGGAACGTGCGGACCTTGCCCGGGTTCAGCGCGGCGCCGGCGGGGTCGATGACGGCGCGCGAGAGGTGGATCACGCCCGCTCGGGGACCCGCGCCATCGTCAGCCGGCGCGCCGTCGACGCCGGCGTCGAAACCGCGCGCCTGGCGGTACTCGATCCAGAGCTGCGCGGGGTCGCCCGGACCAGCCGGGGCGGATCCGAGCGTGGCCGCGACGGTCCGATCGTCATCCTCCGTCGGCGCCCCGGACTGCGTAAACAGGTCGACGCGGGTACCGATCGGCGCATCCAACGGCAGGGCCGCCACATTGCGGGGAGCCAGCCAGCCGGCCACCCGTTCGTACGGTGCCGACAGGCCCGGTCCGGCGATCGGCGCGGGCATCGGTTGCGGGGCGGGTACGGGGATGGGGAGCCGGGGGTTGACGAAGGAGCGCTGGTAGACGCCCATGATGCAGCAGCCGTCGCCGTAGTCGTTGGCCACGGAGGCGTCGGCGTGCCCGTCGACACCGAGCCGGTGCATGAGCTCGTGCGTGACCACACTGACGGTGAAGTCCTTCGCCCCCATGAAGGAGTCGTTGTCGGTGGTGCTCCCGGCCGAGGACAGGCCCTCGTCGGTCACCCAGATCCAGTGATCGAACGCGTCGACCGGGATCCCGGCCCGCCGGGCGGCGTCGCGGGTGCCCTTGGACAGCTCCCCTCTGGCCAGCAGGTCGTCCTTCTCCGCCAGCGTCATCAGTGTGGTCGCCGGAAACGCCTGCCATTCCAGATAGCGGCGGCCGCCGCTCATCTGCCGGACGAAAGCGGCGACACCGTGGCGGTCGCTGAACAGTCGATCCAACCAGTCCGGATCAACCGTCGTCGTCCGGGCCAGACCCCCGATCACGACGACCAGCACACCCACCCGGAGCACCCGGATCCGATCCCGGGTGTCGATCAAGGCCCGGGCCGACCACGGCCGGCTCGGGCCCAACCGGGGGGACGTCCGGGCCAGCACAGCCATCGACGTGTACGTCGTCGTGGGATCGACGAAGGAGCAGTTGCGCAGTGTCAACACGGGTGCTCACCTCCTTCCACCGTCGGTCTTGGTGCTCATTGCAGAGCCACCAGGACCGGGACCAGACCCTGGCCGTGAGCCAGCGAGCCGAGGGCCTTGCCCAGCACCGCCCCGAACGCGCGTGCCGGATCGTCGACTCTCATCGCGTGACCGGGGCGGTCCGCGGTGGTGAGCAGATCTCCGACGGCCACCGGCCGCTCGGTGGCGTCGACTTTGCAGAACACCTTGCCCAGCAGGGCGATCGGACGACGGCACGGCGACGGCTCGGGCCGGTCCAAGATCAGCCCGGGTCGATACTGGCCGGCGCCGGAGATCACCCCCGCCACCTTGCGGTCGTACGCACCGCTGCTCGCCCGAAGGGTGCCTTCCTCCGTCATCACCATCACCGTGCCGGGTTCTGCCGACTGGTCCTCGGCGATGTCGAAGTCCTCCGCACAGTCGGCGTTGCCCAAGATCAGGTCACCGCCCTTCAGCACCACGTCGCCGCCGATCACCTCGACCCGACCCTGCAGGCGGGCGGCGCAGCCGGCCGGGTTCTCGTTGTAGGCGAACACTCCCGCTCCGGCCGCGTCCCAGCTGAGCCCGTAGAGCCCGTACTGCCGGCGACTCTCACCGACCACTCCGGCGTTCTGCTCGCTCCAGCCGAAGACGCCCTGGAAGGACGGACTGCGGCCGACCACGCCGCGTCGCCCCTCACCGACCACACCGTCGCCGCCGCCGTTGTCCTTGCCGATCACGCCGACGCCGTTGCTCGCCTCTCCCCAGACGCCCGTGGCTCCGCCGTCCCGGGCCACCCCGACGACAGCGCGACCGGTCCGCACATCGCCCCAGACCCCGGCCCCATCGCCGTTGACCACGCCGACGATCGAGCGACCTTTCGGCGTCTCGCCCCAGATGGCGGTGGTGTCCGGTCCACCCGGCCCGGTCACCGAACCGACCACGCCACTGCCGCCGACGGAGGTTCCCCGAACGCCGGGCCCCTTGGTGCTGTTGACACCGCTGACGGCCGGTCGGCCGTCGGCGGAGGTGAAATCGGCCATGCTCAAGACCTCCCGAGTCGGCCCGAGCCGATCGACCCGGTGCCCCAACCCGAGTATTCGCCTCACACCGCCCACTGTCACGGGACGTTGTCCCGACCGACCCGGGATTCGTCCACCGGCCGGCGGCCGATCGATCAGTGCGCGGAGTCGGCCTTGGTGACCAGCGCGATCCTCCGGCGCCGGATCACGTCTTGACCTTCGACACGACGCGGGCCTGCTCGGCGGGGTCCAGGTCGGCGGGCAGCTGCTCCCCACCTCGCGCGCCAGCTCGGCGGTGTTCTCCGGCGAGGTGAGCGTGCGGGCCAGCGCGTCGGCGGCCGGGACCCGATGTCCGATGATGCCGCCCACGGGCAGCGCGATCGCCGTCAGCCAGTCCACACCAGCACCGCACTGACCGCCGCCGACCCTTCGGTCAGGCCTGCCACGGATCGAGCACACCCACTCCGAAGCCCCCGAAGTCTGACGTGTTCCGGGTAGCCACGAGGGCGCCGTGGGCGAGTGCGATGGCCGCGATCATCAGGTCCTCGCTCGAGGTCGGGCGTCCCGCCTTCTCGCGTGCCACCCGGAGCTCAGCGGCGGCACGCGCCGCCTCCTCGTCGAAAGCCAGCAGGCGATCGCCGGCGCTGAGCACCAGCTGATCGATGGACTCCAGCAGCAGCTCTCGTCGCCGGCCATCAGGCAGCCGTCTCGCCCCGTGCAAGAGCTCGGCCACGGTGATGGTGGTGACGCCGAGATCGTCCTGATGAGCGATCAGCCACGCGAGGACACGAGCGTCCGGCTCCCGGCGGAGAGGTTCGGACAGCACGTTGGTGTCCGCGATGATCACGCGAGGTCGACCTCGCGGGGCGCCGTCCGCTCGGGAAGCGCGAGATCGTCGCCGGCCAAGTCGCCCGCTCGCTCGAGCCATCCCGCGATGAATCCGGGATCGTCATCGCGCGCGGCTCGCTCCAGGATGTCGCGCACCTCGGCCTCCATCGAACGGTTGTTGCGCGCCGCCCGCACCTTCAACGCCGAACGCGCCTGGTCCGACAGGTTTCGGACTGTCAACGTCGCCATGACCAACACCTCCATCACACTCTTGCTGTCAATGCTAGCAACCTCACCCCGGGGTCGAGAACAGTCGGGCTGAGGCTCGGGTCGTCGCGAACGTCTGGCCACGCTCTCCACCTACGCTGTGCGGGTGACCGGCCCGAAGGACATCAAGCGGGCGGTGTCACGCTTGTGGGGGGCGTTGCCACGACCCCTGCGGTCGGCCCTGGCCCAGGTCTGGGAGCTGATCAGCCGTACGGTCGGCATCTGCGTCCGCTACCGCGTCACCGGGCTGGCGGCGGAGGGCGCCTTCTTCGCGATCCTGTCCCTGCCGCCGCTGATCTTCGGACTGGTCGGCGCGGTCGGCTTCGTGGCCCAGCGCTATGACGTCGACACGCTGGCCGGCTTCCGCGAGCAGGCCCTCGCCCTCAGCAGCCGGGCCCTGACCCCGGACGCGGTGGCCACGGTGATCGAACCCACCTTGGACGACGTGCTCTCCGGTGGTCGGTTCGAGATCATCTCCATCGGCTTCCTGCTCGCCCTGTGGTCCGGATCGCGCTCACTCAACGTCTTCGTCGACACGATCACGATCATGTACGGCCTGAGCGGGCAGCGCGGTCTGCTGCGGACCCGGGCGCTGTCCTTCGCGCTCTACCTGGCCTTCTTGGTGGTCGGCATCATCGTGCTGCCACTGGTGCTGGCCGGTCCGGGCTTGGTGGACGCCCTGCTGCCCGAGCGTCTCTCCGCCGTCACGATCCTCTACTGGCCGGTGGTGCTGGTCGGCACCGCCTGCTTCCTGGCCGGGCTCTATCACCTCTCCGTCCCGGTCCGGACCCGCTGGCTCTCGGAGATCCCAGGTGCCGCTCTCACCCTGCTGATCTGGCTCGGCGGCAGCTGGCTGCTCCGGGTGATCCTGGTCGCCTCCGCGGGCTCGACCACCATCTACGGACCGCTGGCCGCCCCCATCGCCGTGCTGATCTGGCTCTTCGTCACCTGCCTCGCCGTCCTCATCGGCGCCGCCTTCAACGCGGCCATCGACTACGTCTGGCCGCGTCTGTCCGGCATCGACCACGCCCAGACCGAGTACGCCGACAGCAGCGTCCCGCCGAGCTCGCCCCGCCTCACGGAGGTGCTGGCCGACCAGACCGCCGACAACCCCGTCGAAGCACGGGCGGAGGCGCGAGAGCAGCCGCGTTCGGGATCGGATTCCCTGACCTGACCCGATTCCACCGCGGACTGTCTCATATCATGGACACGCTTCTCATCTATTGGAATTTCAACTTGCGATCGGTGCCTCGGTGACAAAGGGTGGGGGTATGCGTCACGCTCCCCTGCCCTCCTCACGCACCCTCGTCGGTGCGGTGGTCGTGGGCGGCTGGGCGGCGGAGCTGACCGTGCGTCGCTTCGTCGACCTCGGACGGACCCAGTCGTCGATGTGTCATCCGGCCTCGCGCTGATCGACCACCGACACCGTGCCGCTACCCCCTGCGGCACACCCCGCGACCGAGGACCCCGATGACCCAGACCCCCACCGAACGCCCCACCCGTCCGACCGCGCCGCGCACCGCGCGGGCGCGAAAGCCACGGGGTGAGGGTCAGTGGGCGCTGGGCTACCGCGAGCCGCTGAACCCGAACGAGCAGTCCAAGAAGGACGACAACCCGCTGAACGTCCGGGCGCGGATCGAGAACATCTACGCCAAGCGCGGCTTCGCCAGCATCGACCCCGGAGACCTGCGCGGCCGCTTCCGCTGGTACGGGCTCTACACCCAGCGCAAGCCCGGCATCGACGGCGGCAAGACCGCCACCCTGGAGCCGCACGAGCTGGACGACGAGTACTTCATGCTCCGGGTCCGCATCGACGGCGGCGCGCTGACCAGCGAGCAGCTGAGGGTGATCGGCCAGATCAGCGTGGACTTCGGTCGCGACACCGCCGACATCACCGACCGGCAGAACGTCCAGCTGCACTGGATCCGGGTCGAGGACGTGCCCGAGATCTGGCGCCGACTGGAGGCCGTCGGGCTGTCGACCACCGAGGCCTGCGGTGACTGCCCCCGGGTCATCCTCGGCTCGCCGGTCGCCGGCATCGCCGCCGACGAGATCATCGACCCGACCGCGGCGATCGCCGACATCGTCGAGCGCTACATCGGGGATCCGCAGTACTCCAACCTGCCGCGCAAGTTCAAGACCGCCATCACCGGTCACCCGCTGCAGGACGTGGTGCCCGAGATCAACGACGTGGCCTTCGTCGGCGTCGAGCACCCCGAGCACGGCCCGGGCTTCGACCTGTGGGTCGGCGGCGGTCTCTCCACCAACCCGATGCTGGCCCAGCGGCTCGGCGCCTGGGTGCCGAGCGAGGAGGTCGCCGAGGCATGGGCCGGTGTCTGCGGTGTCTTTCGCGACTACGGCTACCGCCGGCTGCGCACCCGGGCCCGGATCAAGTTCCTGATCGCCGACTGGGGCCCCGAGAAGTTCCGCCAGGTGCTGGAGAACGAGTACCTGAAGCGGAAGCTCGTCGACGGTCCGGCACCGGTCACCCCGGAGCGCCCCGGAGACCACGTCGGGATCAACGAGCAGAAGGACGGCAACTTCTTCGTCGGGCTCTCCCCCATCGCCGGTCGCACCGGCGGTCAGAAGCTGATCGACCTGGCCGACCTGGCCGAGGCGCACGGCTCGTACCGACTGCGCACCACCCCGATGCAGAAGATCCTCGTCCTCGACGTGGCGCCGGACCAGGTCGACTCCCTGGTCGCCGGGGCTGAGCAGATCGGGCTGTCGGCCCGCCCGAACGCCTGGCGGCGCTCGGTGATGGCCTGCACCGGGATCGAGTTCTGCAAGCTCGCCATCGTCGAGACCAAGGCCCAGGCGGCCCGGGTGGTCGACGAGCTGGAGACCAGGCTGGGCGAGATCGACACCCCCATCACCGTCCACCTCAACGGCTGCCCCAACTCGTGCGCTCGGATTCAGGTCGCCGACATCGGGCTCAAGGGCCAGCTGGTGCCCGGTCCGAACGGTGACCAGGTCGAGGGCTACCAGGTGCACCTGGGTGGAGGTCTCGCGCTGGACGCCGGCTTCGGTCGCAAGCTCCGGGGCCACAAGGTCACCGCCGACGAGCTTCCCGACTACGTCGAGCGGGTGGCGAAGAACTTCCTGGCCGAGCGCACCCACGGGGAGCGCTTCGCCCAGTGGGTCTCGAGGGCCGATGAGACCGCACTCGTATGAGCCGGCCGTCGGAGTCAGGGGCGTCGTCGGGGCACGCCAACCGGCAGGCGGTGCTCTACTGCCCGTACTGCGCGGAGGAGACGCTGTTCCCGCTGGAGGACGGCGGGTGGGAATGCCGCAGCTGCCTGCGCGCGTTCACCGTGCGATTCCTCGGGCTGAGACCGGCTCGAGGTCACGGAGAGCAGGCTCAGCCATGACAGCAGTCCACCCCCCGCTCGGCCGCCCCCGACCGGGCGACGACCTCAGCCGGCTCGCGCAGCGGGCCAACGAAGAGCTGGCTGGAGCCACGGCGACCGAGATCCTCACCTGGGCGCACGAGACCTTCGGCTCGGGCCTGGTGCTGACCTCGTCGCTGGCCGACACGGTGATGATCCACCTGGCCGAGCAGGTCGCGCCGGGCGTCGATGTGCTGTTCCTCGACACCGGCTACCACTTCGTCGAGACCATCGGCACCCGTGACGCTGTCGCCGCCGTGCACGACGTCAACCTGATCACGCTGACCCCGGCGCAGACCGTCGCCGAGCAGGACGCCACCTGGGGCACGGACCTGTTCTCGGTCAACCCCGACCAGTGCTGTGCGCTCCGCAAGACCGAGCCCCTGAACGCCGCCCTGGCGGGTTACACCGCCTGGGCCAGCGGGGTCCGGCGGGCCGACTCGATCGCCCGGGCGAAGACCCCGATCGTGTCCTGGGACCTGCGCCGCAAGATCATCAAGATCGCCCCGATCGCGACGTGGACCGACGACGACGTCGCCGACTACATCGAGTCCAACAGCCTGATGGTCAACCCGCTGCTCGAGGACGGCTACCCCTCGATCGGCTGCGAGCCCTGCACCTCCCGGGCCACCGCCGACGATCCTCGTGGCGGACGCTGGGCCGGACTGGCGAAGACGGAATGCGGGATCCACCTGTGAGCGGCGCCACCCTCTGGTTCACCGGCCTGCCGTCGGCGGGCAAGTCCACCATCGCCCACGCGCTGGCCGACCGGCTGGTCGCCGACGGCGTCCGCGTCCAGGTCCTCGACGGCGACGCCGTCCGACCGCACCTCTCGGCCGGGCTCGGCTTCAGCCGGACCGATCGCGATATCAACGTGACCCGGATCGGCTGGGTGGCCCGGCTGCTCGCCAGTCACGGTGTCGTCGCGCTGGTGCCGGTGATCGCCCCGTACGCCGACGCGCGGCAGCAGGTCCGTGACGACCACGCCGGGGCCGGTGTGCCGTTCGCCGAGGTCTTCGTGGCCACCTCGCTGGCCGTCGCCGAGGAACGCGACGTGAAGGGCCTGTACGCCAAGGCCCGGGCCGGCGAGATCACCGGGCTGACCGGGGTCGATGACCCGTACGAGCACCCCACCGCCGCCGAGCTGACCATCGACACCGCCATCGTGCCCCTGGAGGAGTCCGTCGCGCTGGCGTACGCGCTGCTGGACGGCCTGCCGCACCCGACCGAGGGAGGGACCGCATGAGTGAGGCGATCCGACCGCTGACCGAGCTCCAGGCCCTGGAGTCGGAGTCGATCCACATCTTCCGCGAGGTGGCCGCCACCTTCCGGACGCCGGTGATGCTCTTCTCCGGCGGCAAGGACTCCGTGGTGATGCTGCACCTGGCCGCCAAGGCGTTCTGGCCGGCCCCGATCCCGTTCACGCTCCTGCACGTGGACACCGGACACAACTTCCCCGAGGTGCTGACCTACCGCGACTGGGCGACCGAGTTCTACGGCGCCCACCTCACGGCGGCGAAAGTGCAGGACTACATCGACGACGGCCGGCTGCGGGAGCGCCCGGACGGCCAGCGCAACCCGCTGCAGACCGTGCCGCTGTTGGACGCCATCACCCACGGCAAGCACGACGCCGTGTTCGGCGGCGGCCGGCGCGACGAGGAGCGGGCCCGGGCCAAGGAGCGCGTGTTCAGCCTGCGGGACGAGTTCGGCCAGTGGGATCCGCGCAACCAGCGACCCGAGCTGTGGTCGCTCTACAACGGCCGGCACCTGCCCGGCGAGCACGTCCGGGTCTTCCCACTGTCCAACTGGACCGAGCTGGACATCTGGGACTACATCGAGGCCGAGAAGATCGAGCTGCCCTCGATCTACTACGCCCACGAGCGGGACGTGGTCGAGCGCGACGGCATGTGGATCGCCATCACGCCCGTCACCCCGGCGCGCGACGGCGATCTCGTCGAGCGGCGCTCGGTGCGCTACCGCACGGTCGGCGACATGTCCTGCACCGCCGCGGTGCTGTCCGACGCCACCACGGTGGCGGACGTCATCACCGAAGTGGGACTGAGCACGCTCACAGAGCGCGGCGCCACCCGCGCCGACGACCGGATGAGCGAAGCCGCCATGGAAGACCGCAAGCGAGAGGGCTACTTCTGATGGCTCCCACCCTGACATCGCCCACCAAGACCGGTGGCCGGACCCTGCTGCGGCTGGCCACGGCGGGTTCGGTCGACGACGGCAAGTCCACGCTGGTCGGGCGGCTGCTCTACGACACCAACTCGGTGCTCACCGACACGCTCGACCACGTCGAGCAGGTCAGCAAGCGCAAGGGGCTGGCCAGCGCCGACCTGGCGCTGCTCACCGACGGTCTGCGGGCCGAGCGCGAGCAGGGCATCACGATCGACGTCGCCTACCGCTACTTCGCCACCCCGGCGCGCAAGTTCATCCTGGCCGACTGCCCCGGCCACGTGCAGTACACCCGCAACACCGTCACCGGCTCCTCCACCGCCGACGTGATCGTGCTGCTGGTCGACGCCCGCAACGGAGTGGTCGAGCAGACCCGCCGGCACCTGGCCGTGGCCTCGCTGCTGCGGGTGCCGCACGTGGTGCTCGCGGTCAACAAGATCGACCTCGTCGACTACTCCGAGGAGCGCTTCACCGCGATCGCGACCGAGTTCTCCCTGCTGGCGCGCAGTCTCAACGTGCGCGACTCCCACTGCATCCCGGTGTCGGCCACCGAGGGAGACAACGTCGCGGTCCGGTCCACCCGGATGCCCTGGTATGACGGGCCGACCGTGCTGGGCTACCTGGAGACGGTGGACGTCACCCCGCTCACGACCTTCGCCGAGCTGCGCTTCCCGGTGCAGCAGGTGGTGCGGCCGCAGACGGCGGAGCTGGCTCCCTGGGCCTCCGGCACGCCCGGTCTGACGGCCGACTACCGCGGCTACGCCGGCCAGCTCGCCTCGGGCCGGGTCCGGGTCGGCGACGAGGTGGTCGTGCTCCCCCGCGGCTCGCACACCACCGTGGTCGGCATCGACACCCCGGACGGACCACTGGACCTCGCGGTTTCCGGTCAGTCGGTGATCCTCCGTCTGGCAGGAGACATCGACGTCTCACGCGGCGACCTGATCGCCTCGACCGAGGCTCCGCCGGCCCCCGTACGCGACGTGGCCGCCACGGTGTCCTGGCTCGCCGACCGGGAGCTGACCACCGGGGCGCGGGTCCTGGTCCAGCACGGCACGTCGTTGACCAAGGGCCTGATCCGTTCCATCGAGG
Source organism: Microlunatus sp. (assembly GCA_036524985.1). GTDB lineage: Bacteria > Actinomycetota > Actinomycetes > Propionibacteriales > Propionibacteriaceae > Microlunatus. Next base: position 4,036 of record DATDBH010000179.1, on the reverse strand, counting down.
CCAAGCTGGACCTCGGCGGCGACGGAGAGCACCCGGTCTGGGTGGACAGCGACCGGCTGGCGCTGAACGACCTGGCCCGGATCAGGATCGCCTTCGCCAGCCCCCTACCGGTGGACGCCTACCACGAGTACCGCGGCACCGGTGCCTTCATCCTGGTCGACCCCGCCGACGGCTGGACCCTCGGCGCCGGCATGGCCGGCCCGCCGGCCTTCACCGTCGAGCACCGACGGGCGCCCGACGAGTTCGACGAGTTCGATTCCCCCGACAGTGCAGGACAGACACCATGACCGCACCCTCACTCATCCTGGTCGGCTACGGCAGCCGCGACCCACGGGTCGCGCAGGTCAGCCACGACATCCGGGCCGGTGTGCTGGCCATCCGCCCCGAGCTCGACGTGCACATCGCCTTCGTCGGAGAGGGTCAGCCCTCGGGCCTGCAGGTCGCGGCCAAGCTGGCCAAGCGCGGCGTCGAGGAAGCCGTGGTGGTCCCGCTGCTGCTGTCGGACGCCTTCCACGCGCACGCCGAGTTCCCCGCCCTGATCTCCCAGATCACCGCGGCCACCGGGGACCTGAAGGTGACCTCTTCGCGGCCCATCGGTCCGGAGGCCCAGCTGCTGTCCGTGGTCGACCGTCGCCTGCGCGATGCGCTGCGGGCCCGCCGGGTCAGCGAGCTGGACGGACTCGTCTTCGCCGCAGTCGGCAGCACCGACGTCCGCAGCAACGCCATCGTGACCCGCCGGGCGCGGCAGTGGGCGACCCACCACCGACTGCCGTGCGTCACGGCGTTCGCTGCGGTGTCCGGTCCGACGGCGGCCGAGGCGGTCCGCACGCTGCGCAGCCAGGGTCGACGGCACGTCGCCGTGGGCAGCTGGTTCCTGGCCCCGACTCCGCTGTTCGTCCGCGAGGAGACCGCGGCCCTGTCCGCCGGTGCGGTGGCGGTCTCCGATCCGCTGGGGGCGGGTCCCGAGCTCGCCGAGGTGGTGCTGAGCCGCTACGTGGTGGCGGCGATGGAGCTGGTCGATCTGGAGGCCGACGTGACGGCCGAGACCGAGGACGCTCCGGTCCGCCACCTCAGCGTGGTCAGCGCCTGACTCACCACCGAGTTGTCAGCGTGAGTGGTCGCTCTGGCCGCCACTCACGCTGACAGGTCCGGTCCCGGGACCGGGTCAGTGCCCGCCGGGTCCGACCACGACCTCCGCGTTGCGGTTGGTCTTCAGGTCGAAGAACGCGTACGCCGCGACGACCGCGAGGCAGAACGCGACGATCAGGAAGCCGATCGCCTGGCTGCCGGTGGCGTCTGCCACGAGGCCCTGGACCGGGGGGATCAGCGCGCCACCGAGGATGGCCATCACCAGGCCGGCCGCACCGAACTTGGTGTCATCTCCGAGACCGTGCAGAGCCACGCCGTAGATGGTCGGGAACATCAGCGACAGCGAGGCCGAGATGCAGACGATGGCCAGCAGACCGATGATGTTCTGGCTGAACACACCGATCAGGGCCAGCACCACACCCGAGGTGGCCATCACCAGCAGCAACCGGGTGGGACGGAAGATGCCCAACAGCCAGAACATCACGAACCGGGAGATGAGGAACAGGATCAGGCTGGCCTGCAGGAAGTAGCCGGCTGTCCGCGGCTCGTATCCCAGCACCTCCTCGGCGTACAGGATGGTGAACGACCAGGTGGCGACCTGCGCGGCCACGTTGAAGAACTGGGCGACGACGCCGAAGCTGTAGTGCCGGTTCTTGACCAATCTCCCGAGCACACCCTTGTCGGCGTGGGGATGCGCACCACCGACCTCGTGCTCGTGCACCTCCAGCGGGTTCTCCATCTTGCTGAAGAAGATCAGGATCCAGATCAGCACCAGAACGGCGGCGATGCCCAGGTAGGGACCGAGGACCAGGGAGAGGTCGCGCTCCTGAGCGTCGACGAGGGCCTGCCCGCTCAGGCCGGCGCGGTCCTCGTCCGTGGTCAGTCGGGGCAGGATCAACGCCGTTCCCAGCAGCACGCCGATGTTGGCGCCGACCGGGTTGAAGGACTGCGCCAGGTTGAGACGCCGGGTCGCCGTCTCCTCCGGTCCCATGGCGATGACGAACGGGTTGGCGGAGGTCTCCAGGATGGACAGACCGGCGGCCAGCACGAACAGCGCCATCAAGAACACGGCGTAGGTCAGGCTCCAGCTGGCCGGCAGGAACATGAAGCCGCCGATGGCGGCCAGGCCGAGGCCGGTCAGCACACCGGTCTTGTAGCCGAACCGCTTGTTGATGAACGCGGCCGGGATCGCCAGCAGGAAGTACGCGCCGTAGTAGGCGAACGTGACCAGCGCCGACTGGAAGTTGCTCATCTCGAAGATCTTGCGGAAGACGCCGACCATCACCTCGGAGAGGTTGGCGGCCGATCCCCAGGCGGCGAAGCAGGCCACCAGCAGGATGAACGGGACCTTCAGACTGGGATAGACGAGAGCGTCGTGGACGGTCTCGAATTCCTCCTTGTGGTGGTCGGTCGTGTCGGAGGTCATGATTGTCCCTTCTCGAACAGCACGTGGGAAGAACTCGAGGCGGTGGTTCGCTCGAGTTTGTGCAGGTCTCGAACATCGAACCTAGTGCGGAACGGTTTGTCGCGCCAGACCTTGGCCTGGACGTCGGGCGAAATCAGCCGGGCAGCAACTCATGGAACAGGTTGAGGTCGGAGGGTCGCCGCAGCAGCGGCTCGAGCTCGCGGTTGCCGCGCTGGTTGTGCTCGGAGGCCATGTGCTCGTCCCAGGCCGCACGAGAGGCGAACTTCTCGATCATGACCCAGGTGTCGTCGTCGGAGCCCTGCACCAGGTGCATGAAGTCGCAGCCCTCTTCCTGCTGGGAGGCGGCGCGCATCCGGTGCAGCTGGGCTTCCGCCTCGGCGAACTTGTCGGTCTTGGGGTAGATCGTCACCACCAGGAACAGCGGCGTGGTCTTGTCGGGCATGTCTCTTCTCCTCGCAGATCAGTCCGCGTCACAGGGCCTCGAGGCGCTGCTTCTCGGCTTCCACATCGAAATCGGCCTGGGGCCAGGTCAGGCCCAGGGCACCGAGCTGCTCGTTGACCAGGGCGGCCACGGCCCAGTTGCGGTACCACTTCCGGCCGGCCGGGATCACGAACCACGGAGCTGCGTCAGTGTTGCACCGCTCGAGCGCGTCAGCGTAGGCGGCCTCGTAATCCGGCCACTTGGCTCGCACGTCCAAGTCACCGGGGTTGTACTTCCAGTGCTTCGTCGGGTCGTCCAGCCGCTCCCGCAGCCGCTCCCGCTGATCATCGGGACTGATGTGCAGATAGCACTTGATCAGCACGGTGCCGGCGGCCGCGAGCTTGGCCTCCCACGCGTTGATCTGGCCGTAGCGCCGCGACCACACCTGCTTGCTGACCAGCTGGTTCACCCGGGCGATGAGCACGTCCTCGTACTGGGAGCGGTCGAAGATCCCGATCATGCCCGGGCCGGGAAGGCCGTTGGTGATCCGCCACAGGAACGGGTGTCGACGCTCCTCGGCGGTCGGGGCCTTGAACGAGGTGATCTTGACACCCTGCGGATCGACCAGGCCGATGGCTTTGCGGATGATGCCGCCCTTGCCGGAGGTGTCCATGCCCTGCAAGATCACCAGCACGTTGCGTCGGGTGTCATCGGCCCGACCGTTGGCGAACAGGCACTCCTGGCGGTCGGCGAGGTCGACGCCGATCTGGTCCATCAGGGCCGGCGCGTCGTCCTTGTCGGCGCCAGGGAAACCCGGTGTGGCCCGGCTGTCGAGGGCGTCGACATCCACCGGTCCGGGCGGCAGTCGAAGCGTCTCGGTGAGGGTCGGCTGCCGAACCGGCACCTCCGCGTCGGCACTGCTCTTCTTCGACTTCTTCTTCGAGCCCATGGCGGCATTGTGCCGCACGAGGCCTGAGTCGGCGGAGGGGCAGGGCTGTCAGGATGGTGCCGTGCGCCTCCTCCACCCCGTCGACGGCCAACCCGCCGGTGCCCTGACCAGAGACGGTCTCGTCGATCTCTATCGCTGGCCGCGACCCGCC
>DATDBH010000178.1:0-3123 GCA_036524985.1 Microlunatus sp. | reverse complement strand
CGCCCTTGGTCCAGGCGCCCTCTCCCGCCTTGACCACCAGCGAGCTGACCGGTGCCTTCCGGGCCGCGGGAGCCTTCTTCAGAGGGGTGGTCTTCTTCGCGGGGGCCTTGGCGACGGGCGCGGCCTTCTTCGCGGGCGCCGCCTTCTTCGCGGGAGCTGCCTTCTTCGCGGGAGCCTTCTTCGCCGGTGCAGCCTTCTTGCCCGCAGCTCGTCGTGCCTCCCCGGTCGAGACCGTCTCCGACGCCACGGCACGGGTGCTGGCCGCCTTCTTGGCCGATGGCCGGGCGGCCGCGGTCCGGGCCGGCGACGCCCCTTCCCGGTAGCGCTGGAGGGCCAGCAACGCGTGCGCGTAGACGTCGTCGTCGTCCATCCGCCGCAGTTCCTCGGTGATGAGGTCCGTGGTCTCCCGACGCTTCAGCGCCACCAGACGCTCCGGCTGCCCCGGCACCGTGTAGGAGGCCAGCAGGCCGTCGGACCGGGTGATCGCGATGTCACCGGCCGCCGTGCTCATCCGGACGGCAGTCATCCCAGGCCCGGCGGTGATCTTGCGGGCCACCTTCACCTTCAGACAGGACTGCAGCCAGGCGGCGAGCAGATCGGCCGACGGGCTGCTGCGCTCCGCCTCGACCGTCGCGCCGTTGATCCGCGCCGGGTACTGGTCGAGCGCAGCGGCCAGCAGCGCTCGCCACCGGGTCAGTCGGGTCCAGGCCAGATCCGTGTCGCCGGGCTGGTAGTCGAGGGCCCTGGCCTTCAGCTCGGCCAGCGGTCGCTTCGCGGCCGCGGCGTCAGTGACCCGACGTACGGAGAGCGAAGCGAGCTCGTCGTCGGCGCCCTGGGCCGGTGCCTTGCCGGGCCACCAGATGACGACGGGGGAGTCCGGCAGCAGCAGCGGCCGGACCACGGAGGCCGGGTGCGCCGCGAGCGGTCCGCGCATCCGCAGCACGACGACCTCACCGGGCGTCCCCTCCCCGATCCGCAGCTCGGCGTCGAGACTGGCCGTGCGACCCGAGGCCGTGACGATGAGCAGGATCCGGGCCGGATGCTCCCGACCCGCCTCCATCGCCGCCTTGAGGGCGGACTCGTACTCTTTCTCCTCGCAGACCACGAGCAGGGTCAAGACCATGCCCATCGCCGGACTGCCGGCGTTCCGCCGAGCCCGCAGCAGGGCCGAGGAGATCTTGGCTGTGGTGGTCTCGGGCAGGTTGAGAATCATCGCTGCTCGCCGCAGTGGCCGGTGTTCACGTCGTTCACGCTGCCTTCTCTCATGGACGCCTCCAGACGTGGCCGTCTTGGGCGAGCATCTCGGTGGCGCAGGCGGGTCCCCATCCGCCGGGCTCGTAGTCCTCCGGTGGAGTGTCGACGCTCGCCCAGTAGTCCAGGATCGGATCCAGGATCTGCCAGGAGAGCTCGACCTCCTCGTGCTGGGGGAACAGCGGCGGATCACCGAGCAGCACGTCCAGGATCAGCCGCTCGTACGCCTCGGGCGAGGACTCGGTGAAGGACCCGCCGTACGCGAAGTCCATGTTCACCTCGCGGATCTCCATCTGCGTCCCCGGCACCTTCGCCCCGAACCGCAGGGTGACGCCCTCGTCCGGCTGGATCCGCAGCACCAGGGCGTTGTAGCCGAGCTCCTCGGTGTCCGTGGCGGTGAACGGCAGGTGCGGTGCGCGCTTGAACCCGAGCGCGATCTCGGTCACCCGTCGCGCCAGCCGCTTGCCGGTCCGCAGGTAGAACGGCACCCCGGCCCAGCGCCGGTTGTCGATGTCCACCCGGATCGCCGCGTACGTCTCTGTGGTGGTGGTGGCCGGGATCCCCTTCTCCTCCAGGTAGCCGGCAACCTTCTCGCCGCCTTGCCAGCCGCCACGGTAGCGACCGCGGGCCGTGTGCAGGTCCAGCCGCGCGGGAGGCCGGGCTGCGGCCAGCACCTTCTGCTTCTCCGCCCGCAGCTGGGCCGCCTCGAAGGAGGTCGGCTCCTCCATGGCCGTCAGCGCCAGCAGCTGGAGCAGGTGGTTCTGGATCACGTCGCGGGCGATGCCGATGCCGTCGAAGTAGCCGGCGCGGCCACCGATGCCGATGTCCTCGGCCATGGTGATCTGCACGTGGTCGACGTAGTTGTTGTTCCATACCGGCTCGAACAGCTGGTTGGCGAACCGCAGCGCCAGCAGGTTCTGGACGGTCTCCTTGCCCAGGTAGTGGTCGATCCGGAACACCGAGGACGACGGGAAGACGCTCGAAACCACCCGGTTGAGCTCCTGGGCACTGGCCAGGTCGTGACCGAAGGGTTTCTCGATCACCACCCGGTTCCACTGCCCCTGACGCTGCTCGGCCAACCCGTGCTCACGCAGCTGGTCGACCACGGTCTGGAACAGCCCCGGCGGGATGGACAGGTAGAACGCGTGGTTGCCGCCGGTGCCACGAGCCTCGTCCAGCTCGAGGATGGTGTCGCGCAACCGTCGGACGGAGTCGTCGTCGCCGATCTCTCCGGGTACGAACCGGATTCCCTCGGAGAGCTGCTTCCACACCTCCTCGCGGAACGGGGTGCGCGCGTGCTGGCGGACCGCGTCGTGCACGATCCGAGCGAAGTCCTGGTGCTCCCACTCCCGGCGGGCGAACCCCACCAGGGCGAACCCGGGCGGCAGCAAGCCGCGGTTGGCGAGGTCGTAGACCGCCGGCATCAGCTTCTTGGTCGACAGGTCGCCGGTGACGCCGAAGATCACCAAGACGCACGGTCCGGCGATCCGCGGCATCCGACGATCGTGCGGGTCACGCAGCGGGTTCTCCCGTGCGATGAGCGGAGCCGTCACTCCGTGCCTGCCTTCCCCTTGGCCCCGTCCAGCGCGTTCTCGACGGTCGCCACCAGCTCGCCCCAGGACGTGTTGAACTTGTCGACGCCTTCCTCCTCGAGCACGTCGGTCACCTCGTCGTAGGAGATGCCGAGGGCTTCCAGGGCGGCGAGGGTGTCGCGGGCCTCGTCGGCGCGGCCGGTGACCTGGTCGCCTTTGACCTCGCCGTGGTCGGCGAAGGCCTGCATGGTCTTCTCCGGCATGGTGTTGACGGTGTCGGCCACGACCAGCTCGGTGACGTAGAGCGTGTCGGGCAGGGACGGGTCCTTGACCCCGGTGG
>DATDBH010000177.1:0-2499 GCA_036524985.1 Microlunatus sp. | reverse complement strand
TCAGGGGCGCAGCAGGTCGTGCTCCATCGCATACAGGGCCGCTGCGGCCCGCGTGGAGGTGCCGATCTTGGCGTAGACGTGCTGGACGTGGTGTTCGGCCGTGCGTCGCGAGATCACCAGAGTCTGAGCGACCTCCTGGTTCGACAACCCTTTGGCCACCAGCCGCAGGACCTCCACCTCGCGGTCGCTGAGGCCGCTCGGCCAGTTGCCGCGGACCGGTGCCGGTTGCTCCCCGGCGGCCTCGACCACGGCTCGCACACTGTCGGTGTCGAACCGTCCTGCCCGCGCCCCCTCGGCCAGGCGCTCCGCGGCCCGTTCGGGAGGGTGGGCGGCGCGGTGGGGGCGGTCCTGCGTCAGGGTCTGGAAGGTGTCGGCCGCCGCAAGCACCCGTGCCTCGATCGGGATCGCTGCCGCGGCGAGGCCGTGGTGGTAGCCGCTGCCGTCCAGTCGCTCGTGGTGCAGGCCGGCGATCCGGCCCAGTGGCGCGAGCACCGGCGAGCAGGCCAGGATCCGCTCGGTGTGGTACGGGTGCAACCGCACCTGCTCCAGTTCGCTGCGGGTCAGCGCACCCGGCTTGTCCCAGATCCCGCTGGACACCCCGACCCTGCCCAGGTCGTGCAGCAGCGCAGCCCGGCGGAGGTCGCCGACTGCAGGGTCATCGAGGCCAATCGCGCGTCCGGCGAGTTCCGCCAGTTCGGAAGTCCCGCTCGAATGCCCCAACGTGTAGGTCGACTTGAGATCGACCATGTCCGCGAAACACCTGGCCACCCGATCCAGCTCACCCGAGCGGATGCGGCGCACCGGCGCCGGCTCGGCCTCCAGAACCTCCTGCCACGGGTCGACGGCGTCGTTGGCGCGAAGCAGATCCGCGCCGTGCCGCGCGAACGCCTCGACCACGGAGGGGTCGAACCAGCTGCCGGACCGATCCCGCAGCATCGACATGACGGCGTCGACACCTGCCTCCTGGTGGAACAACAGTGCCTGGGTCGCGACCTCACTGAGCCGCGCCGCGAGGGTGATCTCGACTCCTGCCAGCCCGCGAGGTCCACCCGTGCCGTCCCAGCGCTCGAACTGCTGGGCAATCGCGGCCGCGACTCGCTCACCCAGCCCGAGGCGCCCGGCCAGCATCGCCCCCGCCTCGCAGACGGACGCGAAGATCTCGCGCCCGTGCAGGAGGTCGCCGGCCACCGCCCGCCCGACCTCCAGTGGACGCCGCAGTCCGCTGCCGCGGCCCGTGCTGAGGGTGAGCGCGAGCATCTCTCGACGGCTCCCGAAGTCGGCGCGCTCGGCCGCGCGCCGCGACGCCAACTCGTCGCCGCCGAACCACCTGGCCTCCAACGCCGCCGTCGCGGTGCAGCCAAGGTGCCGCAGGAGCGAGGCGAAGTAGACGTCGCGGAGCTCCTCCTCAGTCAGGCCGAGGGCCCGCCCAAGCCCCGTCGCCAACAAGCAGGACCGGACCGCCTTCTCCGGGTGCTGTCCCATGCCCAGGTCCGTCGCCACCGACATCGCGGCGAGCACGTCGGACAGCCGCAGTTCAGCTGGCGGGTCCATTCCCCCATCTGACCACGATCGTGAGCCCGCGGGACGACGGAACGGCAGCTGCGGCGCCCTCCTAGCCGTTGCGCGCTGCGAGCAGAGTGGCCCGGATCGGGACGCGCACGAGGCCCGACTCGTCGGCGTATCCGCCGAGGAGTTCCTCGGTGTCGGCGAGGATCAGCGCATACGTCTCTGGCGTGATCCGCTCGGCCAGCGGGGTGGCTTTGATCTCCGTGTCGGCGACCGCGGCCGCGGACGGGAAGACGGCTTCCCCGAGGCTGGAACGCGACTCGACCAGCGACAGGCCGGCCGCCGAGGCGAGCTCGAGCAGCCCGTCGAGGGCGCCTTGGCACCAGTACGTGCCGAGCAGGACTCGCGCCTCGGGGCCGGCGTGTCCGGCGACGAGCTCGACGAAGGGACCGTACGCCGGCTGCTCGGCCAGTGGTGCGTAGGTCTGCAGGGCGACCATGCCGCCGGGAACGACCACGCGTCCCATCTCGGCCACCGCCCGGCCCGGGTCGGCGAAGAAGAACAGTGCGGACTGGCACAGCGCGACGTCGAACTCGGCGTCCTCGAACGGGAGGTCCTCGGCGTCGCCGTGCACCCACTCGAGGTCGGGCCGCGCCTCCCGCGCCACCTCGAGCATCGCGGGGTTGAGGTCGACACCGACGACCCGGCCACCGACTCCTACGCGGTCCCGGGCCGCCCGTGCCACCACCCCGGTGCCGCAGGCCACGTCGAGCACGGATTGGCCCTCGCGGACCCGAGCGCAGTCCACCAGCTGGGGTGCCCATTGACCGAATAGGGCAGGAACGAACAGGTCCTCGTAGGCCTGCGCCTGCGCTCGGCTGAGCTGGAACGTCTCGGTCATCGAGGCCACCTCCTGGAGTCGGGTATGCCCTTCAGCATCGACCGGGGCGCGCGCTGGGCACATCGGTCAGCTGACCTATCCAGGGGCGCGTT
>DATDBH010000176.1:0-18028 GCA_036524985.1 Microlunatus sp. | reverse complement strand
GGCCGAAGCGGACCTGATCCGGCGCGCTGCGCCGACCGGCGGGTTCGCCGTCCGGCGGGTTCGCCGTCCGCGACTCGGCGGCGGGATCCGGTGGACCTGCAGGGTGCGGGGTTCGCCGTCTGCGACTTCGCGGCGGTTTCCGGCGGCCGCGTACGCGTGCGCCTTCGCCGTCTGCGACTCGGCGGCGGCAGTCCGGGTCCTCTGCGCGGCCGGGTGTGCCGACCGCAGCATCTCCGCGAACCGGCAGCCGGAACAGCAGAGAAGGCGCCGGCCCTCAAGGGGCCGACGCCTTCTCAGGTGGAACGGGGTGTCAGATCGCGCGGACCTTGTCGGCCTGCGGACCCTTCGGGCCCTGGGTGGTGTCGAACTCGACACGCTGGCCCTCGTCCAGCGAACGGAAGCCGCTCGACTCGATCGCGCTGTAGTGCACGAACACGTCAGCGCCGCCGCCGTCAACCTCGATGAAGCCGAAGCCCTTCTCGCTGTTGAACCACTTCACGGTTCCCTGAGCCATATCTATCTCCTCATGCCTGTGGGGCTCGCCCTGTGCGAGACTCCCGCACTGTCGGGCGGATGACACTGCGCCAACCGCCCTCGCAAACTCCAGGGCGCAGCACGAACCACGGCACAAGACTTGCAACAGCAGGTACTAGTCTGGCACAACTCGACAATGCCGTGGTAACCGCGGCTCATCCGTCTGACGTGTGTTGCGGCCAACCCGCCGGAAAGTTCTCCCACGGCTGCGCCGACCGCGCGGCGGCGGGTCCGCGATCGCTGAGCGTCAGCCGGCTTCGAGGCACGGGGCCTCGTCCGGGTCCTCCACGCAGGCGTCCGTCTCGCAGCCCCGGGCCAGCGCCGCCGCCATCACCGGGTCGGCCTGGGCGGCGACGAGCCGCGCCGCCTCGCCGAAGACCTCCAGCTGTTCGGCGGTCAGGACGTCGACCACCAGCCGGCGCACCTCGGCGACGTGACCGGGTGCGCTGGCAACGAGCTTCTGCCGCCCCGCGGCCGTGAGGTGAGCGTTGACGCAGCGAGCCTCGCCGTTGCGCCGTTCGATCCAACCAGCCCGCTCCAGCCGTGCCACCGCATGGGACAGCCTGGACGGGGAGCCCTGGGAGAGGGTCGCCAGCTCACCCATGCCCATGGCGCCATCGGGGGAGTCCGACAAGGCGGCGAGGACGTGGTAGTCGAAGCTGTTGAGTCCGGTATCGCGCTTCAGCTGGGCGTCGAGCGCCGCCGGCAGGGTCATGGTCAGGGCGACCACGGCCTTCCAGCTACGCAGCTGGTCCTCGGTGAGCCATCTGGGGGCACCAGGCTCGAGCACGGACATTTCCCCATGATAGTTACTTGAAGATTCAAATTCGAGGGCTTAGCATGAGCTTGAACATTCAAGCCACCGATTCGAACCACCGAACCGAGAGACCAGCCATGACCCTCCTCCGTATCGACGCCAGCATCCAGGGACCGCGGTCCGCGAGCAGCGCGCTCGCCGACCTGGTCCAGACCGAGTTCACCGCCGCCCACCGCGACGTGCCGGTGGTCACCCGTCACCTCGGAGCCGAGCCGCTGCCCGCCGACGCGTGGGCCGCGGCGGTCACCGGATCGTTCAGCGACCCGGCCGACCACACGCCGGCCCAGACCGCGGCCGTCGCTCTCGCCCGTGAGGTCGCGGGCGAGCTCACCGCGGCCGACGCCGTCATCGTCGCCCTGCCGCTCTACAACTGGGGCGTCTCCCAGCACGCGAAGACCTGGATCGACGTGGCCATCGCCGGCGCGGCTCCGGGGACCCGACTGCTCGACGGCACCCCGGTGGTCCTGCTCACCACGCGCGGTGGGGCGTACGGACCCGGTACGCCGAAGGAGGGCTGGGACCACAGCATCGACTACCTCCGCCGCGTCCTGGCCGACGTGTGGGGTGCCGACCTCACCGTCGTCGAGCGGGAGCTGACCCTGGTCGGCGTCAACCCGGCGCTCGACCAATTCGCCGACCTCGGGGCCGCCGCGAAGCAGGCGGCGGAATCGGGTGCGGTCGCGGCCGGTCGCGCCCTCGCCGCGCGTACGCGGGTGGAGGCCGACGCGGCCTGAGGAGGGTCTTCCCCACGGGACGACATCTCTGCCACTCTCACCAGTGGCCGACCGAGCCCGAGGAGACGCACCACGTGACCACCGACCTGCTGCTCGACTGCGACACCGGCGTCGACGATGCGCTGGCACTCATCTACGCCGCCGGGGAGGGGGCGCGGCTGCGGGCCTGTACGGTCACGCACGGCAACGTCCCGGTCGAGATCGGCACCCGCAACACCTTGACGGTGCTGGAGCTGCTGGGACTGACCGACGTGCCGGTCTACGCCGGGGCGGCTCGCCCGATGGCGCAGCCGTTGGAGACCTCCGAGCTGGTCCACGGCAGGGACGGTCTGGGCGACGCGGGCATCGTCACGTCCGCCCGAGCTCCGGCCGGCGATCTGGCGGCGGTGGAGATCGTCCGAGCGGCGCGTCAGGCTCCGGGAGAGTTCACCTTGGTGGCGGTGGGACCGCTCACCAACATCGGGTTGGCCCTGCTGCTGGAACCACGGCTGCCGCAGCTGGTCCGCCGGATCGTGGTGATGGGCGGGGCCGTCGGCGTGCCGGGCAACACCAGCCAGCTCGGCGAGGCCAACATCTGGCACGACCCCGAGGCCGCGCAGCTCGTCCTCGACGCCGCCTGGGACGTGGTGCTCGTCGGCCTGGAGACCACCATGCGCTGTCCCATGCCGGACGAGGTGCTCCGCCGGATCGAGCGGGCCGACGACCCGCGGGCGCAGTTCGTGTGGGCGATCATCCAGGGGTACCTGGGGTTCTACGAGGCGTCGCTGGGCCGCCGCTCCTGCATCCCGCACGACGCGATCGCGATCGCCCTGGCGATCGACCCCGACCTGGCCACCTACCGGTCGCTGGAGGCCTTCGTCGAGACCGGTCAGGGCCGCACCCGTGGCACGGTGGTGGGGGACCTGCGGCCGTTCCGGCCGGTGCCCACCGACCCCGCCGCGCCGGGGGTGATCAGGATCGTCGATCGGTTCGACACCGACGCCTTCTACCGGCGGATGCTGGCGGCCGTGGGGGCCTGAGCATCAGCCCGGCTACCCCTCGTCGACGTAGCAGGTGCTGTTGCCGCCGAAGAAGTCCTCGTCCCGCGGCGAGCCCGGCACCCCACGACTGCTCTGACGCCAGAGCTGGTCACCCGTGGCGGTGAGGCCGGCCGACGACCCGTACAGGACGTTCACCGCGCCGGTCATGTCCTTGTAGTGCTGGCTGCCCACCGACAGGTCGACACCGCGGCCTCGTCCGTGGTCGAGCAGCCGGACGGACCCGCACCCGAAGCTCCCGAAGACGTCGTCCGCCTCCCGACCCTTCACGCCCGGCGACCCCCAGTTCCACTCCTGCAGGCCGGCCACGTCCAGACCCGTTGCCGTTCCTCGGAGCACGGTGATCGACCAGAGCTGGTGAACGGCGAGCTCGTCCCGCCCGTCGCCGTTGACGTCACCCGCGGCGAGAGCGGTCGGGAAACCGCTCTGGTGCTCGCGGTGCAGCGTCGACTTGGTCAGCACCTGGTTGAGCGAGCTCGACAGCCCTGACCCGGTGCCGAACAGGACGACGACGGCGCCCGAGCAGAAGTCGGAGCCCGGGCAGGACACGGGTTCGCCGGTGAGCTCGTCGTAGGACGTCTCGTCCCCGGCGTACGCATCCCCGACGGCCAGATCGAGATGCCTGTCTCCGTTGAAGTCCCCGATCGTCATGGCCTCGCCGAATCTGTAGCTGAAGAACGGCCGGGTCGGCGCCTTGATGTTCGCGTCGTCCGGTCCGAAGCGGTGCGCCCGCGACGGCTGGAGCCCGCCGCTCGAGCCGGGGATCACCGCGACGCCGCCGACGTCGCCGTCGGGAGTCGTGCGGTGGGCCCCGTAGGCGACCAGGTCGTCGATGCCATCACCGGTGAGGTCACCCGCGACGATCCCTCCGAGATCGGTTCCCTGTCCGGTCACCGCGACGGGCACGGCCAGACGGACGCCCGCGCCGAGCCCGCGCCGGGAACCCCGGAAGACCGCCGTGCGGCCGTAGCTCTCCACGGCGAGCTCGAGGCAGCCGTCCCGGTTGAAGTCCCCGGTGGTCAGATGCCCGATGGGATCATCGCGGAAGCCGGAACCCAGGAGCTGGTCGCGGGACGTCAGTCCCTTGCGTCCGCCGTACAAGACCGCCAGGGTGGCGCCGCTCGCGACGGCCAGATCTGCCCGCCCGTCACAGTCGAAGTCACCCGACGTCAGCTCACTCCCGAACCCCTCGTTCGCCGTCGGCTTTCCCCGGACCCCGCGCGAGGCCTGACTCCAGAGCTGCGCTCGCTTGGCGGTGAGCCCCTTCGTGCTCCCGTACAGGACGTTGGCGGCGCCGGCGCCGTCCTTGCCGCGCACCCGTTCGCCGGGGACACCGATGGCGAGGTCGGCGTAGCCGTCACCGTTGAAGTCGTACGGCTTCGCCGGACCAGCGGCGGCGACGGCCTCGGGCGTGGCGACCAGGCTCTGCAGGCACAGGATGACCGCGAGGGCGAGCGCCGCTCCGCACGCCGGATGAGCGAGGCCCCCAGGCCGCGCTCGAACCCCGGTGAGGTCACTCATGATGGCTCCTCCTTCGCAGGACGCAGGAATGGACCTCAGGCTGTCGACGGATGATCCCCGGGGCAAGCCCCTGAGCCGTCGCGTACGCACATGTACGCAGTCGGATGGTCACCAACCGGCGGCCGCAACCCCTAGGTCACGGTGGTGCAGTGCGGTGTCGGAGGGCTGAGGTTCCACTGCCGAGCGATCCTGAGTGCGTTGACCCGGTTCCGGACACCGAGCTTGCGGTAGGCCCGCTCGAGGTGCTTGTTCACGGTCGGCGGTGAGCAGGCGAGTCGGTGGGCGATGAGCTGAGTGGGCAGGCCCTCGGCGAGCAGGGTCAGCACGCTGAGCGCCCGAGGTGTGAGCCCGGCATCGACGGCCGAGGTCGGGTCGGTGCCGGCCAACTGCCGGTACAGGCCCACCTGCCGATCCAGTCCGATCACGGCGCGCTGGATCTGGCCGGCAACGGCCAGGAACTCCTCGGCCAGCGGTGCGAGCGTGTCGGCGGGATGGCGACACCGATGGGCCCGGGCGCCGTCATCGGCACGTCTGACGCACCGGACGCTCAGGCCGGCGCTGCTCCCTGGTCGTCGAGACTCCGGGACTCCCACCGACCGTCGCCGAGCAGGGTCAGCTCGGCGGCGTGCAGCCGCTCGAGGCTGCTGCGGTGACCCACGCTGACGATGGTGCTCTGCGGCAGCACCTCCCGGACGTGGGCGTACATCGCGTGCTCCATCCCCTCGTCCATGGCCGAGGTCGACTCGTCCAGGAAGATCAGGGACGGTTTGCGGAGCAGGATCCGACCGAACGAGAGCCGCTGCTGCTCACCCGGTGAGAGCCGCCGCGACCAGTCCCGCTCCTGATCCAGAGCGTCGCCGAGGTGCCCGAGCTGGACCGTGTCCAGCACGGCGCGAGCCTCGTCGTCGGTGAGCTCGGCGGCCGGTGCCGGGTAGGAGAGAGCGGCCCGCAGGGACCCCAGGGGAAGATACGGCTGCTGGGAGCAGAACAGGGTGTCGGCGTCGCCCGGGCGCTCGACCAGCCCCTCGGCGTTCGGCCAGAGCCCCGCCATGCTGCGCAGCAGAGTGGTCTTGCCGGTGCCGGACGGGCCGGTGATCAACAAGGTGCTCCCCTCGCCGACGTCGAGCTGCAGGTCGCTGAGCAGCGGCCGGCCGTCGGGCAGCCGGATCTGCAGGTCGCGGACGGCGAGACCGCTCGGGCGCTCCTCGGTGGTGGGGGTGGGCAGTGCCCGGGCCTCGTCATTGACGTCGAGCAGTCCGGTGAGCCGGTCCAGCACCGCCCGGTACGCCGCGAAGTCGTCGTACGCCAATCGGAAGAACGACAGGGCGCTGAACACCTGGCCGAAGGCGGTGGCGGTCTGGGTGACGTCGCCCAG
Organism: Microlunatus sp.; assembly: GCA_036524985.1. GTDB lineage: Bacteria > Actinomycetota > Actinomycetes > Propionibacteriales > Propionibacteriaceae > Microlunatus. The sequence continues at coordinate 12,010 of DATDBH010000176.1, read as the reverse complement.
GGTGATCTGACCGCTGAAGTAGCGGCGGGCCTGCAGGATGATCGGGAAGACGACGGCGATCTGGTTCACGATCAGGTTGAAGCCCTGGAACTTCAGACTGCGGAACACGATGGCCCAGGTGTTGGCGATGACGCCGGCGAAGCGACCGAGCAGCCCGGTCTTCTCCACCGGCTCGCCGCGGTAGAAGGCGATGTTCTCGGAGTTCTCCCGGGTCCGGACCAGGGCGTAGCGGTAGGACGCGGTGAGCAGCTCGTTGAGGAAGTTGAGCCGGATCAGCGGCCGGCCGATCCGGAAGGCGATGACCGTGGCGATGATCACGTACACGTACGCGATGAAGACCATGCCGCGGGGGATCGTCACCCCGAGCACCGTCAGCGGTCCGGACAGGCTCCACAGGATGATCGAGAAGGACACCAGCGAGACCATCGAGGCGACCGCGCCCAGCGCAAGGTTCTGGGAGACACTGGCGAAGGAGGTGATGTCCTCCTGGATGCGCTGGTCGGGGTTGTCGATCGGCTCGGCCACGTAGCGGCTGCGGTGGTAGGCGGCGCCACCCAGCCAGTCGTCCAGCAGCCGGTTGTTCAGCCACAACCGCCAGTTGATGATCTGCCGCTGAGCGACGTAGAAGTTGATCAGCACCAGGCACACGTTGATGGTGGCCAGCACGGCGAAGACGATCAGGGAGCGCCAGAACGCGGCCTCGTCGAGCTGCTGCAGCGCGGTGTACATCTCGTTGCCCTGGAAGGACAGCAGGATGTCCAACCGCACCGACAGCAGGGTGAACAGCAGCAGCAGCGCCACCGCCAGCAGCGGGCGCCAGCCGCTCCGGGCCCTGGGTCGCGGAAAGAAGTACGGGCCGGAGAGCCGCCAGAACTGGCGTCCCCAGCGCGTCCGGCGGATGAGCAGCCAGGCGACCAGAGCAAAGACGATGAGGGTCAGCGCGTACGTCCTGAGCAGCCACAGCAGCGACGTCAGCCACTCGGTCGACCAGTTGATCTGTTCCACGGCTTCCTCCCCGCCAGCAGCACCGCGAATGGGAGAACAGTAGGCGAGGATCCGGGGCCGGACGGCGACGGCTCACTTCTGGTTGCTCGCTACAGTCGGACCATGACGCAGGAGTCGTTCCCCGCCGGTCGGTTGAGGGTGGGCCACGCGGAGCGGGAGGCGGTCACGGCGATCCTCCAGGACGCGGCCGCCGACGGCCGGCTGGGCATGGACGAGCTCGATCAACGGCTCGAGGTGGCGCTGCAGGCGAGGACGTACGCCGATCTCGAGCAGCTCGTCGCTGATCTCTCCACCGAGCTGCCCTGGCGCTCCGGTCCGGGTCCCCGACCACCCGCGGTGGTCCAGGGGCCGCCGGCGCCCGGGTATTCACGCGAGGACCCGCTGCGCCTCGAAGGGGGGATGAGCAGCGAGAAGCGCGACGGCATCTGGGTGCTGCCGCCGTTCCTGCGACTCAGCTCGGGTATGGGCTCGGTGAAGGTCAACTGCCTGCAGGCCACACCGGCGGCCCCGGTGATCGAGGTCGAAGTCGTTGCCGGGGCGGGGTCGATCACCGTCATCCTGCCGGATGGCTGGGCCGTGAACGACGACCGCCTGGGCAGGTCGATGGGCAGCAAGACGATCAAGGTGTCGCGCACCCCGGCGCCGGGTGCGCCGCTGCTGGTCCTCTACGGCAGCGTCGGCCTGGGATCGCTGAAGGTCCGTCCGCCGTCGAATCGCGAGCTACGCCGGGTCACCGGCTAGACGTCGAGGCCGTCGCTCCACCTGTCCGGGCAGACCGAGATCACGCGGTCGGGTGCAGGACGGCCTTGATGTCCTGGCTGTCGACGACGTGGATGACGACGCCGCCTTCGGACGCACGGGCCCCGACCACCAGGTGCTCCTTGCCGACCATGCCGAGGTAGATCGCGGTGTAGCCCTCGCGCCAGAAGATGTCGCCGGCCTGGGCGTCGGCCAGCGGGACGTTCTTCACGCTCTGCTGCTGTGCTTCGGACTGGTGCGGCAGCGAGACGTCGGCGGCGGCCCAGGCAGCGGCGGTGAGCCCGGAGCAGTCCCATGCCGAAGGACCGGCGCCGCCGTACTTCCACTGGTCGCCGACCTGATCGAGTGCGGCGTTCAGGACCTTGCCGGCCTGACCGGTCGGGATCGGCACCAGGAAGGTCCGACTCGAGGTCGGGTCCGTGACGGTGCGCATGCTGTAGATCTCCTGGCGTGCGCTGCCGTTCACCGGGGTCATCGTGCCGGACGGGCCCGTTGACGGCGGGTAGGTGACCGTGACCGCGGAGTGGTCCGAACCGGACTTCTCGCCGATCGTCTGCTCCGACGGGGTCCGGTTCGACCAGACGTAGTCGAGCCGTTGCTTCTTGCCGAGCGTCGGGCTGCCGTCCAGGTCGCGCCAGTTGGCGATCAGACCGCTGTCGCTCATCGCCGCGACCGGATCGGCATCGGCGTCGTAGTTCACGTTGCAGTCGCAGGTGACGTACACCGACGACCCGGACGACTGGAACTGGTCGGTGAGCGCGGTGACGGTGTCCAGCTGCTGGTTGTAGAGGGCGATGCGCTTCTTGTTCTTGCCGTTGACGCCCTTGTTGTAGGCCCCCACCAGCAGGTGGGTGTTCACCACGTAGAAGGTCTCCTGGGTGGCCTTGTCCTGCAGCTGCACCCAGGTGACCCACTTGTCCTTGGTCTTCGCGGAGCCCTTGCCGCCGCGCCGCTCGACCTTCTGACCGGCGGCGAACGCGCGCTGCCGGCCCTGGTCGACGGCGGTGTACTTGTCGGTCCGGTAGAAGATCGGCACCGCCGTACGGTCGGTGGTCATGGTGAAGCCGTCGGCGGTGGCGGCGCGGAGGGCGGTCGCGCGATCCGCGGAGCTGCCCATCTCCTGCAGCCCGAACACGTCGCTGCTCGCGGTCAGCTCCTGGATTCCGCCCGCGATGCCCTTCTTCGAGTTGCTCAGCAGCACGTTCCAGGTGGAGACCCGGATCTCGGCGCCGGCGGGTGCCTCGACGCAGACGGAGGTCTGGTCGGTGACCGGAGCGCTCTCGCGCAGGTAGGCCTTGTAGCTGCCGGAGTTGTAGACCGACCACGGCTTCCAGGACCCGCGTCCATTGCCCTTGGTGCCATCGGCGGCGTCCCAGACCTGATAGGCCATCCAGGCGTTGTCCGCCGGTGTCTTCCAGCTCTTCGCGTCCAGCAGCTTGCCGTGCACCGAGTTGATCTGCCAGAGGCCGTAGTTGCCGCGGGCCGCCTTGTTCACCGCGGTCGGGTTCCAGGAGGACTCGGCACCCGCGACCGCCGTGGCCATCGCCACCTGGTCGGCAGGGAACCACTGCGCGGCGGCCTTCGCCGCCGACGCCTCGCGCTCGCTCTTGGTCGCCGGCAGCACGCTGTTGACCGCGACGCACGGCTCGTCCGGTGCGGCGAGGGCCGCGGGAGCGGTGACGGTCTCGGCGACACCGAAGAGGGGAAGTGATAACGCGAACGCCGCGGTCACCGACGCCGTCGTCCGCCACCACGACCGGCGGCCCGGGCGTCCGGCAGCGCGCCGTGATCCGCGCGTGACGCTCTCGTCGAACGTCGCCGTCCTACCCTCGCCCATGGTGCCTTCCTGCTCGGCGCGACGCCCCCCGACGGCCGCGCTCAGTGGCTCGGACACCTCCGAGTCACTCACCGTTACAGAGGATAGGCGATCCGCGTCTCGTACAGGGAGGGGTACCGAAAAAATCCGACCTCCGCACGGAGTTCTCGGTCAAAGGCACGGAAACCGACGCTGTTGACGGCCCGAGAACTCTGCCAGGATGATCCGCCTCACGATCGCTTCGACAGCGGAGGTGCGTTCTGTCCGGTAGTTCTGTGTGGTCGGCTCCGCACCACGACGGCTCGTCGACCTATGTCGGCGACCAGGCTCCCGAGCTCGGCGACACCGTGGCGGTCTTCCTGCGGGTGCCGCGGGCGAGCGGGGTGCGCCAGGCCCTGCTGAGGGTCTACGTGGACGGCGAGCAGTCGCTGAGGGAGACGGTGGTCGATCGGGAGGACGACCACGAGTTCTGGCTGCGCGGCGAGGTCTCGGTGCTGAATCCGGTGGTGAACTACCGCTGGCTGCTGGACGGGGTGCCGGGCGGCTACCAGTGGCTGAACGGTGAAGGGCTGCACGCTCACGACGTCACCGATGCCGCAGACTTCCGGCTGAGTGCGCACGCTGCGCCCCCCGATTGGGCCCAGGACGCCGTCCTCTATCAGGTCTTTCCGGACCGGTTCGCCAGGTCGATGGATCGGCCGGCACCGGACTGGGCCATCCCGCAGCGGTGGGACGACCCGGTCATCGGGAACGGGCCGGAGACCCCGTACCAGCTCTACGGCGGCGACCTGGACGGCATCGCGGCCCACCTGGATCACATCGCCGCGACCGGCGCCAACACGGTCTACCTGACGCCGGTGTTCCCGGCACGGTCGAACCACCGCTATGACGCCTCCACCTTCGACCGGGTCGACCCGTTGCTCGGCGGCGACGAGGCCCTCGCCCGGCTCGCCGACGCCGTGCACGCCCGAGGCATGCGGCTGATCGGCGACCTGACCACCAACCACTGCGGCGACGGCCACGAGTGGTTCCAGTCCGCCGTGGCCGACGCGTCGTCACCGGAGGCGAGCTACTTCACCTTCATCGACCACCCGCACAGTTACGTCTGCTGGTTCGACCACCCGTCGCTGCCCAAGTTCGATCACCGCGATCCGGGTCTACGGCGCCGGCTCTACGAGGGACCAGACTCGGTGGTCGCTCGGTGGCTGGGCCCGCACGGGCTGGACGGCTGGCGCATCGACGTCGCGAACATGACCGCGCGGCTGGGCACCACCGACCTGAACCGGATGGTCGCGACGACCATCCGGGCGACGATGGCCGAGGCGGATCCGGAGTCGCTGCTGCTGGCCGAGCACAGTCACGACGCCTCCGCGGACCTGCTCGGCGACGGCTGGCACGGGGTGATGAACTACGCCGGCTTCACCCGCCCGGTCTGGCAGTGGCTGACCCCGCCCAGTCCGGTCTCGTTCGAGCCCGGACCGTTCACCGCCCTGCCCAGCTTCCCCGGGGGTGGGATGGTGGCGGCGATGCGAGCGTTCGCCGCCGCCCAGCCGTGGCGGGCCACCGCCCACGCGCTCACCCTGGTGGACTCCCACGACACCATGCGCATCCGGACGCTGCTGGGCGACCCCGGCCTGGTGACGGTCGCGTTCGGGCTGCTGGCCACGCTGCCCGGGATCCCGATGCTCTGGGCCGGTGACGAGATCGGTCAGGAGGGGGTCAACGGCGAGGACGCACGGCGGACGATGCCCTGGGATCACCCGGAGCAGTGGGACCGGGACCGGTTCGCCATCAACCAGGCGCTGTTCGCCGCGCGCGCCGACAACGTGGCCCTCCGCCGAGGCGGGCTGCGCTGGCTGGCTGTGCAGGACGACGCGATCACCTTCCTGCGGGAGTCAAGCGACCAGACGGTGCTGGTGCATGCGGCCCGGGCGGCGCACGATCCGGTCGCCTTCCCGTCCTGGGTGCTGGGGGAGCGGCTGGTCGGTCTGGCCGGCACGGCGGATCTGGAGCCGGAGCTTTCGGGTGACTACCGACTGCCGGCGGGCGGGCCCTCGATCAGTCTCTGGTCCTCCTCCCAGTCCCCGGCTCGCGGCTGATCGAGCGTCGGCCCGATGCCCAGCGGAGACGACCCGAGTGGGCTCCTCGGTCGCGAGGATCCGCGGCGCAGGATCGCCGGCCTGATCAGCAACGCCCGCAACGGGATCGGTGGGTCGCTGGCGATCCGCGGCGACCCCGGTGTCGGCAAGACCGCTCTGCTGGAGGACGCACTGTCCGCCGGCCGGCTCGATGCCGTGCAGCTCGTCGGTTTCGAGGCCGAGGCGACGGTCGCCTTCGCCGGTCTCCAGCGGTTCGTGGCGCCGTTGGCGGCGTCTCTGGAGGCGCTGCCCGGTCAGCACCGACAGGCCGTGCTGATCGCGACCGGATCGAGCGACGGACCGGCGCCGGACCGGTTCCTGGTCGGTCTCGGGGTGCTGGGTCTGCTCGCGGAGGCCGGGCAGCACCGCCCCCTGCTGTGTGCCGTCGACGACGCCCACTGGCTGGATCCCGAGTCGCTGGACGTGCTGACGTTCGTGGCCCGGCGGTTGCAGGCCGAGGCGGTGGCGATGCTGTTCGCGTGCCGCAACGACCCGGCGATGGACGTACGGCTGGCCGGTCTGAGCACGCTGCGGCTCGAGGGACTCGCCACGGCGCCGGCCGTCGCGCTGCTGAGCAGGTCCCTGGGCTCCTCGATCGATCCCGTGGCAGCCACCCGCATCGCCCGGGCCACCGGCGGCAACCCGCTGGCGTTGATCGATCTCGCCCATGAGCTGTCGATCGCCGAGCTCACCTCCTCGAGCCTGGCGGACGAACCGCTTCCGGTGGGGCATCGACTCGTCGAGCACTACGTCCGCCAGGTGCGGTTGCTGCCGGGATCGGTCCAGACCTGGCTGTTGATCGCGGCCGCGGACTCGACCGGGAACCTCGAGCTCGTCGGTCGGGCCGCCCGACAGGTCGGCGTCCCCGCGGGGACGGGAGATGCCGCCGACCGGGCCGGGTTGGTCGACCTGGATCGGGTGATCCGGTTCCGCCACCCGCTGGTCCGGGCCGCCGTCTACAACGAGGCGCCGGGTGCGGAGCGCCGGCGCGCCCACGGGGCGCTGTCCGCGGCAGCCGCCGATCTGGGACTGTCCGATTCCGAGGCCTGGCACGCCGCCAAGGCGCAGGTCGGGACGAATGCCGCGGTGGCCAGGCGGCTCGAGGGAGTCGCCGACCGGGCCGGGCAGCGGGGTGGCAACGCCTCGCGCGCCAACATCCTCACACGGGCGGCGGAGCTGACCCCACCGGGCCCGATCCGGAACGCCCGACTGCTGGCCGCCGCGGAGGCGGCCCTGGCGGGCGGGGGTGCGCAGATCGGGCTGGAGCTGGTGAACCGACTCGACGACGCCGCTCTGGATCCGGTCCAGCGCTGCCGGGCAGCCCAGGTGCGCGCGTCGTACGCCCTGTTCACCCCGGATCCGGCGGAGCTGGTCTGGGGGACCACCCGGCTCCTCGACGCCGCCGCAGCTGTCCATGATCGGGACCCGCAGGTGGAGCAGACGACGCTCATCCGGGCCTTCGAGCACTGCCTGCCGGTGGAGCGGCTGCTGCGCGGAGTCACCCTGCCCGAGCTGGGCGAGCGGCTGCGGGCGGGGGCCCGGGTCGCCGACGGCACCGCGGCCGTCATCCTGGACGGGTTGGCCGCGCACATCCTGCTGCCGTACGCCGAAGCCGTACCGATCATGCGACGAGCGGTGGAGGAGCTGCTGGCCATCGAGGACGACCGGGAGCTGCTCCGCCTCGGTGCGGTGGGGGTCGCGCTCACCACGGCTCTGTGGGATCACCGGGGTCGAGACGCCTGCCTGCAGCGGGCCGCCGACGCCGCCCGCACCGCGGGGTCCTTGCAGCTGCTCGACACGGCACTGTGGATCCTCTCGCTCGCCGAGCTGAGCGGCGGCACCCCGCGGCGGGCCGGGGCCTACATCGATCAGGTCCGCGAGCTGCGTCGGGCCATCGGCTACCCGTCCGAGCACGTGGTCAACGCCGCCTACCTGGCCTGGGTCGGAGCGCCCCGCCCCGACGTGGAGGGGCTCGCCGAGGCGATGCGGCAGGCCGGCTTCGGTGGTGTGCACGCCTCGGCCGTGGCCGCCCTGGCCGTCCGGGACCTGGCCGAGGGCCACTACCGCGACGCCTACCGGCGGCTGCTGCCGTTGATCGAGGACCCGTTCCTGCAGGTCACTCCCCTGGAGTACCCGGATTTCATCGAGGCCGCCGTCCGTGCCGGTCGTCTCGACGAGGCGCTGCCGGTGATGGCCAGGTTGACGGCGATGGCCGAGGCCAACGGGTCGACCTGGACCCGAGGGGTGGCGCTGCGTTCCCGAGCACTCTTGGCGGACGAACCGGAGTCTCTCTACCGCGAGGCGATCGACTGCCTGGCCGGAGCACACCTGGTCGTCGATCTCGCCCGGGCCGAGCTGCTCTACGGCGAGTGGCTGCGTCGCCGCAAACGGCGTCGGGAGGCGCGCGTCCAGCTGGGCAGCGCCCTGGGTCGGCTGGAGCAGGCCGGGGCCACCGCCTTCGCGGCTCGGGCCCGCACCGAGCTGGAGGCGACCGGCGTCCGGCTGTCCGCCGGTGCTCCGGACGTCTTCGCGCTGACCCCTCAGGAGGCCAATGTGGCTCGGCTCGCCGCCCAGGGGCGGACCAACGCCGAGATCAGCTCGACCTTGTTCATCAGCGTCAACACCGTCGACTACCACCTGCGCAAGGTGTTCCAGAAGCTCGGCATCTCCTCCCGCCGCCAGCTGGCCGACCGTCTCGCCGAGGGCGACTGAGGCGTGGGTCCGGGCTCGACCGACTCAGCACTACGTGCGGTACGTGGTTCGCCGCGAGGCGGCTGCCGTCAGGCTCGGACCACCACCGAGCCCGAGGAGGCGGCGATGCCGTACATCACCTGCGACGACGGTGCCCAGATCTACTACAAGGACTGGGGCACCACCGGCACACCCGTCATCCTGAGCCACGGGTGGCCGCTGAACGCCGACGCCTGGGAGGCCACAGCGCTCTACCTGGCCGAGCGCGGGCACCGGGCCATCGCCCACGACCGGCGCGGGCACGGTCGCTCGAGCCAGACCTGGTACGGCAACGAGATGGACACCTATGCCGATGACCTGGCCACGCTGATCACCACCCTCGACCTGCGCGACGTGACGCTGGTCGGTCACTCCACCGGGGGTGGCGAGATCGTCCACTACGTGGGCCGGCACGGCTCCGACCGGATCGCGAAGCTGGTCCTGGTCTCCGCCGTGCCGCCGCTGATGCTCCGCACCGACGACAACCCCGAGGGTCTGCCGCTGGAGGTCTTCGACGGGATCAGGGCCGGTGAGGTCGCCGACCGATCACAGCTCTACCGAGATCTGGCCGACGGACCGTTCTTCGGGCACAACCGCAACAACGACGTGTCCCAGGGTGTCCGGGACGCCTTCTGGCTGCAGAGCATGGCCTGTGGACACCGCGGCGCGTACGAGTGCATCGCGGCCTTCTCCGCCACCGACTTCCGAGGTGACCTGGCCGCGATCGACGTACCGACCTTGATCATCCACGGCGACGACGACCAGATCGTGCCCTTCCCGGTCGGCGGGCAGCGCTCGGCGGAGTTGGTGCGCGGTGCGGCTCTGTTGGTGTACGAGGGCGGAGCCCACGGGCTGCCCGACACCGAACGCGACCGGCTGCACGCGGATCTGCTCGACTTCATCGACTCCTGACCGTTCCCCGCTCTGCGTACCCTCTCCGATCCTCGACCCAGGAAGGCACCACCATGACCGATCCCGCCCCCGCCACCCCTGACACCCTCGCCACCCCCGACACCATCGTCCTGGTGCACGGACTGTGGATGACCCCGCGCAGCTGGGAGGGCTGGGTCGCGCACTACGAAGCCAAGGGCTACACGGTGATCGCGCCGGCGTACCCCGGGTTCGAGATCGAGGTCGAGGCCCTGCGCGAGAACCCCGACGTGATCGCGAACCTGACCGTGCCGGAGACGGTGGACCACCTGGCCGACGTGATCGCGAGCCTGCCGTCGCCGCCGATCATCATGGGCCACTCCTTCGGCGGGACCCTGACCCAGCTGCTGCTCGCCCGCGGGCTCGGCGCCGCCGGCGTGGTCATCGACTCCGCACCCACCGAGGGGGTCCGGGTGACGCCGCTGTCCCAGGCCAAGTCCTTGTTCCCGGCGCTGAAGAACCCCGCCAACAGGCACAAGGCGGTCGCCTTCACACCCGAGGAGTTCCACTACGCGTTCACCAACACCCTCAGCGCCGAGGACTCCCGGGCGGTCTGGGACCGGTACGCCATCGGCGCTCCCGGCAACTGGGTCTGGGCGTACGGGTTGATCGCCAACTTCAAGCCGGGCCACCAGGAGACCTGGGTCGACTACGACGCGGATCGGGCCCCGCTGCTGTTCATCGGCGGCGAGCTGGACCACATCATGCCGCCGTCGGTCAACCGCTCGAACGCCAACCACTACAAGAAGTCACCGGCGCTGACCGAGTACCACGAGTTCGCGGGGCGCGATCACTGGATCTGCGCGGCACCGGGGTGGGAGGAGGTCGCCGACTACGCGCTCGAGTGGGCGGTGGCCCACGCGAGCACGGCGCACCGGAGTCGTGCTGCCGGCTGACGCCTGATCCCTCGAGGGACGCAAGTGGTTGCCGCCCCCTCCGAACGGTGCGACAGTGAATCGTTCGGAGGGAGGGTGCGATGGCCACCTTCGTGTTGGTGCACGGTGCCTGGGCCGGCGGTTGGATCTGGAAGAAGGTCGTTCCGCTGCTAGAGCTGGCGGGTCACAGCGCGTACGCCACGACCGCGACGGGCCTGGGTGATCGCGTCCACCTGGGCGGCGCGACGGTCGACCTGGACACGCACATCGCCGATGTCGTCAATGTCCTCGAGTTCGAGGACCTGGCCGAGGTCACGCTGGTCGGCTGGAGCTATGGCGGGATGATCATCACCGGGGTTGCCGAAAGGGTGCCGGAACGCCTGGCGGGGTTGGTCTATCTCGATGCCCTGGTGCCGGACGACGGGCAGAGCGGCTATGGCGCTGAAGCATCGTCCGAAGAGGTCAGGGCCGCCGATCGTGCGGCGGCCGAAGCCGCTGGTCGACCCGGTTTCCTTGTCGTCGAGCCTTACGCCGACTGGCTCGGCTCGTTGCTGCCGGACCTGGGCGATCGGGCTTGGATGTTCGCGAAGCTGGTGCCCCAACCGCTCGCGACGTACACCCAGGCGATTCGGCTCGGTAATCCGGCGGCTGCCGCACTTCCCCGAGCGTTCATCACCTGCACCGAGGACAAGGATCCGGCCGGCGACGTCTTCGCGAGCACAGCGACTCGACTCCGTACGACTCCGGGCTGGCGACACAGGGAGCTGGGGGGCAACCACCTGGCTCCGATCAACGATCCGCGAGCGACCGCCGACGCGCTCCTGTCCCTGGTGTGAACGCGTTCGGCCCCTGGGGCCCCTGGGCGTTCGCCGGCTGACTCCGCGGGGCGAAACGTCAGTCGAGAGCGATGCTTGTCATACCCGTTGCCAGTTCGACTGTTCGTCCCGGCAGACGAAGCGTGGCGGTCGATCCGTACGGCACCCTGCACGTCGACGGTGCCGCGGTCGCGATCCCAGTCGACGCTGGCGCGCTCGGCGCGGGCCCCGGCCGAGGCGGGCCCGGGTGACGTCGGTGTCGAGCTGCGGGGAGGGTGACCGCTGCCAGCTCTCGGCGCTTCGGCGCAGATCGGCGAGTTGGGCGTAGCCGTGGTCGGACAGCACCGGCATCAGGTAGCGCGAGCCGATGTGGCCGACGTTGTGGTGTCGATCGCGGGTCTCGAGGTCGGCCACCACCGAGGCGACGACTCGTCCCGCCCCCTCCGGGGTGACGAGGCCCATGCCCACCGCGAGCGGGTTCGGAGTCTGCCGGTAGTCGTGGGCACCGGTCCGGTAGCTGCCAGGCGCGGTCGTCGAAGTCGGCGGTGATCCAGTCGTGTGGATCGCGGCGGGAGCCGTAGTCCTCGCCGCCGTGCATCGAGTCGGCGGTGATCGGGTCGGTGCGCGCCTTCCACCCGGGGCCGGTGATGATCGGCTCGGTGGCGCCCTCGTTGATCAAGGCGGTGACCAGTCGACCCTGCCGCATCGCACAGGGATAACCAGCCGAGCCCGTCCGTCAGCGATGAGTCCAGTCCGTCAGATCCGTTCTCTGGTGGGAGAATCTCCATTCACGTCTTGTCATCGAACGTGTGTTCGAGTAGACTGTGATCATGAATCCGGAGGTCCCCGCAGAAGCCGCAGCGTCGGCGCTGCAGGCCGCGGTGGACTCGGTCCGGACCGCGGTGGGGCATCTGGTCAAGGTCGTCGACGACGGGGCGTTGT
>DATDBH010000175.1:0-4646 GCA_036524985.1 Microlunatus sp. | reverse complement strand
AGAGAAGTCCCACGGGTGCCGCCGCACTCCCTCTGACCCGCGTCCGCGCTGGTCAGACAGGTGCGGCGGCATTTCGCGGTCAGATGTCGCGGAAGATCTCGATCTGCGCGCCGATCGTGTTCAGCCGCTCCGCCAGGTCCTCGTAGCCGCGGTTGATGACGTAGACGTTACGCAGCACCGACGTGCCCTCGGCGGCCATCATCGCCAGCAGCACGACGACCGCCGGGCGTAGCGCGGGCGGGCACATCATCTCGGCGGCGCGCCAGCGGGTGGGGCCCTCGACCAGGACGCGGTGCGGGTCGAGGAGCTTGACAGCGGCGCCGAGGCGGGTCAGTTCGGTGAGGTAGATGGCCCGGTTGTCGTAGACCCAGTCGTGGATGAGGGTGGAGCCCTGCGCGGTGGCGGCGATGGCGGCGAAGAAGGGGACGTTGTCGATGTTGATGCCGGGGAACGGCATCGGGTGGATCTTGTCGATGGGGGAGCTCAGCTTGGAGGGATGCACGGTGAGGTCCACCAGCCGGGTGCGGCCGTTGTCGGCCCGGTACTCGGCGCCCAGTTCGTGGCCGAGGCCCATCTCCTCCAGCACCGCCAGCTCGATCTCCAGGAACTCGATCGGCACCCGGCGGATCGTCAGCTCCGACTCGGTGACCACGGCCGCGGCCAGGAGGCTCATCGCCTCCACCGGGTCCTCGGACGGCGCGTAGTCCACGTCGCGGTCGATGTGCCCGACGCCGTGCACGGTCAGCGTGGTGGTGCCGATGCCCTCCACCCGTACGCCCAGCTCCTCCAGGAAGAAGCACAGGTCCTGGACCATGTAGTTGGGGCTGGCGTTGCGGATGACGGTGACGCCCTCGTGGCGGGCGGCGGCCAGCAGCGCGTTCTCGGTCACCGTGTCGCCGCGCTCGGTCAGCACGATCGGCCGGTTCGGGGTGACGGAGCGGTCCACCTCGGCGTGGTACGAGCCGTCGGTCGCGGTCACGTCGAGTCCGAAGTGGCGCAGCGCGTTCATGTGCGGCTGGACCGTACGGGTGCCGAGGTCGCAGCCGCCCGCGTACGGGATCCGGAACCGGTCGGTGCGGTGCAGCAGCGGGCCGAGGAACATGATCACGCTGCGGGTGCGGCGCGCCGCCTCGGTGTCCATCGCGCCCAGCTCCAGCTCGGCCGGCGGCACGATCTCCAGGTCGTTGCCGTCGTTGATCCACCGGGTCCGCACACCGATGCTGCCCAGCACCTCCAGGATGCGGTAGACCTCCTCGATCCGGGCCACCCGGCGCAGCGTCGTGCGGCCGGCGTTCAGCAGGGCCGCGCACAGCAGCGCCACGCATGCGTTCTTGCTGGTCTTGACGTCGATGGCGCCGGACAGCCGGCGCCCGCCCACCACCCGAAGATGCATGGGACCCGGGTAGCCGAGGGAGACGATCTCGCTGTCCAGCGCCTCACCGATGCGGGCGATCATCTCAAGACTGATGTTCTGGTTCCCGCGCTCGATGCGGTTCACCGCGCTCTGACTGGTCGCCAGTGCTTCCGCGAGTTGCGCCTGCGTCCAGCCACGATGCTGTCGTGCGTCACGAATGAGCCTGCCGATGCGTACGAGGTAGTCGTCAGTCATGCGATCGAGGCTATCTCATATATGAGATGCGGCAACGTGTGCAGGCCGTTGGTCGTATCTCACCGCCGTATCGACGCCTACCCCGTGGGCGGGCCCGGCGAACCGGGTAGCCGTCGAAGGGGGTGTCGGTGGGGCGGGGGCATGACCGGGAAGGAGAGGTGTACTAGAGTTATCTCGACATCGAGATATCTGCCGGAGGCGTACCGTCAGGTCGGCGGCAACGCGGTGGTACGCGCGAAAACATGCATGAAGGAGACTGTCGTGTCGGCGAACAGCTTCGACGCCCGCAGCACCTTGCAGGTGGGCGACGAATCGTATGAGATCTTCCGGCTGGACAAGGTGGAGGGCTCGGCCCGGCTGCCGTACAGCCTCAAGGTGCTGCTGGAGAACCTGCTGCGCACCGAGGACGGCGCGAACATCACCGCCGACCACATCCGCGCGCTCGGCGGCTGGGACTCGCAGGCCCAGCCGAGCCAGGAGATCCAGTTCACACCGGCCCGGGTGATCATGCAGGACTTCACCGGAGTGCCGTGCGTGGTGGACCTCGCCACGATGCGCGAGGCGGTGAAGGAGCTCGGCGGCGACCCGGCGAAGATCAACCCGCTGGCCCCGGCCGAGCTGGTCATCGACCACTCGGTGATCGCCGACGTGTTCGGCGCCCCCGACGCCTTCCAGCGGAACGTGGAGCTGGAGTACGGCCGCAACAAGGAGCGCTACCAGTTCCTGCGCTGGGGCCAGACCGCGTTCGACGAGTTCAAGGTCGTGCCGCCCGGCACCGGCATCGTCCACCAGGTGAACATCGAGCACCTGGCCCGTACCGTCATGGTCCGCGGCGGCCAGGCGTACCCCGACACCCTGGTCGGCACCGACTCCCACACCACCATGGTCAACGGCCTCGGTGTGCTCGGCTGGGGCGTCGGCGGCATCGAGGCCGAGGCCGCGATGCTCGGCCAGCCGGTCTCCATGCTGATCCCGCGGGTGGTCGGCTTCAAGCTCACCGGTGAGCTGCCCGCCGGCACCACCGCCACCGACCTGGTGCTCACCATCACCGAGATGCTGCGCAAGCACGGCGTGGTCGGCAAGTTCGTGGAGTTCTACGGCGAGGGCGTCGCCGCCACCTCGCTGGCCAACCGCGCCACCATCGGCAACATGTCCCCGGAGTTCGGCTCCACCGCCGCGATCTTCCCGATCGACGCCGAGACGCTGAAGTACCTGCGCCTGACCGGTCGCTCCGACCAGCAGGTCGCGCTGGTCGAGGCGTACGCCAAGGAGCAGGGCCTGTGGCTCGACCCGGCCGCCGAGCCGGACTTCTCCGAGAAGCTGGAACTGGACCTGTCCACGGTGGTGCCGTCCATCGCCGGCCCCAAGCGCCCGCAGGACCGGATCGTCCTCGCCGAGGCCGCCGAGAAGTTCGCGCAGGACGTACGCAACTACGTTCCCGTCGCCGACCTGGACGAGGCCGGCATGGAGTCCTTCCCGGCCTCCGACGCCCCGGCCGTCTCCAACGGTGTGCCGACCAGGCCCACCCCGGTCACCGCCCCCGACGGGACCGTGTACGAGATCGACCACGGCGCCGTCACGGTCGCCGCGATCACCTCCTGCACCAACACCTCCAACCCGTACGTCATGGTCGCCGCCGCGCTGGTGGCCAAGAAGGCGGTCGAGAAGGGCCTGACCCGCAAGCCGTGGGTCAAGACCACCCTGGCTCCCGGCTCCAAGGTCGTCACCGACTACTTCGACCGCGCGGGCCTGACCCCGTACCTGGACAAGCTGGGCTTCAACCTGGTCGGGTACGGCTGCACCACCTGCATCGGCAACTCCGGCCCGCTGCCCGAGGAGGTCTCCAAGGCGGTCAACGAGGCCGACCTCGCGGTCACCTCCGTGCTGTCCGGCAACCGCAACTTCGAGGGCCGGATCAACCCGGACGTCAAGATGAACTACCTGGCCTCGCCGCCGCTGGTCGTCGCGTACGCCATCGCGGGCTCGATGAAGGTGGACATCACCAAGGACGCGCTGGGCACCGACGCCAAGGGCGAGCCGGTCTACCTGGACGACATCTGGCCGTCCGAGTCCGAGGTCAACGACGTGGTCGCGTCGGCCATCGGCCAGGACATGTTCACCCAGTCCTACCAGGACGTCTTCGCCGGCGACGCACAGTGGCAGGCGCTGCCCGTCCCGACCGGCGACACCTTCGAATGGGACCCGCAGTCCACGTACGTGCGCAAGCCCCCGTACTTCGACGGCATGCGGATGGAGCCGGACCCGGTCACCGACATCTCCGGCGCCCGCGTGCTGGCCAAGCTCGGCGACTCGGTGACGACCGACCACATCTCCCCGGCCGGCGCCATCAAGGCCGACACGCCGGCCGGGCAGTACCTCACCGAGCACGGCGTGCAGCGCCGCGACTTCAACAGCTACGGCTCCCGCCGCGGCAACCACGAGGTCATGATCCGCGGCACCTTTGCCAACATCCGGCTGCGCAACCAGATCGCGCCGGGCACCGAGGGCGGCTTCACCCGCGACTTCACCCAGGCTGCCACTGCTGACGCGGCCCCGGTGACGTTCATTTACGACGCCTCCCGCCACTACATCGAGCAGGGCGTCCCGCTGGTCGTGCTGGCCGGCAAGGAGTACGGTTCCGGCTCGTCCCGCGACTGGGCCGCCAAGGGCACCGCGCTGCTCGGCGTGAAGGCGGTGATCGCCGAGTCGTACGAGCGCATCCACCGCTCGAACCTGATCGGCATGGGGGTGCTGCCGCTCCAGTTCCCCGAGGGCGCCTCCGCGCTGTCCTTCGGGCTCACCGGCGAGGAGACCTTCACCATCACCGGAGTCACCGAGCTGAACGAGGGCCGCACCCCCCGTACGGTCAAGGTCGTCACCGACACCGGCGTCGAGTTCGACGCGGTGGTCCGGATCGACACCCCCGGCGAGGCGGACTACTACCGCAACGGCGGCATCATGCAGTACGTGCTCCGGTCGTTGATCCGCAAGTGACGACCCCGTAGCATCCGGTCCTGTCGACGGGCCGCACCCCTGT
>DATDBH010000174.1:0-13801 GCA_036524985.1 Microlunatus sp. | reverse complement strand
ACCAGGGCGCCGACGACGCCGATCAGCAGCGAGCCGACCCAGCTGCCGCCCTTCCGGTTCAGGGCGGCCTTGGCCAGCGCGCCCATGATGAGTCCGATCAAGATCCAGCCGATGATGCCCATGGCAGCCAACCGTAGGGGCCCGCGCGGAGAATCGTCGGACCCGTCCGACGACGTGCCGAGACATGTGCGCCCCACCTGCCTCGTGAGTCACTAGTCTCACGCTCATGCACCTCGTCTATGAGTTCCTGACGCTGGTGCACCTGATCGGCTTCGCCGCGCTGCTGGGTGGTTGCCTGGTGCAGTTCCGGGCGGTGGAGCCGGAGGTGAGCCGGACCATGCTGATCGGTGCCTGGACCCAGCTCACCAGCGGGCTCGCCCTCGCGGTCGTGCTGGAGCTCGCGAGCGACCCGGCCGATCCGGTCAACCACGCCAAGCTCGGGGTGAAGCTGGGGGTGGCGGCGGTCGTCGTGCTGCTGGTCGCGAAGAACCGCAAGTTCCAGTCCATCCCGAAGGGGCTGTGGGGACTGATCACCGCACTGACGCTGGTCAACGCGTGCGTGGCCGTGTTCTGGAGGTAGCCGGTCGGAGGTCGGGTTGGCTCAGCGGACCGACCCGCCGGGCAATTGCCACTACAGTCACCCCATGAGGCTGTCTGCACGAGTCGACTACGCGCTACGGGCCGTTGTCGAGCTCGCGGCCGCCAACGCTCCCCGTACGGTGGAGCAGCTCTCCGGAGCGCAGAAGATCCCGAACAAGTATCTGGAGAGCATCCTCGGGGAGCTACGTCGTGGCGGCCTGCTGCGCAGCCAACGGGGGCCCGACGGGGGTTACCGGCTGGCCCGTCCGGCGTCGGAGATCAGCATCGCCGACGTCATCCGTGCTCTCGACGGCGAGCTGGCCAACGTCCGCGGAAGTCGGCCGGAGCACCTGGAGTACGAGGGTGCGGCGGCCTCGCTCCAGGAAGTGTGGATCGCCCTGCGCGCCTCCGAGCGCGCGATCCTGGAAGGGGTGACCCTGGCGCACGTGGCGTCGGGCACCCTGCCGGAGACCGTGTCGGCACTCGTCGCCAACCCGAACGCCTGGGTCTAGCGCGGACCGTCCTCGGTGCGGAGGGCCCGGTGAGGCAGCGCCCCGGTTCCCCGTTCTGAAACCGGCGTCCACTGAGCGAGACGCTGGGTTGATGCCTGTCGGAGGCCAGGTGCTAGGGTTTCGATCAATTCCTAGATAACTACTAGGGTTTTGAGCTCCTGCAGAGAAAGACCCTTCATGCGCAAGCTGATCATCTTGGCCCTGGTCGGGTTCGTCGCCCAGCTCGTCGACGGCAGTCTCGGCATGGGTTACGGGGTCACCTCGAGCTCGCTGTTGATCCTTGCCGGGCTCACGCCCGCGGCAGCCTCCGCCTCGGTGCACTTCTCCGAGCTCGGCACCAATCTCGCCTCCGGTCTCTCGCACTGGAAGCTGAAGAACGTGGACTGGCGGGTCGTGTCCCGGATCGCCGGGCCGGGAGCGATCGGCGCCTTCCTCGGCGCGACGGTCCTGTCCTCGTTGTCCACCGAGGCGGCGGCGCCGATCATGGCCGCCATCTTGGCGGTGCTCGGCGCGTACGTGCTGGCCCGGTTCGTGATCGGGTTCGCGCCGCCGAAGTTCAAGCGGGCCATCAGCCTGAAGTTCCTGGCGCCCCTCGGTCTGTTCGCCGGCTTCATCGACGCCACCGGCGGCGGTGGGTGGGGCCCCGTTGCGACCCCGGCCCTGCTCGCCGACGGTCGGCTGCAGCCGCGGAAGGTGATCGGTTCGGTCGACACGTCCGAGTTCGCGGTGTCCGCGGCCGCGAGCCTGGGCTTCCTGGTCGGACTCGGAGCCGCCGGCATCAACTGGGGGTTCGCCCTCGCGCTCCTGGCCGGCGGTCTGGTGGCTGCCCCGCTCGCCGCCGTGCTGGTCCGGTACGCCCCCACCCACCTGCTCGGCGTGGCGATCGGTGGTCTGATCCTGCTGAGCAACTCGCGGGTCCTGCTGAAGAGCTTCGGCGTGCCGGCCGACACCCGCTGGTGGGTGTACGGCGCGATCCTGCTGATCACTCTCGCCGGCCTCTACGTCGCATCCTCGCGGGCCAGGAAGAGGGCCGACGCGGAGAGCGGTGCCGAGGCGAGGTCCTCGGTCAACGCCTGACCCTGCCCGTCCGTCGTACCTCCAGGTCTCAGCGAGGACGCGGTTCCAAGCGGGCGAGCTGGGTGACGTGCCGAGGCTCGAGCTCGTCCAGCGACACCACGCCGAGCAGCCGCATCGTCCGCTCGATCTCGCTCCGCAGGATGTCGATCACCCGATCGACGCCCTCACGACCGCCGGCCATCAGGCCGTACAGATAGGCGCGCCCGATCAGGGTGAAGCGCGCGCCCAACGCCACCGCGGCCACGATGTCGGCCCCGGACATGATGCCGGTGTCCAGGTGCACCTCCAGGTCGTCGCCGACCTCGCGGACCACCTCGGGCAGCAGATGGAAGGGGATCGGCGCCCGGTCGAGCTGGCGCCCGCCGTGGTTGGACAAGGTGATGCCGTCCACGCCGAGGTCGGCCAGCCGCTTGGCGTCGGCGACGTTCTGCACGCCCTTGACCACGACCTTGCCGGGCCACTGCTCCTTGATCCACCGGAGGTCCTCGAAGTCGACCGTCGGGTCGAACATGGTGTCCAGCAGCTCGGCGACGGTTCCGCTCCACCGATCGAGGCTGGCGAAGGCCAACGGCTCGGTGGTCAAGAAGTTGATCCACCAGGCCGGCCGCGGGAGGGCGTTGATCACGGTCCCGGGAGTGAGGGCCGGCGGGATCGACATCCCGTTCCGCTTGTCCCGCAGTCGGGCACCGGCCACGGGGACGTCAACCGTCACGAGCAGGGTGTCGAAGCCCGCCCGGGCTGCGCGGTCCACCAGGGCCATCGAGCGGTCCCGGTCCTTCCACATGTAGAGCTGGAACCAGTTGCGGCCGTGCGGGTTCGCCGCCTGGACGTCCTCGATGGAGGACGTCCCCATCGTCGACAGCGAGAACGGGATCCCGGCTGCGCCCGCTGCGGCTGCGCCTGCCCGTTCGCCTTCGCTCTGCATCATCCGGGTGAAGCCGGTCGGCGCGATGCCGAACGGCAGCGCGACCGGGGCACCGAGCACCTCGCGGGACGTGTCCACCCGCGAGACGTCGCGCAGGATCGACGGGTGGAACTCGATGTCCTCGAACGCCTGTCGCGCGCGGGCCAGGGAGATCTCGCCTTCCGCGGCACCCTCGGTGTAGTCGAACGCGGCCTTCGGTGTCCGCCGTCTCGCGATCGCGCGCAGATCCGCCACGGTCAGGGCCCGCTCGAGCCGCCGCTTCTTCGCGCTCAGCTCGGGCTTCTTGAACTGCATCAGCGGTGCGAGATCTCGCGGCTTGGGCAGGTGGCGTTCGACCATGTCAGCTCTCCTTCGAGGGGGTGGATCCGTGTGGGTGGAAGGTCTCGGCGTAGTAACCCGTGATGTGCGCGTCCAGCTGCCGTCGGGCCGCAGCTGGATCGTGCGCACGGACCGACGCCACGATCGCGCGGTGCTCGGCGCGGAGCCGATCGGCGACCGGCGTCCAGTCGCTGAGCTGGGCGGCGCCGGCCAGCACGTAACCCTCGATCGAGGTGCGCAGGCCGGCCATGGTCGCGATCACCACCTGGTTGCCGGCCGCGGTGGCCAGCGCGAGGTGGAACTGGGCGTCCAGG
Organism: Microlunatus sp.; assembly: GCA_036524985.1. GTDB lineage: Bacteria > Actinomycetota > Actinomycetes > Propionibacteriales > Propionibacteriaceae > Microlunatus. Next base: position 10,076 of record DATDBH010000174.1, on the reverse strand, counting down.
GCCAGGAACTCCGCACTGGTCCGGCTCCGGTCATCCATCGCGAGCAACAGGGCGTCGGCCTCGGTCAGGTCGGCGGTGCGGAGCTCGGCGAGCTCGCCGATCACGGCCGTCTCCAGCAGCAGACGGGTGCGGACGACATCGTCCACCCGGAAGCCCTGCGCGGCGACCTGGAGTCGCATCAGCACGGACATGCCGTCGCTCGGCGCGGCCGTGATCACCGCACCGGAGGTGGGGCCCGACCCGGTCTGGGTGCGGAGCAGACCCAGCACCTCGAGCACCCGTACGGCCTCCCGCACGCTCGACCGACCCACTCCGAGCTCGGCCGCCAGGGCGCGCTCGGGGGCCAGGTGGTCACCGGGTTCGAGGACGCCGTTCGCCAGATCGCGCTCGATCCGGCCGAGCACGACCTGCCAGGCTCGTTGGTCGCTCATCGTCCTCCGTGGCGGTGCGTCCTGCTGTGGTCAGACCATGTGGTCAGACCACAAGTCTGACGGTGTTCGCGCCGGACCGCAAGGCTGTGGCGGACTGCTCCGCTAGAGCAGCGGCCGCAACGGCGCCAACACGGTCTCGGAGAACTTGACCATCGCGTGCCGGCTCTTCCAGCCGGACTCGGTCAGCTCGACGGTGTTGGAGGAGTCGACGGCGAAGATCTCCTCGAGCTGTCGGGCGACCTCGGGATTGAACACCTCGATGTTGATCTCGTAGTTGCCGAGCAGACTGATCCGGTCGATGTTGGCCGTGCCGATGGTCGACCACTGGCCGTCGATGGTGGCGGTCTTGGCGTGCACCATCGCGCCCTGGTAGAGCAGCAGCCGCACCCCGCTGCGCAGCAGCTGACCGTAGAAGCCCCGCGACAACCAGTCGGCGACGATGTGGTTCGACTCGGCCGGCACGATGATCCGGACGTCGACCCCGCGTCGGGCGGCCCGCATCAGGCCGCCCAGCATGTCGGCGTCGGGGATCAGGTAGGCATGGGTCAGGTAGATGTGCCGGGAAGCCCGATCGATGGCGTCCAGATACATGTTGCGGATCGGGTAGACCAGCAGCCGCGGCAGGTTGCGGTGCACCCGGATGTCGGACTGCCAGTGGTCACTGCCGGAGTCGGGCAACGCCGGCCGCCCGGGTCCGACGAACAGGTTCCAGTAGTCGATGAAGGCGTTCCGCATGTCCCAGACGATGTCGCCGGTCAGCCGGGCGTGGGTGTCGCGCCAGTCGGTCGCGTACAGCGAACCCACGTTGTACCCACCCACGAAGGCGACGTCGTGGTCGACGACGAGGAGCTTGCGGTGGTCACGGCCGGAGTTGCGGAACAGCCGGAACGGACTGGCGACCACCGGGTGTCGGCGGACCTTGATGGACGGCGGCAGGTCGAAGAAGGCGGGGGGCACGACGAGGTTGGCGAAGCCGTCGTACGCCACGTAGACCTGGACGCCTCGCTCGGCCGCGTCGACCAGGGCCCGTTTGAACGACTCCCCGATCCCGTCGCTCTTCCAGATGAAGGTCTCGAAGAACACCTCCGACCGCGCCTGCCGGATCGCGCCGAGCATGTCGTAGTAGAGGTCCTCACCGTAGGTGTAGACGGTCACCTCGGAGCCGCCGGCGGTGACCGACCGGGGCGGCACCCGCGGGAACGCCGCGGCCGCGCGGTTGCGCTTGCGCCGCTGGTCGATGGCCATCAGGGCCAGCAGGGTCACCCCCTGCACGGCGGCGGCGGCCAGCACAGCGTGCTTGAGCACTGTCTTCACCCTGATCCGCCGCCACACCATGCAGCCGATCTTAGGCGTGGGTGGTGACGTCTAGGGTGGTGCCGAGATGACAGCAGCGCCACAGCACGAATCTGCCCACGGTCGACCGCCGACCGCCGACGAGCTGACCTGGGAGGCTCTGGTGAGTCCGGACGCCGGCACACCGGTGGACGCCGGCGCCGACGCCGCGCGTCACAGCCGTCGGAGCGCCCGACCGCACCGGGTCGACCTCCTCGAGGGACTCAACCCGTCGCAGCGAGACGCCGTGCTGCACGAGGGTGCACCGGTGCTGGTGGTGGCCGGCGCGGGCTCGGGCAAGACCCGGGTGCTGACCCGCCGGATCGCCTACCTGGTGGGGGAGCGCAAGGTCCACCCCGGCTCGGTGCTGGCCATCACCTTCACCAACAATGCCGCGGCCGAGATGCGGCACCGCGTCGCCGACCTGATCGGCAACCGCGCGAAGCTGATGTGGATCTCGACCTTCCACTCCGCCTGCGTCCGGATCCTGCGGAGCGAGATCAACCGGTTCGGTCTGTCGCGCACCTTCTCGATCTACGACGACGCCGACTCCAAGCGGCTGATGCAGCTGGTGCTGACCGACCTCGAGCTGGACCCCAAGAAGTTCCCCGTCCGGGCGGTGATGAGCTGGGTCTCGACCAACAAGAACGAGCTCGTCGACCACGAGACCGCGGCGTCACGCGCGGAGACCGAGATCGAGAAGAGCAACGCGGCGGCGTACGCGGACTACCAGCGTCGCCTCGCGGCGGCCAACGCCCTCGACTTCGACGACATCATCATGACCACCGTGCACCTGCTGCAGGCCTTCCCCGAGCTGCGTGAGCAGTACCGGCGACGGTTCCGGCATGTGCTGGTCGACGAGTACCAGGACACCAACCACGCCCAGTACGTGCTGATCCGTGAGCTGTGCTCGGCCGACGTCGAGCCGCCGCCGGGCGAGCTGGCCGCCGAACCGCCCGAGCTGATGGTGGTGGGTGACTCCGATCAGTCGATCTACGCCTTCCGCGGGGCGACGATCCGCAACATCCTCGACTTCGAGTCGGACTTCCCCGGGGCCCGCACCATCCTGCTGGAGCAGAACTACCGCTCCACCCAGACCATCCTGAACGCTGCCAACGCGGTGATCGTGCAGAACGAGGGCCGCAAGCCCAAGAGCCTGTGGTCCGACGCGGGTGACGGTCACCTGATCACCGGGTACGTCGCGGACAGCGAGCACGACGAGGCCCAGTTCGTCGCCGGCGAGATCGACAAGCTGCGGGACGAGCAGGGCATCCGCTACGGCGACGTGGCCGTCTTCTACCGCACCAACGCGCAGTCGCGAGCCTTTGAGGAGGTGTTCATCCGGGTCGGCATGCCGTACAAGGTGGTCGGCGGGGTGCGCTTCTACGAGCGGCGCGAGATCCGGGACTCGATCGGCTACCTGCGAGCCATCGCCAATCGGGCCGACGACGTGTCGTTGCGGCGGATCCTGAACGTGCCCAAGCGGGGGATCGGCGACAAGGCCGAGGGTGCAGTGGCCGACCTGGCCGCTCGCGAGCGGATCAGCTTCGGCGACGCCTTGCGCCGGGTCCACGAGATCGACGGGTTGGCGAGCCGGTCGGCCCGGTTGCTCACCGAGTTCGCCGGGTTCATGGACGAGCACGAGGCGATGGTGGCCGCGGGGACGCCGGCCGACCAGATCCTGCTCAGCGTGCTGGAGAAGTCCGGCTACCTGAACGAGCTGAGCGCCTCCGAGGACCCCCAGGACGAGACCCGGTTGGAGAACCTGCAGGAGCTCATCGGCGTGGCCCGCGAGTTCGTGGCCGAGGCGACGCCGGTCGGGCCGGGGGATTTCGACCTCAGCGCCGAGGACCTGGCCGCGCTCACGGTCGACGAGCTGGCGGAGCTGGCCCAGCTGACCGGCGTCGACCCACAGACCGGTGAGCTGGCGCCGTCGGGGGAGTCGTCGGCGGAGGACGACGGTGTGCTCAGTCTGGCCGCCGGAGCGCCGCAGCCCGATCCTTCGTTGGGCGCCTTCCTGGAGCGGGTCGCCCTGGTCGCCGACTCCGATCAGATCCCCGACCAGGGGGAGTCGGCCGGAGTCGTCACGCTGATGACCCTGCACACGGCCAAGGGACTGGAGTTCGACACGGTGTTCCTGACCGGGCTCGAGGACGCGGTCTTCCCGCATCAGCGCTCGCTGGCGGCGAAGGACGACAAGGAGCTGCAGGAGGAGCGGCGACTTGCCTACGTCGGGATCACCCGCGCGCGCCAGCGCCTCTATCTGACCCGTGCCATCGTGAGATCGGCCTGGGGCGCGCCGCAGCACAACCCACCGAGCCGGTTCCTGGCCGAGATCCCTGACCGGCTGGTCGACTGGCGGCGGTTGGCCTCGGCGGCGACGAGCTGGCGGAACACCTCGGCGACCAGTCAGACCGGCTGGCGGCGCCGTTCGGGCGGTGGGGCGGAGAGCGGGTCCCCGGCGTTCGGCTCCGGACGGCGGGCGGCCAGGGCGGTCCCGACGTTGGCCGCGGGGGACAAGGTGCTGCACACCAGCTTCGGACTCGGTACGGTGATCGCCACGTCCGGGACCACCGACGACCCGCGAGCCGACGTCGACTTCGGTTCGCACGGGATGAAGCGGCTGGCCGTCCGGCACGCTCCGATCGAGAAGCTGTAGGTCGAGAGCCTTAGGTCATCGGGTCGGCGTCGTCGCGCACCCGGTCTCGGTCTCGGTAGGCGTCGAACCCGTCGCCGCCGTGCACTGGGCACGGCCTCGTGGGTGCTTACGGCTTGAGGCCGAGCTTGTTCAGCCACGGTTGCGGGTTGACCGCGCTGTAGACGTCGCCCGGCTCGGAGCCGGCCGGGTAGACCTCGAAGTGCAGGTGGGGGCCGAACGACCGACCGGTCTGGCCGACCTGGCCGAGTCGGGTCCCGCCGGTGACCTTGGCGCCGGACTGCACCGAGATCGAGGACATGTGGGCATAGAGGGTCCGGGTTCCGTCAGCGTGCTTGATGACCACGTAGTTGCCGGCCCAACCGCCGGCGTTGCCACCACTGCCGGCGTGCACGACGACACCGGCGGTCGGCGCGTAGATCGGGGTGCCGATCGGCGCGGAGAAGTCGAAACCGGTGTGATAGCGGGCCCAGGCGCCGACGTCACCGAAGCGGGCGGCGATGCTGTAGGACTTCAACGGCATGGTGGCGACGCCCAGCGCCTTCTTGGCTGCCGCGGCCTTCTTCTTGGCGGCTTTCTCGGCCGCCTCCTTCTTCTTCTCGAGCCGGTCGTCGCGCTTCGCGGCAGCCTTCGACTCCTTCGCCAGCAGGGCAGCGCGGGCCGTGACGGCCTGCTCGTCGATCTGGATCGGCTCGGCCGCCTTCTCGGAGGCCTCGGTCAGGGCCAGCGAGTCCAAGGCGTCGGCCTGCGCGCTGCTGGACAGGGCGGCTCGGAAGTTCGATCGGCTGATGGTGCTGGCGTCGCGCTGGAAGACCGAGGGCTGCTTGACCCCGGGGGCCACCGTGGTGACGACCGGCGTAGTGGCGGGGGCGACGTGAGTGTCTTGAGCCGAGCTGGTTCCCATCGTGGAGACGACGACGCCGAGGCCGAGCACCGAGACGGCGAGGGTGGCCAAGCCGGCGTTGACGACGCCGCTGAGTGAGCGTACGGTCTCGGGCTTTCGGGCATTGCCGGGGACGGCTCGGCGCGCTAGGGCGCGCTGGGACTGCGTTCGGGGCACGGCTGGAACTCCTCGATCGACGACAGGTCGGGTCTCTTCAGCGAGGCCGGAATCCCTGGTCGCGACGTCATCGGATTCAGCCAGTGAAGCTCTCCAGCGACTGCTGGATTCGGTGAACTTTCATCGACCATAACGGATTGATAACACGCGTCCAAAGTCGAGCTGTACCAGTTGACAGGGTGGTTGCACCTCTGAGCGGCGATGTGTGACGAAGGTCTCCGAGAGCCTGTGAGCCAGGTCTCTGACCTGCGGTTCCTGCGGCACTCGGCCTATCCCAACCGGTTGTCGGGATCGAGCGCGCCGAGGTCGCCCACGAGGCGGTGTTCGGTGTTTCCCGTCAGTCGACGGCCTTCGCAGCCGCGCGCGGCTTGCCCACCACAGTTTGCCGTCGGTCGACGGACGTCGGCTGACGGACGTCGACGGCAGTGCTCAGTTGACGTTGACGCCGATCGTGCGCAGCCAGGGGACCGGGTTGATCGCCCGGTAGACGTCGCCGTATCTGACCCCGGCGGGGTAGAGCTCGAAGTGCAGGTGCGGGCCGAAGGACCGGCCGGTGCTGCCGACGTAGCCGATGGTCTGGCCGGCCGTGACGGACTGACCGGCACTGACCGCCATCGAGGACATGTGGGAGGACATCGAGGTCACGCCGCCGGCGTGCCGGATCGCGACGTGGTTGCCGGCCCAGTCGCCACTGTTGCCGGCATAGACGACGACACCGGTGGCCACGGCCTTGATGGGCGTGCCGTAGCTCGCGCGGAAGTCGAGACCGGTGTGGTAGCGGGACCAGGAGCCGTACTGCCCGAAGTGGGCGCCGATGACGGCACCCGGCACCGGGGAGGCGCTGCCACCGCCGGCCGGGACGGAGACGGAGAGGTCCGTGCCGGGCGTCGGGGTGGTGGTTGTGGTGGTGGTCGTCTCGATGCCCTGGCGCTCGGTCTCGGCGGCAACCCGCTTGCGGACGGCGGCGGCGAGTCGCTCCTGAGCGATCTTGACCGCCGCCTCGCGGGTAGCGCGCTCGCTGGTGGCGAGCTCCTGGCTGCGCGCGGCACCTCCGGCCTGCCGGGCGGACTGCGTGGCCTCCTCGGCGGACTTCGCCAGACCCTCAGCGCGCTGAGCGGCCCGCTCTTTCACGACCGCGGCCTGAAGGCGGGCGCTGCGCGTGGTGTCGACGGCCGCCTCGGGCCGGGTGAAGGCGGCCAGGCTCGGATCGGCCGCCGCGGCTTCGGTCGCCGTCGGCGTACCGGTGACCGGCCCCCCGGGGACGGCCGAGCCCGGGACCGTGCCGGGGGACGTCGAGGTGCCCGCCGGATCGGTCTGCACGGTGCCGGCGGCAGGGACGGAGGCATCGAGGGGCTGCGCGCTGGTCGTCAACGACACCGAACCGGCCACGGCGAGTCCGAGGGCAGAGATGGCCAGGGCGGCCAGACCGTGGGACAGCCAGCCACGGTGCTCGGCTCGCTGCGCTGCCACTTGGCCCGCTCCCCTCGTTGTTCCGACGTCGTCATCGATCCGTGTCAAGACGCCGGAGCCCGACCCATGGGCTGTGACGAAGATAACGGACTGATAACCAAAGCTCAAACCGTCGGTCCACCCCCGAGGACCACGCAACCGGCGCGGCCTCCAGGATACCTGGGGGAGCGTGTTCTGCGCAGGTCCGAGCTCGACTCAGTCGACCAGGGAGCTCGCCACGGTGGTCTCGTGCGGGTCGAGCTCGATCCGGTCGTCGAGCTGGGCGAGGGCGGCGGCGATCTGGAACGCGATGCCACCGTCGTTGGTCAGCGACATGTGCCCGATGCCGTGGACGGCGACGTTGCGGGCCCGCAGATCGGGGTGCTCGATGCGTGCGTTCCGGCCCGGGAGGATCAGTTGATCGAGGTCACTGTGGAACGCGATGAAGCGGGTGTCACAGCCGGTTGCCGGTTCGCCGAGCTCGGCGATCAGGTCGGAGTCCGGGCGCAGCTGCCGGATCAGAGGGAGCACCGAACCGGCCCGGGCCAACACCGTGCCCTGGTGCGGCGTGCCGAGCGTGACGACGGTGTGGACCCGCTCGTGTCCCCCCATCCGCTGGACGTAGTACCGGGCGATCAGACCGCCGAGACTGTGTCCGATCACATGCACCTTCTCGTAGCCGGACTCGGCCGTCAGCCTCTCGATCGCGGTCGCCAGATCCTGGGCCGTGGCGCGGACATCGCTGGTCAGCACGCCGTAGTCGAACGAGGACAGGTCGGTGAACCCCCGTCGACGCAACGCGCGTTCCAACGGGGAGAAGATGGTGTGGTTGTCGACGATGCCGTGGACCAGCAGGATCGGCGTGGCCGCAGCGTCGACGGCGTAGTGGACGAGGCCGCGTTGGTGCGGGCTCAGTCCCCCCAGGTTGTGACGGTCCGGCTTGGGACTCGGCTCGGCGAGCAGCCCGAGGGGGTACGTCATCAGGTGAGCCGTCACCCAACCCGCCTCGCGGGCCATCCCGGACGCCACCCTGGGCACGTCGCGCGTCAGCACGCGTGAAATGCCTCCGATGGCGGATCCGAGCACGGAGAAAGGTTACCTCTCTCACCTCAGGATCCGGGTCGATATGCTCTCCGCGTGGCAACCGATGCCGGCAGGGAACCGTCTGGTCCAGACGAGGCGCCCGCCGGCTCGCGCCCGCTGCGGATCGTGGTGGCCAAGCCCGGGCTCGACGGGCACGACCGGGGGGCCAAGGTCGTCGCCCGCGCACTGCGTGACGCCGGGATGGAGGTCATCTACACGGGTCTGCACCAGACGCCCGAGCAGATCGTCGCCACGGCCCTGGCCGAGGATGCCGACGCCGTGGGGCTGTCCGTCCTCTCCGGTGCGCATCTGACCCTGTTCCGACGCGTCGTCGACCAGCTGGCCGAGGCCGACGCGTCGGACGTCGTCGTCTTCGGGGGCGGCATCATCCCGGAAGCCGATCGGGCGGAGCTGGCGGAGATGGGCGTCGCGCACGTCTTCACCCCCGGGTCGACGATGGCCGACATCGTGGCCTGGGTGCGAGCGAACGTGAGCGGCGCCGACCGCTAGCCCGGGTCGCTCCTGCCAGCACCGACCACGAGTGGTCACGGCCGGACGTTCGCCGAGGTGTCCGGCGCCCAGGCACGCACCTCGCTGCGTTCTCCTCGGTCGCGATGCGACTCGGCATCCCTCCCTCCTCGGCCCTGCGATGCACGCACCTGGACACCGGACACCCACGACGAACGTCCGGCCGCAACCACTAGGCTCAGGCCCGAACGCCAGCGACGACGCCCTCTTGCCGCGCCCTGGAACGGGTCGCGCGGGGCGGACACGGACATGGAGGCCAGAGTGGATCTGTACGAGTACCGGGCGAGAGACGTCTTCGAGAAACACGGGGTTCCCGTCCTGCGCGGCATCACCGCCGTCACCCCGGAGGAGGCGTCGGCCGCGGCGGCAGAGATCGGCAGCCCGGTCGTGGTGGTCAAGGCGCAGGTCAAGACCGGCGGTCGCGGCAAGGCGGGCGGCGTCAAGGTCGCCAAGTCGCCGGAGGAAGCCGCCGAGAAGGCCGGTGAGATCCTCGGCCTCGACATCAAGGGCCACGTGGTGCAGAAGGTGATGATCGCCGAAGGGGCGAACATCGCCGAGGAGTACTACTTCTCTCTCCTGCTGGACCGTGCGAACCGCAGCTACCTCGCCATGTGCTCCAAAGAGGGCGGCATGGAGATCGAGCAGCTGGCCGTCGAGCGTCCCGAGGCGCTGGCCCGGGTCCCCGTCGACCCGAACGTCGGCATCGACCAGGCCAAGGCCGATGAGATCGTCGCGGCGGCCGGGTTCGAGGGTGATGACGCGGTCGAGATCGCCCGGGTGCTGCAGCTGCTCGGCAAGGTGTACGAGGGCGAGGACGCCACCCTGGTCGAGGTCAACCCCCTGGTGAAGACCGCCGAGGGCAAGATCGTGGCCCTGGACGGGAAGGTGTCGCTGGACGAGAACGCCGAGTTCCGGCACGCCGACCACGCCGAGCTGGCCGACAAGTCGGCGGAGGACCCGCTGGAGGCGGCGGCCAAGGCCAAGGGTCTGAACTACGTCAAGCTCGATGGCAGCGTCGGCATCATCGGCAACGGTGCGGGCCTGGTGATGAGCACGCTGGACGTGGTGGCGTACGCGGGGGAGGAGTTCGCCGGATCACCCAAGCCCGCCAACTTCCTCGACATCGGCGGCGGCGCCAGCGCGGAGGTGATGGCCAACGGCCTGGAGATCATCATCAGCGACGAGCAGGTGAAGAGCGTCTTCGTGAACGTCTTCGGTGGCATCACCGCCTGTGACGCGGTGGCCAACGGCATCGTGCAGGCCTTCGAGCTGCTGGGCAGCCGGGACGAGCACGTGGACGTGCCGCTGGTCGTCCGGCTGGACGGAAACAACGCCGATCTGGGCCGTCAGATCCTCAAGGACGCTGCCCTACCGGGGCTGGAACAGGTGGACACGATGGACGGAGCGGCCCGTCGGGCCGCCGAGCTGGCTGCAGGCTGAGGGGCGAACTGACATGGCGATCTTTCTGAATTCCGAGTCCAAGGTCATCGTCCAGGGCATGACCGGCTCCGAGGGCCGCAAGCACACGCAGCGGATG
>DATDBH010000173.1:0-10413 GCA_036524985.1 Microlunatus sp. | reverse complement strand
GACGGCCACCGTCGCCGGGCCGATCGCCGCGAGCATGGCGTCCAGGTCGTGCTCGTACGCCGACGTCAACGGCACCGGCACGCCGGTGGCCCCGCTCAGCTGGGTGGCGATCGGGTACGCCTCGAAGCTGCGGAACGCGTACACGACCTCGGCCCCCGGCCGACCGAGCACGTTGAGCAGGTGGAAGAGGACGGCCACCGACCCGGTGCCGAAGGCGATCCGCTCGGGCGCGACGCCCAGCCGACCGGCCAGGACCTCGGTCAGCGCGGCCGCGGTGATGTCGGGGTAGCGGTTGAGCTCGGCACACGCCTGCGTCGCAGCGGCGAGCACGCCGGGCAGTGGGGGATAGGGGTTCTCGTTGCTGGACAGCTTGAACGCGGGCAGCCCGTCGACCAGCGGCGGACGCCGGCCGGGTCGGTAGACCGGCAGACCGGCGGCCTCTTCTCGGATGCGCAGCACCATGGACTCACGTTAGGCGGGTGGACGATCCTTGACTCCCGAGTGGTTTCCCGTCGCACAGCCTGTGCAGATTGCCCGCCTCATCGGCCGCAGGACCGAGCAGAGTGCTCAGGCGCAACCCTAGATGCGCACGACGCCGTTCGGCGTACCGAAGGTGGCCGCGATCAGGCCCGGCTGCCCCCGCGGGGCCACCCACTCGATCGGGATGTCGGCTAGTGCGTGGGCCGCCGACCCGCCGAGCCAGTCCTCGACCCGGTGCTGCGAGCCGGCGATCTCGACTCCGAGCAGGTCGACGCGGCCGCCGCCCACCGACGGGTGGATGGCGGCGTCGCTGCGCCACTGGACGAAGAACGGCAGCTGCGGATCGCTCTGCAGCCCGCGGACGCCGAGCTGTCGCCACTCGAGCAGCGTTCCGTCGGGGAGGTGTCGGTGTCCCTCGATCGCCTGCCGGCCGATCCTGGTCTCCACCTCGGCCATGTCCTCGATGGCCACCACCCAGCCGAGCCAGCCGCCACCTTCGGCCGATCGGGCCCGGACGACCTGTCCGAAGACCGCCTTGTCCGCCGCCGGGTGGTCCAGCACCTCGACCACCTCGACGTAGCGTCCGGCGGCCAGCGGGAGGGTGAAGTTGCGGGTGCCGAACCGGGGGTGGAAGCCGCCATCCACGAACTCGGACCCCAGCAGTCGGCCCAGCTCTCCAGCAGTGGCACGGGCGCCATCGGGACCGGCTGCGTACGACAGGTGGTCCAAGCGCATGACCCCAGTGTGACGCCCCACGCGCCCGAGTCGCCGGTGGGGGCATTTTGCCACCCTCCGTACGAAAGGTCCCGCAGGTCAGCCTGGGGTCGCCGAGGCCCGGAGCGTGGCCGGGTGCCGCATCAGCGACCCCGGGGTGGCGTCGAACTCGGCGCACAGGTCGGCCAGCACCGCGTACGCCTTCTTCCCCATCAGCTCGACCAGCTCGTCGCGGTTGGAGAGGTAGACCGGTCGCGAGCCGATGTGGGCCTCGGTGTTGGACGTGCAGTACCAGTCGAGGTCATGGCCGCCGGCTCCCCAGCCCTCCCGGACGTACTCGCCCAGGGTCACCTCGTTGTAGGTGGTCTGGTCGCCGCGGGTGACGGTACGGAACTGACGGCGCAGCGGCAGCTGCCAGCACACGTCCGGCTTGGTCTCCACGAAGCTGCGTCCCTGGTCGAGGGCGAGCAGGTGCAGCGCGCAGCCGGCGCCGGCGGGGAAGTCGGGCCGGTTGAGGAAGATGCAGGCCCCGTCGACGACCCTCGTCTTCCGGGCGGGCTCGTCCCCGTCGGCCACGGTGTCCGGGCCCTCCAGCTCGACCCAGCCACCCTTCTTGGCCGCCTTCTTGTGCTGCCACTGGTCGGCGCTCAGCTGGCGGACGGACTTGCGGACCCGCGACTCGTCGTCGGCGTCGGCGAAGTGCGCCCCGAGGGTGCAGCAGCCGTCGTCGGGCCGGTCGGCGTAGATGCCCTGGCAGCCGCTGCCGAAGATGCAGGTCCAGTGCGAGGTGAGCCAGGTGAGGTCGCAGCGGTACACGGTGTCGCCGTCGCCCGGGTCGGGGAACTCCACGTACGCGCGCGGGAACGGCAGCTTCTCCTCAGGCACGCGCGGAAGCCTACGCGCGACCGGCCGCTGCGACCCATGGGCGGCCGCTGACGGGAGGGCTACGCTGGGCGGCGTGTCCGATGCCGTCGAGCGTGCCGTGAAGGTGCCGACCGCGAAGGTCGGGCTGTCGACCTCCTCGGTCTACCCAGAGACCACTTCGAGCGCGTTCGAGCTGGCTCGCCGGCTCGGCTACGACGGCGTCGAGCTGATGGTCGGCATCGATCCCGTCGCCGCCGACATCGACGCGGTCGAGAAGCTGCGGGACTACCACCAGGTGCCGGTGCTGTCGGTGCACTCCCCGTGCCTGCTGATCACGCAGCGGGTCTGGGGCAACGACCCGTGGTCCAAGCTGGAACGCTCCGCCGAGGCGGCTCGACGGCTCGACTGCGAGGTGGTCGTGGTGCATCCGCCGTTCCGCTGGCAGCGGGAGTACGCCCGCGGCTTCGTCGCCGGGGTCCGGCGGCTCACCGAGGAGACCGGCATCACCTTCGCGGTGGAGAACATGTACCCGTGGCGCACCCCGGGTGGCGAGCTCAAGGCGTACATGCCGGGGTGGGATCCGACCGAGCTGGACTACGACTACCTGACCCTGGACTTCTCGCACGCCTCGACCGCCAACCAGCAGTCGCTCGACCTGGCCAGGGCCTGGGGAGAACGGCTGCGGCACGTCCACCTGACCGACGGCAGCGGGTCGGCCAAGGACGAGCACATGGTGCCCGGCCGCGGCGACCAGAACGCGGCCAAGGTGCTCGAGCACCTGGCCCAGACCGACTTCGACGGCCACGTGGTGCTCGAGGTCAACACCCGCAAGGCCGACACCCGGGCCAAGCGCGAGGCCGACCTGGCCGAGTCCCTCGCCTTCACGCGGCTGAACCTGGCCACTCCGGTGCACCCGACGTACGCGGTCGACGGCACCGGTGTGGCGGATGCGCTGACCGGCGGTGGGGTCGGCGGAGCCTGACCACTAGATTCCTGGTCATCCCCCGACTGAGCGCAGGGGTGGCTGAGAGGAGCCCGAGATGCCGGTCATTCGTGAGGCGCTGCTGAAGGTCTCCCGCAGTGGAGCGATCAAGTCCGCGATCACCCGGGCGCCGGTGACCCGACGGGTGGTGGACCGCTACGTCGCCGGCGAGTCCACCGACGACGCTCTGCGGGTGACGCGCACCGTCGCCGATGCCGGACTGACCGTGACCATCGACCACCTCGGTGAGGACACCACCGAGCTGGCGCAAGCCGCCGCCACGACCGACGCCTACCTCGAGCTGCTGAGCCGCCTGGCGGACGCCGGTCTCGCCGACGTCGCCGAGGTGTCGGTCAAGCTGTCCGCCGTCGGCCAGCTGCTGGGTGGCGACGGGGAGAAGATCGCCACCGAGAACGCCCAGCTGATCTGCGAGGCGGCTCTCGAGGCCGGGACGACGGTGACCATCGACATGGAGGACCACACCACCACCGAGTCGACGCTCGCGATCGTCCGCGAGCTGCGAGGGGACTACCCGTGGCTGGGGACGGTGCTGCAGGCGTACCTCTACCGGACCGAGGCCGACTGCCGCGACCTCGCGTACCAGGGGTCGCGGATCCGGTTGTGCAAGGGGGCGTACGCGGAGCCCGCGTCCGTGGCGCACACCGATCCGAAGGAGATCGACCAGGCCTACGTGCGGTGCCTGAAGATCCTGATGGCCGGCCAGGGGTATCCGATGGTGGCCACCCACGACCCCAGGCTGGTGGAGATCGCGCTGGCGCTGGCCGAGCGGGAGCAGCGGACCAAGGACACCTTCGAGCTGCAGATGCTCTACGGCATCAGGCCGGCCGAGCAGGAACGGCTGGCCCGACTCGGGCACACGATGCGCCTCTACGTCCCCTACGGCACCGACTGGTACGGATACCTGGTCCGTCGACTGGCCGAGAAGCCCGCCAACGTGCGGTTCTTCGCCCACAGCCTGGTGTCGAAGACATGATCAACGGGCCCGCTCGTGACGCCGGCGCGCGTGGGCCTGATCAACGGGCCTGCGCCTCAGAGCCAGCTGACGTGCGGCGCCAGCAGCGCGTACCCCACGAACGCCGCCACATCGAGAAGAGTGTGCGCCACCACCAGCGGCATCACCCGCTTCCAGCGCAGGTAGATCAGACCGAACACGACGCCCATGATCAGGTTGCCGGCGAACCCGCCCCAGCCCTGGTAGAGGTGGTATGACCCGCGGACCACGGCGCTGGTCACGATGATCGCGGGGATCCGCCAACCGAGCCGGCCCAGCCGGGTGAACAGGTAGCCGATCATCACCACTTCCTCCAGCACGGCGTTCTGGGCGGCGGCCAGGATCAGCACCGGGATGGTCCACCAGTGGTCGGTGAGACCCGAGGCCTGCACCTGGGTGTTGACCCCGAGCGCCTTGGCCACCAGGTAGAGACCGAGGCCGGGGATCCCGATACAGGCGGCGATGACGGTGCCGAACCAGGCGTCGAAGCCCGGCCGGGTGAGGTCGAAACCGATCCGTCGCGTGGCCGGCCGATCGGTCAGGCCCAGCAGGTAGAGCGCCAGCAGCGCCGGCACCACCGCGAACGCGACCCCCACCAGCTGGTAGGTGAGGTCCAACCAGGGCCGGTCCGGGGTCACCGAGGCGTTCAGCGTCGAGGTCTGCTGGTTGAGCTGGACCCCACGGGTCATCCGCTCGATGATCCGCAGCACCGAGTAGACCCCGGACTGTCCGAGCGAGATGGCGAGCACGATGAGGACCTCGATGCCCAGCCTCGGGCGGGCCGGCGAGAGCGGGTCGGAGCTGGTCACCGGCTCATCCTCGCCGACCGCGTGCGGCTCCGAGGCGTGGCGGTGTCCGTCGGCGGGCCGGGTTTCAACTCTACCCTTACGTCAGGGTAGAGTCGGCGCGCGGCCGAGGTCGTCCGCCTCCACCGTCACGCACCCTCGCGCCTGTTTCGCGGCATCCCACGAGTCGCAGCCCGGCCGGGCCCAGGATGCGACCCGGGCCGTCCCGCGCGGATCAACCAGCTCGCCCATCCCCAGAAACCAGGTGTCCGCCGTGCCATCTTCCGCCGGGTCCACGACCCGCCAGCCGACCACCCCGGACGTGTCGGTGCTCGGTGCTCTCCGTTCGCCTCGGCGACTCCGGACGGAGGTGCTGGCCGGGCTGGTGGTCGCTCTTGCTCTCATTCCCGAAGCGATCTCCTTCTCGATCATCGCCGGCGTGGATCCGCGGATCGGGCTGTTCGCCTCGTTCACGATGGCGGTGACCATCGCGTTCACCGGTGGCCGACCGGCCATGATCTCGGCCGCCACCGGGGCGATCGCGCTGGTGGTCGCTCCGTTGACCCGGGAGTACGGCCTCGACTACCTGGTGGCGGCCGTGCTGCTCGCCGGAGTCGTTCAGATCGCGCTCAGTCTGCTCGGCGTCGCCAAGCTGATGAGGTTCATTCCCCGCAGCGTGATGGTCGGCTTCGTCAACGCGCTGGCCATCTTGATCTTCACCGCCCAGCTCCCGCAGCTGATCGGGGTGCCGTGGCTGGTCTACCCGATGGTGGCCGTCGGCGTCGCGGTGATCGTGCTGCTGCCGCGGCTCACCGCGGTGGTGCCGGCGCCCCTGGTGGCGATCGTGCTGCTCACCGGGGTCGCCCTGGCTGCCGGCATCCAGGTGCCGGCGGTCGGCGATCAGGGAGCGCTGCCCGACAGCCTGCCCAGCCTGTTCTGGCCGCAGGTGCCGCTGACCATCGACACGCTGCGGATCGTGGGACCGTACGCCGTCGCCATGGCCCTGGTCGGTCTGCTGGAGTCCTTGATGACCGCCAAGCTGGTCGACGACATCACCGACACCCACTCCGACAAGACCCGCGAGGGATGGGGGCAGGGTGTCGCCAACCTGGTGACCGGGCTGTTCGGTGGCATGGGTGGCTGCGCCATGATCGGCCAGACCATGATCAACGTCAAGGTCTCGGGTGCCCGGACGCGGATCTCCACCTTCCTCGCCGGCCTGTTCCTGCTGATCTTGGTCGTCGGGCTCGGTGATCTGGTCGCCGTGATCCCGATGGCCGCCCTGGTGGCAGTGATGATCATGGTCTCGGTGGGCACGTTCGACTGGCACAGCGTCGATCCACGGACCCTGCGTCGGATGCCGCTCAGTGCCACGGTGATCATGCTCTGCACGGTCGTGGTCACCGTGGTCACCCACAACCTCGCGTACGGCGTGATCGTCGGTGTGCTGGTGGCCACCGTCTTCTTCGCGCGCCGGGTGGCGCACTTCACCGAGGTCGTCGACGTCGCTCACCCGGATGAGAACACCCGGGTGTACGCCGTGCGCGGACCGCTGTTCTTCGCCTCCAGCAACGATCTCGTCTACCAGTTCGACTACGTCAACGACCCGGCCGAGGTGATCATCGACCTCTCGCAGTCCCAGATCTACGACTCCTCGACCGTCGCCGCCCTGG
Source organism: Microlunatus sp. (assembly GCA_036524985.1). GTDB lineage: Bacteria > Actinomycetota > Actinomycetes > Propionibacteriales > Propionibacteriaceae > Microlunatus. The sequence goes on along the minus strand of DATDBH010000173.1, from coordinate 3,903 downwards.
ATGCGATCGAGCTGAAGTACCGCCAGCACGGCAAGCGCGCCAGCATCATCGGCCTGAACGAACCCAGCCGGGACTGGCACGGCCGGCTCTCGGGTCGGTTGGGGTCCGGCGAATGAGCGCGGCGGTCGGGGACGGTGTCCAGGTCGGCGTGGTCGCTGAACGGCTCGGTCTGTCGGTGCGCACCCTGCACCACTGGGAGGAGAAGGGTCTGGTCGCGCCCTCCCATCGCTCGACCGGTGGCTTCCGGCTCTACACCGAGGCCGACATCGAGCGGTTGCTGCTGATCCGGCGGATGAAGCCGCTGGGCTTCAGCCTGGAGGAGATGCGTGAGCTGCTGGACGCCTTCGCGGCCCTGGCCGACGACCCGGTCGACGTGGTCGCCCTGACCTACGTGGAGCACTGCCGACGGCGGACGGAGGACGGCCGGGCAGATCTGGTCCAGAAGCTGACCTGGGCCGACGAGTTCTCCCGGCTGCTCACCGACCGGCTCCCCACCGACCGGCTCCGGGGCGACCGCGGCACGGAAGTCGGGCCGGCAGCCGGCGACGGGGCCGTAGTCTGACTCCATGCGCGTAGGAGTTTTCGGAGCGACCGGTCAGGTCGGCGGCGTCATGCGGACGCTGCTGGCGGAGCGCTCGTTCCCCGTCACCGAGATCAGGTTCTTCGCCTCTGCCCGATCGGCCGGTCTGAAGCTCGACTTCGCCGGTGCCGAGGTCACAGTGGAAGACACCGCCACCGCCGACTTCGCCGGGCTCGACGTGGCGCTCTTCTCCAACGGCAAGACGGCTTCGCTGGCCACCGCTCCGCAGGTCGCCGCCGCCGGTGCGATCGTGATCGACAACTCCTCGGCCTGGCGGATGGACCCCGAGGTGCCGCTGGTCGTCAGCGAGGTCAATCCCGACGACGCGCTGCGGCCGCCCAAGGGCATCATCGCGAATCCCAACTGCACCACCATGGCGGCGATGCCGGTGCTCGCCCCGCTGCACCGCGCGGCGCGGCTGACCCGGTTGCTGGTGGCGACCTACCAGGCCGTGTCCGGTTCCGGCGGCGCTGGAGTGGCAGAGCTCGACTCGCAGGTGCAGGCGGTCGCCGACACTGCCGCCGACCTCGCCTTCGACGGCCGTTCGGTGGCTTTCCCCGACCCGGTGAAGTACGTCAAGAACATCGCGTTCAACGTGCTGCCGCTCGCCGGTTCGATCGTCGACGACGGCAGCGGTGAGACCGACGAGGAGCAGAAGCTCCGCAACGAGTCCCGCAAGATCCTGCACGAGCCGGATCTGCTGGTCGCAGGCACCTGCGTCCGGGTGCCCGTCTTCACCGGGCACTCGCTGGCCATCCACGCCGAGTTCGCGGAGCCGATCAGTCCCGAGGAGGCGACCGCGCTGCTGGCGGACGCTCCCGGGGTCGCGCTGATGGACGTACCGACACCGCTCGATGCCGCCGGTCAGGACGCCAGCTTCGTCGGCCGGATCCGGGCCGATCGCTCGGTTCCCGACGGTCGCGGCCTGGTGCTGTTCATCAGCAACGACAACCTGCGCAAGGGGGCCGCGCTGAACGCGGTCCAGATCGCCGAGCTGGTCGCGTCCCGGCTGGTCAGCGACCGGCAGGGCTGACAGCGATGGGGGAGCAGGTCGGCGTCGACGTGCTCGACGCTGCGGTGTCCGCGCCCGTGCTGGCCATCCTCGGCGCGGGCGTGATGGGCGAGACGGTCCTGTCCGGCCTGATCCGGGCGGGCTGGGACGCCGGCCGCATCGTGGCCACGGATCGGCGGCCTGAGCGCCAGGCCGACCTGATCGAGCGGTACGGCATCACCATGCTGGAGAACGACGAGGCCGCAGCCAGGGCAGACACGGTGGTCCTGGTGGTCAAGCCGCAGGACATGGGCGAGCTGCTGGGCGAGATCGCGGGCTCGCTGCGCCCCGGCACCCTGGTCGTGTCGCTCGCGGCCGGGGTGGACACGGCGTTCATCGAGGCCGGCCTGGGCGAGGACCTCCCGGTCGTCCGGGTGATGCCGAACACCCCCGCCCTGGTGGATCAGGGCATGGCGGCGATCTCCCCCGGCCGGTATGCCCGGTCCGAGCACCTGGACCACGTGACCGAGATCCTGTCAGCCACCGGCCGGGTGGTCACCGTCCCGGAGCGCTACCAGGACGCGGTCACCGCGATCTCGGGTTCCGGGCCGGCGTACCTCTTCTTCGTCGTCGAGGCGATGATCGAATCCGGTGTGCACCTCGGCCTGCCCCGCGACATCTCCACCGAGCTGGTGGTGCAGACGATGCTCGGCTCGGCCACCATGCTGCGCGAGACCGGCGAGCATCCCACGGTGCTGCGCGAGCGCGTCACCTCGCCCGGTGGCACGACCGCGGCCGCGGTCAAAGTGCTGGAGGACCACAAGGTCCGCGCCGCCTTCCTGGGGGCGATGGAGGCGGCACGTGACCGCAGCCGGTCGCTGGCCGAGGCGGCCAGGGCGGCTGCGAGTCCGACCGGTTCGCCGGGAGCCGACCCGGGCGCCGGGCGATGACCGGGCGGCTGGTCTACTCCGAGGAGCTGACCAGGTACGACTTCGGCCACGACCACGCCATGGGCCCGGGCCGGGTGCGGCACACCATCGAGCTGGCTGAGCAGCTGGGCGTGCTCGACCTGCTCGAGATCGTGCCGCCACCGCCGATCGACGACGACCTCATCCTGGCCGTCCACGACCGCGACTACGTGGACGCCGTCAAGGCGAATGTGGAGAACCTGGCGTACGGGCTGGGCAGCACCGACAACCCGATCTTCTCCGAGATGCACGCGGTCTCGGCGACCATCGCCATGGCGACGGCCGAGGCCGTCCGGGGAGTCTGGCAGGGCGAGGTCCGGCGGGCCTGCAACATCAGCGGCGGTCTGCATCACGCGATGCCGCGGGCCACGAGCGGGTTCTGCGTCTACAACGACCCCGCGGTGGCGATCAGCTGGCTGCTGGCGAACGGCGCCGAGCGGATCGCGTACGTGGACGTCGACGTGCACCACGGTGACGGGGTGCAGCAGATCTTCTACAACGACCCCCGGGTGCTGACGATCAGCCTGCACGAGACGCCGGCTGTGCTGTTCCCGGGCACCGGCTTCCCGTACGAGATCGGCGGACCGAACGCGCTCGGTTCGGCGGTCAACGTGGCGTTGCCGGCGGGCACCGGGGACAGCGGCTGGCTTCGCGCCTTTCATGCGGTGGTGCCGCAGGCGCTGCGGTCCTTCCAGCCGCAGATCCTGATCACCCAGCACGGGTGCGACTCCCACCAGCACGATCCGCTGGCCGACCTGGAGCTGACGGTGGACGGGCAGCGTGCCTCGTACCTGGCCCTGGCCGAGCTGGCTGACGAGCTCTGCGAGGGACGCTGGGTGTCCACCGGGGGCGGCGGCTATTCGATCACCAACGTCGTGCCGCGCGCCTGGACGCACCTGCTGGCGATCGTCGGTGGACAGCCGCTGGCGCCGGAGACCTTGACGCCGGAGCGGTGGCGGGCGGAGCTGGGGGTGGCGTACGTGCCGCCGGCGATGACCGACGGGGTGGAGGTCCGTTTCGTCGACTTCGAGACCGGCTTCAGCCCGACCAGCCGGCTGGATCAGGCCATCCTCGCGACCCGCAGGGCCGTCTTCCCCGAGCTCGGTCTCGACCCCGGCCTGTAGGCGTGGGCCGGGCGCTCAGACCACGTCCAGGACCCGAAGGCGGCGTAGTGTGCGTCGTGAAAGTGTGTTCGTCAACGGGACGCGCGGGGCGAGTGTCGATGAATTCCCTGTGAGATCTTCCCACGAGTACCAACTGCCACTACTCTCACACCATCACGTGCTCCGACCCATGTCGGCGCCGACCGTAAGGGGATGGGGGCCGGCATGGTTGACAAGGGCAAGCCCGAGGAGGTCGCCTCG
>DATDBH010000172.1:0-5533 GCA_036524985.1 Microlunatus sp. | reverse complement strand
CGACCGGTGGTGGAAACAGCGGGGCTATCGAGGGCAGTGCGCGAGGCGGCCAACAGTGGGTCCTTCCGAGACTCGCAGTATCTGGTTGTGGCTCTGCGCATGACAAACGGCCCGTGTCAAATAGAAACGGGTCGTCGAAATGGCTAGGGCAAACCCCGATAGTACGTGGCAGGACGCGCGGAGTCAAGGACTCGACGCACAGCGCAGCAGAACTGACAAATCACTTGCCGCTCGGAACGGAAGCATACTCGTCATACGGCCGTTGACAAGGAGGGATGACGCCAGGCGCGTCGCCGGTCCATGGCCGTCGCCGCCACCCTCGCTACGGTGAGGTGCCGCCCTGCCGGGCACCCAGGGTGCCCGGAATCCACCCACGACAGATAGGTCATCGATGCAACGCGTCTGCGAGATCGTCCACGTCCGCCCCGAGGCCATCGCCGAGTACGTGGAGATCCACGCCGAGGTCTGGCCGTCCGTCCTGCGCCGGCTGGCGGCATCGCACATCACCAACTACTCGATCCACCTTCGTCAGCCGGAGAACCTGCTGATCGCCTACTACGAGTACACCGGCGACGATCTGACCGCCGACCAGGCCGCGATCGCCGCCGACCCGGAGACACAGCGCTGGTGGAGGCTCACCGATCCGATGCAGCAGCCGCTGGACTCCGTGCCCGACGGTGGCTGGTGGGCGTCCACCGAGGAGGTCTTCCACCTCGCCTGACCCTCCCGACCTCCGAACCGCAGCTCGCCGTGGCTGCATCCGCCACCGAGTCGGGGGGTAGGCCAGGGCCCAGACGATGCGAGAGCCCGTGATCCTGCTCGGATCCCATCCTCTGAGCACGGCCGGAGTCCGCCGATTGAGAGTTAGGCTAGCCTTGGCTGCCTCGGCCGCCACGAGACCTGGGGAGGCCCGAGTCCGTCGCTCGATCGTCAGGAACTCCATGATCATCAGTCGTCGTCTCGCCGCTCTGGGATGCGCCGTGGTTCTCGCCGCCACCGTCACCGGCTGCGGCTCCTCGAACCCCGCCGCATCCGGCGGGGAGGCAGGGGCCGCCTCGGCTCCGCAGTCCGTCGTCCTCTACTCCGGCCGCGACGAGGAGCTGGTCGGCCCTCTGATCGAGAAGTTCGAGACCGCCACCGGGATCACGGTGGAGACCCGCTACGGCAGCACCACGGAGATGGCCGCCCAGCTTCTGGAAGAGGGCGACAAGACACCCGCCCAGGCCTTCCTCTCCCAGGACGCCGGAGCCCTGGGCGCCGTCGCGGGCGCCGGACTGCTCGCCGGGCTGCCGGCCGAGGTGACCGGTGCGGTCGCGGCGGACTACTCCTCCCGGGACGGGTCCTGGGTCGGGTTGACCGGTCGGGCCCGGGTGATCGCGTACGACGGCGACGAGCTGAGCGCCGAGGAGGTGCCGGACGAGGTCACCGCGCTCACCGATCCGGCCTGGAAGGGTCGGGTCGGGATCGCCCCGACCAACGCGTCGTTCCAGGCGTTCGTCACCGCCTTGCGGGTGAGCGCCGGCGAGCCGGCCGCCGAGAAGTGGCTGACCGACCTCAAGGCGAACGACGTCAAGATCTTCGAGGGCAACAGCGCGATCCTGGAAGCAGTCGACACCGGGACTCTCGACGTCGGCCTGATCAACCACTACTACTGGTACGCGGCCGCGGCCGAGAGTGGCGCCGACGCCATGCGGGCCCAGCTGAAGTACGGGAAGCCGGGCAGCACCAGTGCCCTGGTCAACGTCACCGGAGCGGGCGTGATCGCCGGCCAGGACGACGGCGCGGCCGCGCACCGGCTGGTGGCCTGGCTGGTCGGACCGGAAGCCCAGGCCTACTTCGTCGAGCAGACCCACGAGTACTCCCTGGTGCCCGGTGCCGCCGGTCCGCAGGGGGCACCGGCCTTCACCGAGCTGCAGGGTCCCGACATCGATCTCGCCGACCTGGCCTCGCTGGACCAGACCGTGGCGCTGTTGCAGAAGGTCGAGCTGGTCTAGCGTCACACCATCACCAGCCGCCGCCACCGCCGGACCCGGGCCCGTCACAGCGCGCGCCCGGGTCTGCTGGCGTTGCTGGCCCTGATGGCGACGGCGCTCTGTGCGGTGCCGTTGGTCTACCTGGTGGTGCGGGTGCTGTCCGGTGGTCCGGCGGCGATCGAGCGCTGGCTGGCGCGTCAGCGCACCCTCGAGCTGGCCGCGACCACCACGGCGCTGGCGGTGGCAGTGATCATCGGCTCGCTGCTGCTGGGCATCGCGACCGCCTGGGCCACCACCCGGATCCGGCTCCCCCGCCCTCGCCTGTGGCTGGTCCTCGCCGCCCTGCCGCTGGCCGTGCCCTCCTACGTCTCGGCGTTCGCCTGGGTGGCGACGGTGCCGGGGCTGAACGGGTTCTGGCCGCTGGTGATGATCATGATCCTGGCCTGCACCCCCTACGTGACGCTGCCGGTCAGCGCTGCGCTCCGGATGGCCGACGCCCGGCAGCTCGACGCCGCCCGCACGCTGGGCTCGAGCGCTCAGCGGGTGTTCTGGACCGTTGCCGTGCCGCAGATCGTGCCGGCCGCGGCGGCCGGGGCGCTGCTGGTCGGCCTCTACACCATCGCGGACTTCGGCGCCCCGGCCATGCTCCGGGTGCAGGTGATGACCTGGGCGGTCCGAGCGTCCTACCTCGTGTCCTTCGACCGCAACGCCGCCGCCGCGCTCGCGCTGGTGCTGGTGGCACTCGCCCTGCTGCTCACCCTCGGCGAGCTGGTCGCTCGGCGCGGAGTGCAGCGACGGCGACCCGCCAGCAACGCCCCCCGGCCGAGCCAGCGCCAGGTCTCTCGCGGGGCGACCGTCGGCATCGTGCTCGGGTTGTCGCTGCTGGCGGCGGTCTCCGTGCTGCTGCCCCTCGCCGCCCTGCTGCGCCGCCTGTTCCTGGCGGACGGCACGGTCGCCCCGCTGGACTGGGAGCGACTGGCCACGAGCACGGTCACCACCCTCGGCCTCGGCCTGGCCGGCGCTGTCGCCGCGACGTTGTTCGCGCTGCCCCTGGCCGCCCTGGCGGCCCGCCACCCGGGTCGACTGGCCGAGGTCCTGCAGCTGCTGGCGTTCGTCGGCCACGGGCTGCCCGGCATCGTGGTGGGGCTGGCGCTGGTCTTCACCACGCTCGCGCTGGTGCCGATCGCCTACCAGTCGTACGCGGCACTGGTGTTCGCGTACGTGGTGCTGTTCCTGCCCAAGTCGCTGGCCGCCTCCCGGACCGCGCTGGAGCACGTCTCCCCCAACCTCGACCTGGTGGCGCAGACGCTCGGCCGCTCCCGGCGACGGGCGTTCTGGGAGGTCACCGTGCGACTCGCCTGGCCAGGCATCGCCGCGGGCGCCCTGCTCGTGATGCTGACCGTGATGAAGGAGCTCCCCGCCACCGTGATGCTGCGGCCGACCGGCAGCACCACCCTGGCCACCGCCCTGTGGGACCGCACCGCGGTGGCCCGCTATGCGGCGGCGACGCCGTACGCGATCGCGCTGGTGCTGTTGGCCGCGCTGCCGGCCTGGCTGTTGTCGGACCGGCCCCGGCGGGAACCCGGTCCGCGGTGAGCGCCCTCAGCATCCGCGGCCTGACGGCGGGCTACGACGCGACCACCGTGCTGAAGGCCGTCGACCTGGACGTCGCCGACAGCACGTTGGCGTGCGTGGTCGGTCCGAGCGGCAGCGGCAAGTCCACGTTGCTGCGCTGCGTGGCGGGCCTGCTCCCGATCGACGCGGGCGCCATCAGCTCCGGTGGTCGGCGGTTGGACGGTCTCCCCCCGGAACGCCGACGGGTCGGGCTGGTGCCGCAGGACGCCGCCCTGTTCACCCACCTCGACGTGGCACGCAATGTCGGCTACGGACTCTTCCGGCTCCCCCGATCGCAGCGTCGCAAGCGGGTGGGTGAGCTGCTCGAGCTGATCGGGCTCGCCGATCTCGGAAACCGGATGCCGTTCGAGCTGTCCGGGGGTCAGCAGCAGCGTGTCGCTCTGGCCCGCGCCCTCGCCCCGCAACCGGAGCTGCTGCTGCTGGACGAGCCGTTCAGTGGGCTCGACCCTCAGCTGCGGGCCGAGCTCCGGGACGAGGTGCGAACCCTCCTGATGACGCTGCGCACCACTGCGCTGCTGGTCACCCACGATCGCGACGAGGCGTTGTCCGTCGCGGACCAGGTGGTGGTCATCCGCGATGGTTGCCTCCGCCAGAGTGGCGACCCCACGGACGTCTACCGGCGGCCCGCCGACCCCTGGACAGGGGCTTTCGTCGGCGACGCCGTCCTGCTGGCCGGCATCAGTGACGGCGCAGGCGTGCGCTGCACCGTGGGGACCGTCTCCACCGCCGCCGACCAGCCGGTGGCCGCCGGGCCGGTGATCGTGCTGCTCCGGCCCGAGCAGCTGCGGCTGCGGCGGTCAGGTCCGGGGGCTGCGCAGGTGACGGTGACGAGCGTGGCCTACCGTGGGCGTGACTGGCGGGTGCAAGCCGTCACCGATGCCGGCGAGCCGGTGATCGCGACCTGGGCCGACGAGCTCGGGGGCGCCGCCGGGGTGTCCGCCGTACCGGCCCCTGGTGAGCGGCTGACGGTCGACGTGGTGGGACCGGTCGCGGTCTACCCGACCGCCGGACCCGCGTAGCCGCTCGGGAACGCGCGAGGGCGCGGGATCCTGGTCGGATCCCGCGCCCTGCGCGTGTTCGGCTGGAGAGCCGAGCGGTGGAACTACTTGACGGTCACCGAAGCGCCGGCGCCCTCGAGGGCCTCCTTGGCCTTGGCGGCGGCCTCCTTGGTCACCTTCTCCAGGACGGCCTTGGGGGCGGCCTCGACCAGCTCCTTGGCCTCCTTGAGGCCGAGGCTGGTGAGGGTACGCACCTCCTTGATGACCTGGATCTTCTTCTCGCCGGCGGCCTCGAGGATGACGTCGACCTCGTCGCTCTCCTCCTCGACCGGGGCAGCGGCGTCGCCGCCACCGGTGGCTGCGGCGGCCACGGCGACCGGGGCGGCCGCGGTGACGTTGAAGGTGTCCTCGAACTGCTTCACGAACTCGCTGAGCTCGATCAGCGTGAGCTCCTTGAAGGCGTCCAGGAGCTCGTCAGTGCTGAGCTTCGCCATGGTTGGCGTTCCTTTCGTTCTGTTCTGCAGCAGTGCTGCGGACTACTGGTCCGCGGCGGCGTCGGCCGCCTCGGTGGTGGGTTCTGCAGCGGGTGCTGCTGACGTGTTCGCCTCCGCGGCGATCTCGTCGTTGGTGGGCTCCTGGGTCTGCTCGGCCACCGGTGCACCAGCACCGGCGATGAGCGACGGGTTCTCCTCGGCTGCCTTCTCCAGGGCCGCGAACACGCGTGCGGCCTGGGACAGCGGAGCAGCGACGAGCGAGATGGCCTGCTGCAGGACTCCCTGCATGCCGCCGGCGACCTTGGCGAGGAGAACCTCACGGGACTCCAGGTCGGCCAGCTTCTTCACGTCGTCGGCGGACAGGGACTTGCCGTCCAGTACGCCACCCTTGATCACCAGAAGCGGGTTCTGCCGGGCGAAGTCACGCAGACCC
>DATDBH010000171.1:0-53162 GCA_036524985.1 Microlunatus sp. | reverse complement strand
CCGCCGCTCGGCGGACTGGGTGTCGAACCTGTGGCGAGCCGACGACGCAAAGCTGCTGAAGCTGGACGACCAGTCCCGCTTCACCACCAACGTGGGAGGCAGCAAGCTGCGGATGACCAAACCGTTCGTGGAGTACGACAGCCAGCGGCACCGACTGCTCGGGATGCTCAACGGCACCCCGATCTTCGCGGTGGAGGCGCTGACCGAAGGCGAGGTGCACGACTTCCGCGAGGTCGCCTTCCAGCTGAGCGACAACGAGCGCGACATCGCTGCCACTGCGGCCGCCCTCACCAACTGGCACCGCGCCGAGCGGTTCTGCAGTCGCTGCGGTGGGGCGACGGTGGTCATCAACGGTGGCTACGCCCGGCACTGTGAGGCCTGCGACGAGGACCACTTCCCGCGGACCGACCCGGCCGTGATCGTCGGTGTGCTGGACAGCGCCGACCGCCTCCTGCTGGGTGGGCAGCCGAGCTGGGGCAACCGGGTCTCGGTGCTCGCCGGTTTCGTCGAGGTGGGGGAGTCGCTGGAGCAGACCATCCACCGCGAGATCGGCGAGGAGGCCGACATCGCGGTCGGTGAGACGCGGTACTTCGGCAGCCAGCCCTGGCCGTTCCCGCGCTCGCTGATGGTCGGCTACTTCGCCCGCGCGACGTCGACGGCCATCTGCGTGGACGCCGACGAGCTCGAGCACGCCGCCTGGATGTCGCGCGACGAGGTGCGCTCGGCGGTGGCCTCCGGTGAGATGGGCCTGCCCGGGGGCAGCTCGATCGCCTCCCGGATGATCGCGGCCTGGCTCGACGGGGAACACGACCTGATCTGAGCAGGACGGGTCGCCGGCTGGTGCTGGCGCCGACGTCTGCGCAGCCGGCCACATCGATCACGGACCGTCCGACTGTCCCGCCGGCTCACCCGCGGTCGGCCGGCTCGGTGGCGATCAAGCGGCCAGGTGGAAGGTGCTCGCGAAGCGGTCGAGGAGATCGCCGCGACCGTGCAGGACCTCGATCACACCGGTCGCGATCGCACGTTCTGGAGCCAGCTCGCCGGAGATCAGCCGGTGGATTCCCGGTCCGGTCGCGAAGGTCAGGTCGGCCGGTCCGAGACCACGGGTCAGGTCGAGCCGGGGGCCGTCCACCCGGATGAGCAGCTCGGCGGGACCGACCTGCGCGGCGTACGAGGTCGCCGGCAGCTGCGTAGCCACCTGCGGTCGGAAGGCGGTGCGGAGGGAGATGGTCATCGCGTCGGGCGTGATGATCTGCTCCTCCCTCGGTTCTCCCATCGCCTTGAAGCCCCAGGCGCCGAGCGCGAGCACCACCGGCTCGAGCTCGCGGCCGTACGGCGTCAGCTCGTAGACCACGACGCGCGAGTGCGGCACCCGGCGGAGGACGCCGGCCGCCTGGAGCTCCTTCAGCCGCGTCGCCAGGATGTTGCTCGGGATGCGGGGGAGTCCCGCGGCGAGCTCGCCGTAGCGGCGGGGTCCGACGAGGAGGTCGCGGACGATGAGCAGGGCCCAGCGCTCACCGATGAGCTCGAGGCCCCGCGTGACCCCGCAGTACTGTCCATACTCCCGTGCGGCCACAGAGCCTCAGGCCTGTTGGCCGGCGTACGCCTCGGGACCCTGCTGAGCGGCAACCGGATCCATGTAACCGAACTCGAGGATGTTCCCGTCGGGGTCGTTGAGCAGCCGCTGGTACATGAAGCCGTAGTCCGTGGCCGCATGCGGCTCCGAGCCGCCCGCGGCGAGTCCGTCGGTGATCGCCGCATCGACCGCGTCCCGGCTGTCGAGGAAGATCGCGGTCGACACCGACGGGTTCACCGCCGGGTCACCGATCGGCAGGTCGGTGAAGGTCTGGAAGTAGTCGCGCACCAAGATCATGAAGTAGCTGTGGTCCTCTTCGACGACGAAGCAGGCGGCGTTGTGGTCCGAGAAGGCCGGGTTGATGGTGAATCCGATCGCCGTGTAGAACGCCTTCGAGCGTTCCAGGTCGGTCACCGGCAGGTTGACGAACATCGCGGTCATCGTGGTCTCCCTCACGTGGGTGCAGAACATGGATGGTGGGAGCGAGTGGTCCGCACGTCTGGGGAGCTCGCAGTCCCATCCTGCTGCTTGTGCTTGCAAAAAACAAGTGACAGGAACGGATCAGCGACATTCTCGGACGGTGTCACAGCCGGTGGCTGTCGGCGCCTCGATGTCGTGAGCATCCACGCCAGGAAACCTGCGGACTCCCCACAAACGGTCCCACGTGATCACCGAAGCCACCCTCCGTCGCTGATGTCCCGCCCAGCGTGCGCTCCGGGTGCTTTTACAGACCCGAAACCTGGCACGCGACGGCGCGAAACGCTCTGCTCGTAGCGTCCGCTGAGAACGATTCAGTCGACTCCCAGCGAGGGATCCATGAGCACAGTCGAGGCCGCGCTACCGGCGAAGCACCCCGTCGATCAGATCCCACCGCTGGCCCGGCTGGCGCCGTTGGGTCTGCAGCACGTCCTGGCCATGTACGCCGGCGCGGTGGCCGTGCCACTGATCGTCGGGGGTGCGCTGGTGCAGTCCGGCAAACTCGCCCCGAGTGACATCCCGTACCTGATCAGTGCCGACCTGTTCGTGGCCGGTATCGCCACCCTCATCCAGTCGCTCGGCTTCTGGCGTTTCGGCGTCCGCCTGCCGCTGATGCAGGGCTGCACGTTCGCAGCCGTGACCCCCATGATCGCCATCGGGAACCAGTACGGCATCACCGCCATCTACGGCTCGGTGATCGCGTCGGGCGTGTTCATGATGGTGCTGGCTCCGGTGTTCGCGAAGCTGCTCAGGTTCTTTCCACCGTTGGTGACCGGCACCGTGATCTTGATCATCGGACTGTCACTGATGCCGGTTGCGGCCGGGTGGGCCGGTGGTGGTGTCGCCTCCGACGACTTCGGGGCGCCGATCAACCTGGCCTTCGCGGCCACGACCTTGATCATCATCCTGCTGCTCGAGCGGTTCGCGCCGCCCGCCTTCGCCCGGCTGTCGATCCTGCTGGGGCTGGTGATCGGCACACTGGTGTCCATCCCGTTCGGTCTGACCGACTTCAGTCACGTGGCGGACCAGGCCTGGTTCGGGGTCAGCACCCCGTTCCACTTCGGCTTCCCGACGTTCCAGATCAGCGCCATCGTGTCGATGTGCATCGTGGCGCTCGTGATCATGACCGAGACCACGGGCGACATGCTCGCCGTCGGTGAGATCGTCGACAAGCACGTCAGCCCGCGCCGGTTGGCCGACGGTCTGCGGGCGGACGGTCTGTCCACCGTGCTCGGCGGCGTGTTCAACACCTTCCCCTACACGGCTTTCGCCCAGAACGTCGGCCTGGTGTCGTTGACCGGGGTGAAGTCACGCTACGTCGCCACCTTCGCCGGCGGAGTGCTGATCGTCCTCGGTCTGCTGCCCAAGCTGGGTGCCGTCGTCGAGGGCATCCCGGTGGCCGTGCTCGGTGGCGCCGGCATCGCCCTGTTCGGGATGGTCGCCGCCAGCGGCGTCCGAACGCTGGGCAAGGTGCAGCTGACCAACAGCAACATCCTGGTGATCGCGGTCGCCGTCGGCGTCGGCCTGCTGCCGACCGTGAGCCCCGAGCTCTACGCCGAGTTCCCGGTCTGGTTCCAGATCATCTTCGACTCCGGCATCTCCGCGGGCGCGATGACCGCCATCGCGTTGAACCTGCTGCTCAACAGCGACGCCGCCAACCAGCGCGTCAAGGGCGAGGGGAACCACTCCTCCTACGATGCGGTCCGTTCGGCCGCCGCCGACACCGAGGCCAGGTAGACGCCTCAGCGCAGGCGCCCCCGCAGTCCGCTGGCCCGGTTCGCCGGCCGGCGGACTGCGCGGCGTACGGCCTCTTCCGAGCCGAACACCTGCACCCGGCGACTGGCCCGGGTCACCGCCGTGTAGAGCAGCTCCCGGGTCAGCAAGGGCGATTCCGGCGGCGGCAGCACGAACGACACCACGTCGAACTGGCTGCCCTGGGCCCGGTGCACGGTCATGGCGTGGGTGGTCTGGACGGCGTCCAGCCGGACGGGGGAGATGAGCATCGGGGCGCTGCCCCGGCCGAAGGCGGCCCGCACCCCACCACCGCCGGCCACCACCACCCCGGTGTCCCCGTTGAACAGGTTGAGGTCGTAGTCGTTGACCGTGATCAGCAGCGGGCGACCGAGATACCACTCGCCGTCCTCGCCGTAGCCGGGGACCGCCTCGGCCAGCCAACGCTCCGCCTCCGTGCTCCACCGCGACACCCCGAACGGACCGTGCCGGTGGGCGCAGAGCAGCCGGTGCCGATCGAGGGCGGTCAGGGCGCCGACCACGTCGCCGGCGGCGGCCGCGGTGCGCAGCGCTGCACCCGCGTCGGCGACGGCGGCGGCCAGCGGCTCGATCCCGCCGGGTCGGGCGGGTGACAGGTCGGTCTCCACGAAGACGACGTCCTCGGCGCCCCGGCGCAGCACCTCGATCGCGGCGTCGGGATCCTCGTCCCGGACCGCCCGGGCGAGATCCTCGATGGACCCGCCGTACCGCCAGGTCCGCTGCAGCCGGACGACCGCGGAGCCGGTGTCGGTCGACGGACCCGCGAGGGCGCCGGTGATGTCGGCGAGCACGGCTCCGGCCTCCACCGACGACAGCTGGTCGGGGTCTCCGACCAGCACCAGCCGGGCGTCGGGGCGCACCGCCTCCAGCAGCCGCGCCATCAGGGTCAGTGACACCATCGACATCTCGTCGACCACCACGACGTCATACGGGAGCCGGTTGTCGGCGTGGTGGCGGAACCGACCGCGGCTGCTGGGCAGCCAACCGAGCAGCCGGTGCAGGGTGACCGCCGAGAGGTCGGCGACCCGCGCCACGTCCTCGGGGCCGAGCCGGTTGCGGGCGTCGGCCAGCGCCTCTGACAACCGGGCAGCGGCCTTGCCCGTCGGCGCGGCCAGTGCGATCCGCGGCGGTCGGCCGGGTTGGTCGCCGAGCATCGCGAGCACCTTGGCGACCGTGGTGGTCTTGCCGGTGCCAGGTCCGCCGGCCAGCACGGTGACCCACTGGCGGGCACAGACCTCGGCCGCCCGCCGTTGCAGATCCTCCTCGCCCGCGCCCAGTCCCTCTCCGGTGAACAGGCGGTCGAGCGCGGCGGTCAGCCGGTCGCCGTCCACGGCGGGTGGCGGCGCGGACCGGCGGTCGACGAGCTGGCGCCGGACCGCCTCCTCCTGCCGCCAGTAGCGCTCCAGGTAGAGATTGCCGGCCACCAGCCGCAGCGGTCGCCCGTCGGGGGCGTCCGGACCGTCGGCCAGGGCCCGGCTGGTGCGGCAGCGGTCCAGCCATGCACTCGGATCGGGCCACGGCAGATCGGCGACCTCCACGCCTTCCTCGGCGGCCTCGAACACCTCACCGGCAACGGTGGTCAGGTCGACGCAGACGGACCCGAGGCGCAGCGCGCGGACGGCCAGGGCGAGGGCCAGGGCGACCGACTCGTCGGTCTCGCCCGTGATCCTGGCGACCGTCGCCGCAGTGTGGACGTCGGCCAGCTCGAGGACACCCGCTCCGTTGAAGACGGCCAGCAGGCCGGTCGCCCGGGTGGCCAGCGGTGCCTCCGTGGTGGACGTGCTCATCGCGGGCCTCGGTCCAGCAGGTCGGACAGCTCGGTGATCAGCGCGGGCGGCGGTCGCCAGCTGAAGACCCCGTGGGGCACGTCGGCCACACGCGGCGTCTCGGGTCCGGCCATCCCGCGGAGAAACAGGTAGAGGGCGCCACCGAGGTGGCGTTGCGGATCGTAGTCGGCCAGGCGCCAGCGCAGCAGCCGGTGCAGGGCCACCTCGTACAGCAGCGCCTGCAGCGGGTAGTGCGCTGCCTGCATCGCCGCGGCCATCACCGGTGGGGCATAGTCGGCCACGCTCAGCTCGCCGGGCCCGCCGCGACCGAGCCAGTTGGTCTTGTAGTCCACGACGAGATAGCGCCGCTCGGTGGGCGGACCGACCCGCAGCACCGCGTCGATGCTGCCGGTGAGATAGCCCCTCAGCGACTCGTCGGCGAGCGGGGGGTGGGCGAGCTGCTCGCCGTAGCCGACCAGGGGGTCGTCGGACGCCAGGTGGCGGTCGAGCACCGGGGCCAGGTCGCCGAGCCGCACGTCCGCGCACGGTCGGTCCCCTCCGGCCAGGGGGAGCTCGAACGCCAGCTCGCAGAGCCGGTCGGCGGGACTCAGGTCGGACAGTGTCCGGTCATCGGCGAGCGGACCCAGCGGTGTGGCCAGGCTGGGCAGCAGTGCCTCGGCCAGCCGCTCCGGCGTCAGGTCACCGTGCGGCAGCCGGGAGAGGGCGTCGGTGGTCGCGGCGAGGGTGGCGACGGGCAGGTCCCCGGCGGTCGGGTCCAGCACCTCCAAGACGGCGTGCACCGCGGTGCCGAAGTCGACGCCGCTGGGCAGATCCCGCATCGGCGACAGCAGCTCTGGGACCGTGGCACCGACAGCGTCGGCCGGGACCGCGGGGGGAGCGGTGACGCGCTCGTCATCCTCCTTCAGCGGCTCGGGTTCACTGCTGACCCCGGCGACCGGGGCGGCGCCGTGGGCGGCGGCGGTCAGTGACGAGTACGATGTGCGCCGCCAGTCCGAGTCGAGGGTCCGGTCGAAGCGGCGGGCCGCCAGCACGTCCGGCGCCGCCGTGCCGGTCCGTGCGCGGGTCGTCGGGCGTGGTTGCACCTCCTCCACGCTCAGCAGATGGCCGGTGTCGCCCACGACAGGCTCGGCACTCCGCGGCCGCGGCTCATGGGCCGGACCCAGGGTCGACGGGTAGCTGGGCTCCGGGTCACCGACTCGGGTCGGGCGCGCCCAGAAGCGGTGCAGCGCCGAGGTCGTCGTGGTTCGCGCGTCGGCCCACCAGGTCACGACCTGGCACTGGGCTCGGGTCATCCCGACGTAGGTCAGTCGCAGGTTCTCCCCGGCCTCCTCGGCGAGCGAGTGGCGGAAGCGCTCCGGACGTCCCGCTGCCTGTCGTCCGCCGACGTCGAGCACCTCGGTGCCGCCCTCGTGCAGGCGCAGCACGGCGTCGCGCTCATCGGCCGGGACGAAGCAGTCCCACGCCTCCGGCAGGTACACGACGGGGAACTCGAGCCCCTTGCTGCGGTGCAGGGTGAGCACCCGGACGGCCGCGGCGTCGGTGGCCAGTCGGCGAAGGCTCTCGGTCACGTCGTCGGTGACGGCGACCTCGATCGCCTCGGCCAGCCACTCCCGCAGCCCCGCCACGCCGAGCTGGCGACTCGTCATCTGGGCATGCAGGCGCTGGGCGACGTGCCGGAGGTCGGTGAGCAGGCGCTCGCCGTCGGGTCGCGCCAGCACCCGTTCGCTCAGCGCGGTGTCGGTGCCCATGGTCTCCAGCAGGGCGGCGACGCCGCGGAAGGCGAGGGCCCGACTCCAGCGGCGGAAGTCGTAGGAGAGATCTGCCAGCGCGGTCTCGTCGGCCTGCACGAGGCGCGGGAACGTCCAGCCGACGAGACTGGTCAGGGCCGCCTCGCGGACCAGCGCCTGCCGGGGCTGTTCGAGCGCCTGCAGCACACGCAGCCAGTCCCGCGCCGCCAGTGAGGAGAAGACCGAGTCCGAGCCGTGCAGGACCGCGGGGATGCCGGCGGCGGCCAGGGCGTCGCGGATCTGCTCGCCGGCCACGTTGCGTCGCACCAGCACCGCGAGGTCGGACGCCCGCACCGCCCGCGCGGCCTGGCCGCCCAGCGACAGCCGGGCATCGGAGCCGAGCAGGCCGGCGATCTCGGCGACCAGGTCCTTGGTGATCCGTCGCCGGAGCCGGCTCACGTACTCCTGCTCGCCGTTCTCCTTCGGCGGCAGCACACGCACCCGGACCGGGGCGCCGGCGTCTCTCAGTCGCCGGTGAGGATGCGCACTGCCCACCGGGCGGACCACGATGGCGGGATCGCCGAGACTGGCGTCGCCCATGATCAGGTCAAGCCCGTCCAGCAGCGCCCGGTCACTGCGGTAGCAGGTGCCGAGGGTGGCGATGGTGGTGGCCTCACGGGCGACCTGGAGGTAGCTGTTCACGTCGGCACCGCGGAACGCGTAGATCGCCTGCTTCGGGTCCCCGATCACGACCAGCGTGCTGTGCTGGTGGAACGCTCGTCGGAGGATGTCCCACTGGATCGGATCGGTGTCCTGGAACTCGTCGACCAGCACCACCGGAAAGCGCTCCCGCAGGCGTTGGGCGGCCAGGGCACCGTGCCGCGGGTCGGCCAGGGCGGCCTGCAGCCGGGTCAACATGTCGTCGTAGGTCAGATAGCGGGCCCGCTCCTTGCGTCGCTGCACCTCGTCGACCACCTCGCGGGCGAAGCCGACCCGCTCGTCGGCGCGGGCGCCGGATCCCAGGTCGGGAACCAGCCGGATCGGGCCGGCCCGGACGACGTCCTCGGCCAGCCTCAGCGCGTCCTCGAACCGCAGCGGTGGCTGCGCCTGGTTCGCGTAGCGGCGCAGGTAGACGTCGCGGGCCACCTCGCTCGTCAGCTCGGCCAGGTGCTCCACGAACACCGCGTCCGGCTCGGGGTCACCGAGGACCCCTAGGTCGTCGAGCATCCGCAGACAGAACTCGTGGGTGGTGGCGATGGTGGCCGCGTCGAAATCGGCCAGCGCTCGCGACACCCGCTCGTGACGTCGGGCGCGCTCGGTCGCCTCGACGTCGAGCACGAGCTCGGCCACCGGGTCCCGGGCCGGCACCGGGGTGCCGGGTGGTGTGCGTCCGAGCACCTCCGCCAGCTGCGACTCCAGCACGACCAGCCGCTCCCGGACCCGCACCCGGAGCTCGTCGGTCGCCATCCGGCCGAAGGTGACCATCATCAGCTGGTGCAGCTCGGCGTGGCCCTCGGCGACGTACCGGGCGGCCAGGGCGGCGATGGTGAACGTCTTGCCCGTGCCCGCGCTCGCCTCGAGCACCGTCGTGCCGGTCGGCAGCGGACCCCGGACATCGAAGGGGGTGAGCGTCGGAGACGTCCGCGGTGGCGGCTGGGGAACCGGCGGCGAAGTCTGGATGTCTGCCGCGCCCGAGCGCTCGCCGGTCCAGTCGGGAGTCATCGCAGCTGCTCCACGGTGAGCAGGGGCTGGAACACCCGCCGGGCCAGGGTGCCGAACCGGCTGGGCTCGGCCAGCGTGCCGCGTTCCTCCTCGGGCCGGGAGGCGATCGCCGAGAGCTCGGCCAGGGTCACCCCGACACCGAAGAACCGCTCGTACGCCGCATCCCGATCCCAGCTCCAGTCCTTCTCGGCCGAGGACTCGCCCGGGGTGACCTGCAGGTCCCGGAACCGCAGCCGGGCGTACTCCAGCGACGTTCGCGGGGCGAACGGCAGCGGCTCGCACAGACCCGTCGCGTAGAGAGCGAGCTGGTCGTCCAGCACCAGGGCAGCCCAACCGGGGTCGAGCGGACCCAGCACCGACGTGCCGCGCCGACCGATGGTGACGGCCTGCCACTCGGGCCCCGGATGAGCCGCCGTCAGGGCGAGCAGCCGGATGAACGCGGTGAGGCGGTGCTTGGCCGCCAGACTGGAGTAGCTGACCGAGACCAGCGTCTGCCCGTGCAGCGGACCTATCGTCCCGGTGAGGAGCTGGTCGCCGATCTCCAGCGCCAGGTCACGACTGTCGGGCTCGCCGATCAGCCAGGGTCGGGCGCGCTCGGCCACCTCACCCGCTTGACGACTCACGGCCTCCAGGGCTCGGGCGCCCAACGCCCGCGGCGGCAGGTTGCCGCGACGCCACTCGGCGCCGGCCAAACGCTCCGGGTCCGCCCCGGCCAGCAGCTGGCTCAGCATCCGGTCGCCGACCCCCCAACCCTCGAGCCCGTCGAGCGTCACGGGCAGCTCGTCGGTGATCGGGTCCCGCTCCTCCCAGGTCGGCAAGCCGCCACGGTCGCGGAGCAGGGCCTTGACCGGGTGCTGGAAGAAGCGGATCAGATCGGCGAGGGCGACCTGGCCGCTGGGGCTCGGGCTCGGCAGCGGATCGCGGGGGTAGACCGCGCTTCCTGCGGAACGCTCGCCCCCGGCCGCCCGGGCACCGCGCAAGGCTGCGGCGTCGAAGCTGAACGGGACCCGGCCGTCGGTGACGGCGAAGTTCCCGGCGTCGAACGGTTGCAGCGGATGACGCCGCAGCACGGTCTCCCGGGGCGGGCGACCGTCCGCGGTGCGGACGGTCTGGTCGACCGCGTCGAGCAGCTCACCGATCGGCACCGCGGGTGGTCGATGTGCTCCGGTCCGGGGATCCGCGCCGCTGTAGAGGACCACGAGGTGCTCGGTGGCGCTCATGATCGCGTCGAGCAGCAGCTGCCGGTCCTCGCTGCGACGATCCCGGTCCCCGACCCATGGGTCCTCGGCCAGTGCGTCGTCCCCGTCGGAGCGCGTGCGACGGGGGAACGCGAGATCATCCATCCCGAGGAGGCACACCACCCGGTGCGGGACCGAGCGCATCGGATACATCGTGCAGACCGTCAGCGTCCCGGTCCGGAAGTTGGCGCGTCCGGCACGTCCGCCGAGTCCGTCGGCGAGCAGGGCCTGCAGCTCGGCCCGGGTGAGCACCGCCTGCTCGGCGACCTCGGAGCCGGCCAGGGCGGTCAGCGCCCGCAACGCCTGGCCGGTCTGCCAGCTGTCGGCGGTGCTGGTGGCGGTGAGCGCCTGGATGGTCTCCGCGGCCAGCTCCATCCAGCGCGACATCGGGTGGTCGGTGGCGAAGGCGGTCAGTGCGGTGCCGAGGCGCTCGACGCACTCCGCCAGCCGTCCGATCAGCTCGACGTCGGAAGAGTCCACCTCGTCCAGCGGCAGTGCCGTACCGATGAAGTGGTTGTCCTCCTCGTCCATGGTCACGCCGAGCAGCAGCCGGTCGAGGCCGGCCGCCCAGGTGTTCTGGCCGAGATGATCCAGCCCGTACGGCTTCCGGTACTCCATGTCCAGACCCCAGCGGACACCGCTCGCCGCCACCAGCTGGGCGAGTCGGTCGAGATCGTCGGAGCTGAAGGAGAAGCGGCGCGCCACCGGCGGCTGGGCGCACAGATCGAGGACGGCGGACGCCTCCAGCCGGGAGCCGGCGAGATCGAGCACCATGCCGAGGACACCGAGCAGCGGATTCACCCGGCGGAGCGCACGGTCGGCCAGCCGCACCCGGATCCGATGGCCGGGGTGTTCGGTCTCGGCGCCGTCGTCGGCCAGCCCGAACGCCGCCGAGATCAGTGGCGCGAACCGCTCGATGTCGGGACACAGCACAACGACATCGCGCGGCTCCAGTGTCGGGTCGTCGGCTAGCAGACCGACCAGAAGCTCGCGCAGCACCTCCACCTGACGGTCCTGCCCGTGGGCGGCGTGCACCTGCAGGCTCCGGTCGCTGGGATCGAGCACGGGGCGATCGGCCGCGGGGCGCGGCCCGGCGTTTCCGGCCAGGTCGTGCTGCAGATGGGCCAACAGGGTGCTGGCTGGGCTGGGCTGCGGATCGCGATGGTGCCGGTCGGCCGGCCCGGAGCCGGCGAGCACCAGCTGCAGCTCGCGCGAGTCTCGGCCGAGGTAGCCGAGCAGGCGATGGTCGACGGCCTCGAGGCTCGCATCGTCACGGCGGCGACCCGGAGGAGCCGATGGCATCGCTGCCAGCGCGTCCCACAGGGCGGGGGAGGGATGAGTCAGCCACAGATGCACGTCGCGCTGGGCACCGAGCGCGGTCAGCACCCGGTGCTGCGTGCGGTCCAGTCCGGTCAGCCCGAAGACCGACAACCGCTCCGGCAGATCCAGCGCCGTGGACGGGGACGCGATCCGGGCCAGGGCCGCCGGCAACCTCTCCGCCGGAGGCGGCACGGCGAGCTCGGCCCGCAGCCGTCGCCACAGCTCCGCCTGCCATGCCCGGTCGGCCGCCAGCGGAGCACCGGCGGAGTCGACGTCCTCACCGACCCGCCACCGGTCGAGCAGCTCGGGACGTTCCGAGCCGTACCGGGCGAAGAGGTCGGCCGCCCGGCGGGCCGTCAACCAGCGCCGTCCCCCGCGTGACTGTTCCGCCGACCGGCCGCGGAGGTGGCTCCACAGCAGCTCGGCCCAGGCGTCCTCGCGGGCCTCGTCGAGGATGGCCAGGATCGGCCACACCGCGCGGGTCGGGTGCCAGGGATCGGTGTCGGCCTCCACCTCGGTGACGGGTGCGAGCACGCCTGCCACCAGCCGGCGGACCGACGGGAAGTCGACGCCGGCGCAGACCCCGAGTCGATCCGACAGCTGCTGCGCGAGCCATCGCTCCACCCCGCGGGTGGGCACCGCGACGACCTCGGTCGCGAACGGGTCGGGCAGCGGATCGGCCAACAGGTCGGCCAGACCGGCCACCAACCGATCGGACCGCTCCGCGCGGTGCAGGTGAAGACTCATGGTGCGCCGAGCCTAGACAGCACCTCGGACACTCCCGGTGTGCCCACCACGCGGACCGCTGCCAGACTGCGCTCATGTTGCGGCTCGACACCCACTACCTGTGGGACTCCTGGATCGCCGACGACGGCGAGAACTACCACCTGTTCGTGCTTCAGGCCCCGCGCTCGATCGGTGGCCCCGAGCACCGGCACATCAACGCCACCGTCGGCCACGCGGTGTCGGCGGACCTGGTCGACTGGGACTACCGCGGAACCTGTCTGGGTCCGGCCCAGGCCGGCTTCGACGACTTGGCGATCTGGACCGGCTCGGTGACCCGCGAGGGCGATCGCTGGCGGATGTTCTACACCGCGGTGAACACCGCTGGACTGCACGTGTTCGACCAGCGGATCGGCTCGGTCGTCTCCGCCGACCTGCACGACTGGCAGCGTCTCGACGACGCCCCGCTGGTCCCGCCGGATCCGCGGTGGTACAAGACGCTGGGTCTGGTGCCGCCCCCGTTCGCCACCGAGGCCGAGCTCACCGGACGCAGCGAGACCTGGCGCGATCCGCTGGCCATCCAGGATCCCGACGGCGACGGCTGGCACCTGCTGGTGACCGCTCGGTCCGCCACCGCCGCCCGGAACGACGACGGGGTGGTGGCGCACGCGTGCGGCCCCGATCTGGACCACCTCACCCTCGGCCCGCCGCTGTGCGAACCCGGTGCCGGCTTCGGTCAGCTCGAGGTGCTGCAGAGCCGGCAGATCGACGGTCGGTGGGTCCTCGTCTTCACCTGCCACCCGCAGGAGATGACCGCCGAGCGGATCGCCCGTACGGGCCACCACTGCACCTGGTCGGTCCCGTCGCCGGGTCCGCTCGGACCCTGGGACATCGACCGGGCCCGACCGTTCACGGCCGAACCCGAGCTGTTCGCCGCGCCCCTGGTCCAGCGGCGCGACGGAAGCTGGGCTCTGGTCGGCTTCCGCAACACCGAGCCGCGCGGCATCGACTCCTTCTTCATCATCGACCCGATCCCGGTGACGCTCGACGACGAGGGCTACCTCGTGGCTCGATGACCGTTCCGGCCGACTTCTCCTCGACCCAGAGCTCGCCGAGCACCACGACCGGTCCCGGCAGGTCGTGCGGTCGGCCCACTCCGACGGTCACGGCGGTTCGGGTGGTCGGCTGAGGTAGGCGGTGTCCGGTGGGGGTGGTGGTCGGTCGAGGTGGCGGATCGGGGCGTCGCAGTGGGGGTCGCGGCAGGTCCAGTCATGCCAGCGGATCAGCTCGGCGAGCCAGCCGTTGCCGAGGAGCTGGCGGGCGAGTCCGGCCGAGATCGGTCCCCAGCCGGGGATCTCGGCCGGGGTGGGATCGTCGGGGTCGATCAGCGCGCCGAGCGGCAGCTGGATCCCGACCTCGACCTCAGGCTCATGGCATCGCACGCAGATCTCGCGGTACGCCGTGAGCGAACCGTGCTTCCTCGGCCGCCGCGGCGGGCCTATCGTCGGCTCATGGGAGACGTGGTGGCATTCCCGCGGCGGCCGAAGCCCGAGTCGGAGAGGCCGCGGCGTGAGCCGTTGTGGCGTGAGCTCGTCGGTCAGGTGCTCCGCGCGAGGCGGGCGGACCTCGGCGAGACCCAGCGGGACGTCGCCGACCGGGCGGGCATCTCCGTGCAGTACCTCTCCGAGATCGAGCGTGGTCGCAAGGAGCCGTCCTCGGAGATGCTGGCCGCCGTCGGCGGAGCGCTCGGACTACCGCTCGTCGACCTGACCACGGCGGTGAGCCGTCGGCTGCTCAGGACGGCAGGGCGGCCGACCGGTCCCGTCGCCCTCGCCGCCTGACCGCTCAGATCATGCCGCCAGCTCCTTGCGGCTGGTGATCACGGCGTCGACGATCCCGTAGCCCACCGCGTCCTCGGCGGTGAAGATCTTGTCCCGGTCGGTGTCGGCTCGCAGCCGGTCGGTCGACTGGCCCGTGTGGCGGGACAGCACCTCCTCCATCTGCGCACGGATCCGCATGATCTCCCGTGCGTGCAGGACGAGGTCCGGCAGCGCACCGCGGCCCTCCGCGGACGGCTGGTGCAGCAGCACCCGTCCGTGCGGCAGGATCGCCCGCCGGCCCGCGGAGCCGGCGGACAACAGCACGGCAGCGGCCGACGCCGCCTGCCCCACACAGGTCGTGGCCACCGGCGCGTGGATGAACTGCATCGTGTCGTAGATCGCGAGCATCGCGGTCATCGAGCCGCCGGGGGAGTTGACGTACAGGTTGATCTCCCGATCGGCGTCCTCCGACTCCAGGTGCAGCAGCTGGGCCACGATCACGTTGGCGACCCCGTCGTCGAGCTCTGTACCCAGGTAGACGATCCGGTCCGACAGCAGCCGGCTGTAGATGTCCAGGGCCCGCTCGCCGGTCGGTCGCTTCTCGACCACGTTGGGGATCGGGTAGTTGCTCATCGTGCCGCTCCCGCCCGGCCGCTGCCCAGGACCGTGGCCAGCCCGACGGTCTGTCGACCGCCCGGCCGGATGTCGTCCAGGGTGGTCACCACGTGGTCGACCAGCCCGTACGCCTGCGCCTCGGTCGCGGTGAACCATCGGTCCCGGAGCGAGTCCCGCTCGATCCGCTCCAGCGGCTGACCGGTGTTCTCGGCGATCAGCCCCAGCACGACGTCGCGGGTGTGCTCGAGGTTCTGGGCCTGGATCTCGATGTCGACGGCCGTGCCGCCGATGCCGGCCGAGCCCTGATGCAGCAGGACTCGGGCGTGGGGCAGCGCGAACCTCTTGCCCGGGGTGCCTGCGGACAGCAGGAACTGGCCCATGCTGGCGGCCAGTCCCATGGCCAGTGTGCTGACCTCGTTGGGGATCAGCCGCATCGTGTCCATGATCGCCAGGCCGGCCGAGACCGAGCCACCGGGTGAGTTGATGTAGAGGCTGATGTCGGACCGCGGGTCCTCGGCCGACAGCAGCAGCAGCTGGGCACAGATCCGGTTGGCGATCGGGTCGTCGACCTCCTGGCCGAGGACGACGATGCGCTGATGGAGGAGGCGGCTGAGGAGCTGTTCGTCGAACAGCCCGCCGACGCTGGGTGATTCACTCATGATCACACCGTGCCCGTGGTGGCGCCGCCACAGAAGACGATGCTGCCGGAGGCGGATCTGCCGCGAGCGGATGCCTGACCCGGCCGGGAACGGGTTACTGGGTGAGATCTGCCTCACACCAGAGCAGGACGTGCGACCCTACGAGGCGGGCGTTCGACGAGGAATGCTTCAGGTGGGAGAGATCGTGGCACTCGCAATCGGGTGGATCCTGACGGGTCTGGTCATCGTCGTCGCCGGCCTGCTGGCCGGTCGCAGCCGTCGCGCCCTGACGGTGGGGCTCGGGGCCACGGCCTTCGCCATGGCCGGTCTGGGCGCCGTCGGCAACGCCGTCCTGGTGGCCACGGGGGTCGACTTCAGCGCCTACGCGGACGCGTCGTACAGCGGTGCCGTCCGCGACACGCTGGGTGCCGCCGCGTCCGCGCAGATCTCGGTGTTCGTCGCCCTGCTGATCGCCTACCAGGCCACGGCGGGTCTCGTCATCCTGTTCGGGGGTCGCTGGGTCGAGGTGGGCCTGGCTGCCACCATCGGCCTTCAGCTCGGCCTGCTGGCGTTCGGCTGGTGGTACTTCCTGGTCAGCCCGGTCCTGATCCTCGGCCTCGTCCTCCTGTGGCGGGCCTGGCGCCGCGCAGCCACAGGTCCGCTCGACGTCCCGGACATCCTCGAAGCGCGCGAGCACGATCGACGGTCTTGAGCCGACCGTGCCACCACGGAGCTACAGCGCCTCGACAGCCGGGACGATCCGGAGGTCGCGATCGGCACTGCCGTCGAGGGCCGCCAACGCCTCCTGGTAGCCGGCGCTGTGGTAGGCGGCCACGGCGGCCTCCACGCTCGGGAACCTGACCAGCGCGCTGCGGGTCTTCAGTCCGCCCTCGAAGACGGCCTCGGGCACACCCCGAGCCAGGAACTCACCACCGGCGGCGAGGATGGCCGGTCCGGAGAGGGCGACGTAGGCGGCGAGCTTGTCGGCGTCGCGAATGGCGGTGAAGGTGTTGATCCAGTACGCGGTCACGGGTGTCTCCTCTGCGGAAAGGCCACGAGCGTAACGCGTTCGCGACCGGTGACCGCTCGGCTCAGGCGACGAGTCCGGAATCGGGCCGAGGCACGCTGGCGAAGTTGCCTGGCCGGAACCAGGCCGGGATCCGCCGACGGATCCGCTCGGGTCCGGTGATCGTCACGGTCTCGGCCCGCAGAGACTCGATCCAGGTGCGATCGCCACGCCAGATCTCCACCAGACTGCGCAGCGGACCTGCAACCGTGGCCGTCACCTCGTGCCCGGGATCGGCGTCGCAGACATCGACCTCCTCGGGCGTCAGCACGATCCACCACCGACCCAGCCGGGGGGTGACGTCGGTGAGATCGAACCGTACGACCGTGGTTCCCGCTGGCACCGACGTCCGGTCGACGTTGCGGTGCAGGTCCCACATCAGGAGCTTCGGGTCGAGGTCGACATCGCCGAGCACCCCGGTCCAGCGCATCCCCCAGGCCCCGAGCAGCTCGATCGCGGGGCGGAGCTCCTCTCCTGCCCGAGTGGGCGAGTAGACCACCTCGCGGCCCTGCTGTCGACGCTCGATCACACCACTGGCGACCAGCTGGTTCAGGCGCTTCGACAACAGTGTCGGCGACATCCGGGGCAGCCCACGGCGAAGATCGTTGAAGTGCCGGCTGCCGGCCAGGAGCTCCCTGATCACCAGCAGGGTCCAGCGCTCGTCGAGCAGCTCCATCGCCTTGGCGACCGGGCAGAACTGGTGATACGGCGATCCCATGATCACGACGGTACGAGCAGGCCACCCGGACAAGCCAGGTACAGATCTCGTACTAGTGGGAGTCATCGCGCCGCCCCTATTTTCGACACGACGGCGCAACCGTTGCGTCGAGCTCGAGGGAGTGATCATGACCCAGACCCTGATCGATGACGCCACGCTCAAGGCCCGGCACCGGGCGATGTGGGCGCTCGGTGACTATCCAGCGGTGGCCACGGAGGTGATCGCCGAGCTCGGGTCGACCCTGGTCGCGGCGGTCGCCGTGGAGCCCGGCGAGCGACTGCTCGACGTGGCGGCCGGGTCCGGCAACGTCGCGTTGCCGGCCGCACGGGCAGGCGCGCACGTGACGGCGTCCGACCTGACCCCGGAGCTGCTGCAGGCGGGTGCGAGGGAGGCCGCGACCGAGGGACTGCCGATCACCTGGGACACCGGGGACGCCGAAGTCCTGCCGTACGCCGACGACAGCTTCGACGTGACGACCTCCTGCGTCGGTGTGATGTTCGCGCCGCACCACCAGCCCGCGGCCGACGAGCTCGTCCGGGTGACCCGGCCCGGCGGTCGGATCGGGCTGATCGCCTGGACCCCGGCGGGCTTCATCGGGCAGATGTTCGCGACCATGAAGCCGTACGCACCGCCGCCCCCGCCCGGCGCCTCACCCGCGCCGCTATGGGGCGACGAGGGCCACGTACGCGGCCTGCTGTCCGGACGGGTCCTCGATCTGCGCGCCAGCAAGCGACTGCTGCGGGTCACGCACTTCGCCACCGCAGAAGCGTTCCGGGACTACTTCAAGATCAACTACGGACCGACGATCGCGGTCTTCCGTTCCCTGGCCGACCAACCCGACCGACAGGCCGAGCTCGATCATGACCTGGCCGAGCTCGGCCGACGCTTCGGCACCGCCCGGGACGGCGTGGTGATCATGGACTGGGAGTACCTGCTGATCACGGCCACCGTGGCCTGACCACGGCGGAACCTCGGCGGCGGCCCCGGGACGCCGCCGCCGACGCCCGACTCAGCCCAGCAGGACCTTCTGGGCGGACACTTCGTCCTCGGTGAAGAGGTCGAGCCACTGGTTGGCGTGCACCCGGACCACGGCCTTCAGCTCGTCGTCGTTGCCGACCGGATCCACCTGGAGAAACGTCCGCGACACCGTCCGGGACTCGTTCCCCTGCAGGAGCTGGGTGCCGGTGCCGGAGGTGACGGGCAGGACGTACCGGCCGGGATAGAAGTCGAGGATCTCTGCCCCCGGGGTGTCGCCACCGTCGTAGTCGTGGATGGTGACGTGGGTGTCGTAGCTCAGTCCGAGGTCGGTGAGCTTCCGCTCGAACGTGGTGAACTCGACGTCGTAGGTGACGCGGATGGTCACCTGGGTGTTCACCGTGGTGAGGGTGAGGTTGACGTTGCTGACGGTGGGCATGTGGTGCTCCTCCTGTGTGAGCCGAGTCAGGCGACTCGAGCGATTCGAGCCGATGTCTGCGACTCGTCCGGCGCCCTCGGCCGGCCATCACCACGATCAGACCGACCTATCAGCATGGCGTCAGAACGGCTCCGCAGGGCCGGTCGGGACTGACACCGAGGTATCAGTCGGCGTTGCGCGGGCTCCTGGCTGGCGTGACCGTCGCCCACGAATCCCGCACCCGCGACCCGCGGCTGCGCGGTGGCGTCCACCGTTTGTTGATCACCGCCGGAGCGGGCTACGGGAAGTCGTCTCTGCTGGAGGCGCAGCGGCCTGCAGGCGGCGTCGTGATGTCCACCAGCGACCTTTCGACAGGCCCGCTCCCGGACGGGATCTCGTGGATCGGACTGGATGACTTCCACCGCATCGGCGCCGACCACCAGAGGCACCTGATCGGCCTGCTGGACGAGCGGCCGGAGGTCGGTGTCGCCATCGCCTCGCGGACCGTGCTCTCTCCGGCGCTGCATCGGTCCGCGCCGGGCCGAGTGTCCGAGCGGGACGCCGGCGACCTGGCCCTGACGCCGTACGCCGTGGCCCGGTTGTTGGCGAACGAGTATCGCGTCAGCGATCCCGAGGCCGGGGTCCGGGTAGCCGAGCTGACGGCGGGTTGGCCGACCCTGGTGCACTTCTGCGGGGAGGTCCTGCGCCGCGACGCCCGGGCTGATCTCGAGACCACGTTGACGTCAGCGGGATCCGTCGTGGACTGGATGAGTGCCAACGTCATCGCGAGCCTGCCGGACGGCCTGCCCGAGATCCTGGCCGCCGTGGCCGCCGTCGACGTGGCCAACCCGCTGAGCCAGGACCTGTGCGACGCGCTGCTGCTCGAGTCGGGCCGCGAGCCGGTGCCGCAGCTCGTCCGCCGCCTGCTGAGGGCGGGCGTGCTCGTGCCGAGGCGCCGGGTGAACGGGCAGACCGAGGTCGTCATGGTGCCCGCCATCGCGCTCGTCCTCCGAGCCACCAGTCCCGCACCGCCGGTGCGCGCCGTCGCCGCCCTCCTGGCCCGCGGGTACGCCACCCAGCGGGCCTGGCTGCCGGCCGCCCGGGCGCACGCGGCCGCCGGGGATCGGGCCGAGGCCGCCCGGCTGGTCGACAGGCAGGGGGACGCCATGCTCCGCCGAGGAGACGCCCGCCGCTACGTCGGTCTCGTCGACGAGGTGGTCGGGCACGATCTGGCGGCCCAGTCCGATCTGCTGCGGCGTACGTACGCCGATGCGCTGCGGATGGTGGGCGACCTCAGCCGGGCCCGTCGAGCCTTTGCACCCTTGGTGGATCGAGCCGAGACGGACGGCTGGACGGCCGGCCTGGCCACCCGGGTCGCCGGCCTGCACTACCTGGCCGGTGACTTCGAGGCAGCGCTCGACGCGCTCGACCGGGTGGACCCCAGCGTCCCGGCTGTGCCAGATGCGGTCGACCGGGACGGGGCCGACCTCGTCGACTGGCTGGCGTGCCGGGCGCACGTGCTGGCCATGCTCGGCCGGACGGACCCGGCCCGGGCGACCGCCGCCGCCTGTCTGGACGTGGCCGAACGGCTGGGGGACCCCCAGTCACTGGGAGTCGCGCACCTCGCTGGGGCTCGGACCGCCCGGGGTCCCCTGGCCGACCTGCACCACGATCGGGCCATCGAGCACGCCGCCGCGGCCGAGGACGTCGTCACCGCGACGCGCGCACTGCAGGCCCGCACGTCGGTCCTGTTGGCCCTCGCCCGCTACGACGAGGCGAGCGTGGCCGCCCGCGAAGCGGCCCGGATGGCCCGCCTGGCCTGCCCGCCGGGACTTCAGGCTGCGGCGCTGCACAACCTCGGCGAGGCGCTCGCGCGTACCGGGGAGTTCGGTGAAGCACTCTGGCACCTGGAGTGCTCGGTCGCCGTGTGCCGCCGGCTGGGTCCGGCGCGGGCAGCCCTCGGCCTGGTGGGCATCGCGGACATCCATCGGGTGCTCGGTCATCACGAGCAGGCCCGCACGGCCTACGCGGAGGCGACGGAGCTGTCGCGTGGCTCCGGCGACGTCCAGGTCCTCATCTCGGCCCTGTGCGGTCGCGCCCTGTTGGCCGCCGGCGACACCGATGATGCCAGTGAGGCTGACGTCGCCGAGGCCCTCCGGCTCGCTACCGACGACCTCCGCCCGCGGGCCCTGGTCACGGCCGGGCGGCTCGCGCTCGCCCGGGGCGACCGTGCGGCGGCGGCCGACCACGCCCGCCGTGCCATCGTCGGGGCGCGCACCGAACGGGCGGCCGACCTCCTCGCCGACGCGCTCGAGCTGGAGGCCGTGGTGTCACAGAACTCTCCCCGCGCTCGTGAGGCGCTGCGCGAGGCCCTGTCGATCTGGTCCGGGGGCGGAGCTCGACCGGACGCCGCCCGGGTCGAGGTCCTGGTCGGACGGCTGCCCGACGCGGACGGTGCCGAGCGGTCGGTGGCCCGCGTCGCCGCGCTGGACCTGCGCCGCTTCGGGTTGGTCGTTCCCGACCGCCGCCCCGAGGTGGGTCAGGCCGGGGGGACCGTCGGGATCGCGGTGCTGGGTCCGTTCACGGTGACCGTCGGCGGCGCCGAGGTCCCGTTGACGGCCTGGCGGTCCAAGCAGGCACGCACCCTGGTCAAGATCCTGGCCGCCCAGCGCGGCCGCGTCGTGACGCGTGATCGACTGTGCGATCTGCTGTGGCCGGACGACGACCCTGCGCGCACCGGGCATCGGCTCTCGGTGCTGCTGGCGACGGTGCGCACCGTGCTCGATCCGACGAAGGCGTGGCCGCTCGACCGCTACATCGCCGCCGACCAGTGTGGTGTGCGGCTGGACCTCCGCGCCGTCGTCATCGATGCCGAGCTGTTGCTGCGGGACGCTGCTCACGCTGCGGAGCTGCTCGACCGACGCGACACCGAGGCCGCTCGCGAGGTCCTCGTCCACGTCGACGCGCTCTATCGCGGCGATGCGTTCGAGGACGAGGTCGGCGAGTGGTCCGACGCCCTCCGGGAAGAGGTGCGAGCGGCGTGGGGCCGATCCGCGCGGAGGCTCGCGAATCTTCAGCTCCGCGAGGGTCGGGGTCCGGAGGCACTCGCCCTTCTCACCCGACTGCTCGGCAGCGACCCGTACGACGAGCAAGTGCACCACCGCCTGGTGACGGGTCTGGTGCGGGCCGGCCGGCACGGCGAAGCGCGCCGGGCCTTCGGCCGCTGGCGGCTGGCGATGCAGGACATCGATGCCCCGCCGCCGGACCCACGCCTGCTCGAACCGGACCTCTGCGACCAGCGGGCCGGGAGTCATTCTGACGCCACGCTGATACGGCGCTGACACGCTCTTCCTCAGACCAGGGGATCAGAGATCCGAGGCTCCGCGGGCCTTCCGCAGGAGCCGCACAATCCAAGGGGGACCACCATGTTCACAACCAGAGCTCGACTCGCAACGGTGCTGGCCGGCGTCATCGTCAGCGTCCCGGTCTTCGCCGGAACGGCGATGGCCGGTCCGGTCGCCGGAGTCGTCCCGACCCCGCATCCCATCCCGATACCGCTGCCGTGGTCGCTTTCCTGCTCGACCCCGTGGACCAACGTGATCGTGGGGACCGACGAGGACGACGTCCTCGTCGGCACGGACGAGAACGACCTCATCCTGGGACTCGCCGGTGACGACAGCATCGACGGTGGGGCGGGCCGGGACACGATCGTCGCGGGCGACGGTGACGACACCCTGGTCGGTGGACCAGGGAACGACTGCATCATCGGCGGCGACGGATACGACACCGCGTGGCGCTATACCTACTTCGGGCCCAACGGCAACGACGACAACCGCGACGTCGAAGCGCGCTACACGTATTGACCGGCCGGCGTCAGACGCCGAGCAGCCGACCACAGGCCGCGACGTCCTCGGCGAGCCAATCCGCTCCGGCCCGCGCGAGCTCGCCGGCGACGCCGTACCCCCAGAGGGCTCCGACGGCCCGGATATCGACCGCGTGGGCACCGTCGATGTCGTGGTGACGATCGCCGATCATGATCGTCGTGGCGGGGTCGGCGGCCAGCTCCGTCAGGACACCGGCGATCGTCTGGGACTTGGTCAGCCGGGTCTCGTCGGTGCCGCCGATCACGGTGAAGTGGGGCGCGAGACCGTGGGCGGCGACGATGGCCTGCGCGGTGGTCGTCCGCTTGGCACTCGCGGTGGCCAGGGTGACGCGGGACTCCACCAGTCGGGTGAGGAGCGCCTCGATGCCGGGGTACGGCGCTGCCCGCTGCAGTCCCTCGGCGAGGTAGAAGTCGTGGTACGCCTGCGCAGCATCGTCGAGGCGATCCGGAGCCACGCCCGCGAGCACGAGGACGTCGCGCAGGGGCGGTCCGAGGTGCACCCGCAGCGCGGATTCCTCGGGGACGGACACGCCGCCCGCTCGCAGGGCACGCTGGAAGCCGGCCAGGATCCCAGCCGCCGAGTCCAGCAGCGTCCCGTCGATGTCGAAGACGACGGTTCGGACATCGGCGGGCGCCGGGCCCACCATCAGGCGGCCAGACCCGCCAGCCGCTCCTGGACCTGCTTCGCGCTGGGGTTGGTCAGGGCCGACCCGTCGGCGAAGACGAGGGTGGGGACCGTCTGGTTGCCGTCGTTGAGCGAGGCCACCAGGTCGGCGGCGGCCGGGCGACGCTCGATGTCGACCTCGTCGTACTCCACGCCGACCCGCCCGAGCTGGGACTTGAGTCGGAAGCAGTAGCCGCACCACGTGGTCGTGTACATCGTCACCTGAGCCATGGGCGGTGCAACCTCGCCGTACGTCGATGGATTCCCTTCCGGTCGGCGACGTGATGAGGACCACACGGCGCGGCGTCGCCGCCTGTTTCGCCGCCGTCACCCCGTTGTCACACGCCGATGCCACCCTCAGGTATGACCCAGCTCGCGGACCTGATGGTGCCCACCTTGGGCGAGTCGCGCTTCGACTCCCCGCTGGCCGACTTCATCGCCGACCGCCGGACCAACGAGCACTACGTGTCCGAGGACGACCGGGTCATCCTGCACGACACGGTGCGCCAGCTGAGTGATCTCGGCCTGCCGCCGGAGGAGGTCCCGAGCTTCGAGCCGGGCGGGCCTCGTCGTCGGCTGTTCTTCGCGCCCGGCACCACCAAAGTGGGCATCGTCACCTGCGGTGGCCTGTGCCCGGGCCTGAATGACGTCATCCGTGGGCTGGTGATGGAGTTCGCCGAGCACTACGGGATCGCCGAGGTGACCGGCTTCCGATCCGGGTATGCGGGGTTGGTCGAGGGCGGACCGCAGCCGACCACACTGACTCCAGAGGTCGTGCACGGCATCAACCGGCAGGGCGGCACGATGCTCGGCACCTCGCGCGGGGCGCAGGACCCTGACGCCATGGTGGATCGGCTGATCGCGCTGGGGATCGACCTGCTGTTCGTGATCGGCGGCGATGGCTCGATGCGCGGAGCGGCCAAGATCTCCGACGCCGTTCTCCGCCGGGGCGAGACGATCGGGGTGATCGGCATCCCGAAGACCATCGACAACGACATCCCGTTCATCGGTCAGAGCTTCGGCTTCGTCACCTCCTTCACCGAGGCGGCCAAGTCGATCAACGCGGCGATGGTCGAAGCCCACTCCGCGGTCGGGGGCGTCGGGCTGGTCAAGCTGATGGGCCGGCATGCGGGCTTCATCGCCAGCTACGCGGCGCTGGCCAACCACGTGGCGGACTTCGTGCTGATCCCGGAGGTGCCGTTCCGGCTCGACGGACCCGGCGGTTTCCTGTCCTGTCTGGAACAGCGGGTCAAGGACCGCGGCAGCGCGGTGGTGGTGGTGGCCGAGGGCGCCGGCCAGGACATCCTGGAGGCGGTGGGGGCGACCGATGCCTCCGGCAACGTGCGGCTGGCCGACATCGGACTGTATCTGCGCGACGCGACCATCGGGCACTTCGCCGCGGCCGGCGTGCCGCTGACGCTGAAGTACATCGATCCCAGCTACATGATCAGGTCGGTGCCGGCCTGCCCGCACGACGCCGTCTACTGCGTACGACTCGCCCAGGCCGCCGCCCACGCCGGCATGGCCGGGCGCACCGCGATGGTGGTCGGGCGCCGCCACAACCGCTTCATCCACGTGCCGATCGCGCTGCTCACCTCCGAGCGCAACCAGGTCGATCCTCACGGCGACCTGTGGCTCAGCGTGCTCGAGTCGACCGCCCAGCCTGTCTCCATGGTGTGAGAGCGAGGCCGCCACCTGCGCACTAGGCTCGTCGCCATCCGACGACCGCGATGACGTAGCAGGAGCCGCGATGAGATTCGCCGTCCACCTGGCCGACCTGTCCTACCCGGGCGGACCGGAGGCCCTGCTGCCGACGCTCACCGCGTTGGCGAAGATCGCCGACGGCGGTGGGATCTCCCGGGGTCACGATGATGGACCACTACTTCCAGATGGAGCCGCTCGGCGGTCCGGCCGCGCCGATGCTCGAGGGTTACACGTCCCTCGGTTATCTGGCCGGACAGACCTCGTCCACCGAGTTGGGTCTGCTCGTGTCCGGCGTCACCTACCGCCATCCCGGACTGCTGGCGAAGATCATCACGACACTCGACGTGCTCAGCGGCGGTCGCGCGGTGCTGGGTCTCGGCGCCGCCTGGTACGACCGCGAGCACCGGGGTCTCGGGGTGCCGTTCCCCTCCACGAGCGAGCGGTTCGAGCGGCTCGAGGAGACGCTGCAGATCGTCCGACAGATGTGGAGCGACGAGGACGGACCGTACGAGGGCCGGCACTATCAGCTGGCTGAGACGATCTGCGTCCCGGCACCGGTCCGGCGGCCACCGATCATGATCGGCGGGCAGGGCGAGCGCAAGACCCTGCGCCTCGTCGCCCGCTACGGCGACGCGTGCAACCTGTTCCCGGCCGACCTGGCGACCGTCCGGCACAAGCTGGAGGTCCTGGAAGGTCACTGTGAGAGGGAGGGGCGCGATCCGGCCGAGGTGACACGCACCATCATCGCCGGCACCGACGGCGTCGCCGACCCGGACGGCTTCCGGCGGGAGCTGGAGGCGTACGCCGGTCTGGGCATCAGCATGGTCTGGGTCGGTCCTCCGCCCGGGGCGCCCGACCCGGTCGGGTGGCTCACCGAGCTGACCGAGCGGCGGCTGCCTGAGCTGGCGGACCTCTAGCGCTCCGCCGTGTACGGGCAGCAGTGGCGGGTCCGGCGAGCGGTCCCCGGGGACTGGCGGGCCAGTCGCGCGATCCGGCTGCAGGCCCTGACGGAGGCGCCGCTGGCCTTCGCCTCCACGCTGGATCGAGAGCAGGCGTTCGCGGACGACGTGTGGCAGCAGCGGATCGTGGGCTCGGCGCAGTTCCTGGCCGAGACCGCCGACGCTGCGGTCGTCGGCACGGCCACCGGCGTCGCCGATCCAGACACCACCGGCACCGTGCTCCTGGTGGCGATGTTCGTGGCTCGGACGGTGCGCCGACAGGGCGTCGGGGAGCGGCTGGTCGGGGCCGTCGTCGACCAGGCGCGGCGCGACGGGGCCGACCGGGTGCTGCTGCACGTGGTCGAGACCAACCCCGGTGCCGAACGGCTGTACGCGAGGTGCGGATTCGTCCGCACCGGAGCGACCTTGCGGCTACCGCACCGACTCGACCTGCTGGAGCACGAGATGGTGCTGCCGCTGCGGCCGACTCCCACGTGAGGGTCACCATCAAAAAGCACCGGAGGTCGCCGGGGAGTCGGATCCGATCCTTCCGCGCGCAGGGAACAGCGAGGGGGGACGACACTGTCGGTGCGAGAAACTAAGGTGGCCGGCATGTCCGCAGCAGTGAGTCCGACGCTTGTGCAGCCGCGCATCGGCGGCGACCCGGAGCTGCTGCTCGCCGCCCTGGACCCCGAGCAGCGAGAGGTGGCGACCGCCCTGCACGGCCCGGTCGCGGTGATCGCGGGTGCCGGCACCGGCAAGACCCGGGCGATCACCCACCGGATCGCGTACGGGGTGGCGGTCGGCGCCTACCAGCCCACCGCCGTGCTGGCCGTCACGTTCACCACGCGGGCGGCGGGGGAGATGCGGGGCCGGCTGCAGCAGCTCGGCGCCCGTGGCGTGCAGGCCCGCACCTTCCACTCGGCCGCTCTGCGTCAGGCGCAGTACTTCTGGCCGAAGGCGTACGGCGGTGAGTTCCCCTCGGTGCTGGACAACCGGATGTCGCTCGTCGCGGAGTCGGCCAGCCGGCTCCGAGTGCGGGTCGACACCGCCCGGCTGCGAGATCTGCTGGGCGAGATCTCCTGGGCCAAGGTCAGCAACACCACCCCGGAGGACTACCCCAGGGTCGCCGCCCCGCTGGCCCGGACGGTGTCCGGCATCGACCCGGAGACCGTGGCGCGCATCTTCACCGGCTACGAGGACCTGAAGCGGCAGCGCGGCCGGATCGACTTCGAGGACATCCTGCTCTGCACCGCGGCGCTGCTGGCCGAGCACGACGAGATCCGGGTCCAGGTGCAGCGCACCTACCGGCACCTGGTGGTCGATGAGTACCAGGATGTGTCGCCGCTGCAGCATCGCCTGCTCGAGCTCTGGCGGGGCGACCGGGCCGAGCTCTGCGTGGTCGGCGACCCGGCCCAGACGATCCACTCCTTCGCCGGGGCACAAGCCGATTTCCTCACGGGTTTCGGGCGTCGGCACCCGACGGCGACCGTGGTCCGGTTGGTGCGGGACTACCGCTCGACCCCTCAGGTCGTGGCCGCCGCGAACGCCGTGATGCGCGCCGGGCACGGTTCGACCGGCGGCACCCAGAAGGGTGACCGCACATCCATCGACGCGGTGACCCTGCAGGCACAACGGCCCGCCGGACCTGAGCCGGTGCTGCGGGAGGCGCCGGACGAGGCGGCCGAGGCGGCCACGGTCGCCGACTGGCTGTCGGGACTGGCCGCCCGGGGCGTGGACTATCGCGAGATGGCGGTGCTGTTCCGGATCAACGCCCAGTCGCCGGTGGTCGAGCAGGCGCTGGCCGAGCGCGGCATCCCGTATCTCGTCCGTGGCGGCGAGCGGTTCTACGAGCGGGCCGAGGTGCGTCAGGCGCTCCATGCGCTCCGCACCCAGGCCCGGGCGATGACCGAGCTGTCCGGTGGCGAGGGGCGCGAGGCGGTGGCCGAGGTCCAGGCGGTGCTCGGCGCCCTCGGCTGGACCGCGAAGCCACCCGAGGGTGCCGGGGCTGTCCGCGAGCGCTGGGAGTCCTTGGCGGCTCTGGTGGCGGTCGCCGAGGATCTGGCGGCCGGTTCCGACAGCACTCTCACCCTGCCCGACGTGGTGGCCGAGCTCGAACGTCGGGCCGAGGCCCAGCACGTGCCGTCCGCGCAGGGGGTGACGGTCTCCACCCTGCACTCGGCCAAGGGCCTGGAGTGGGACGCGGTCGCCCTGTTCGGCATCCAGGAAGGATCACTGCCGTTCGTTCTCGCGACCCGGCCCGAGGAGGTCGCGGAGGAACGCCGTCTGCTCTACGTCGGTCTGACCCGCGCCCGCGAGCACCTGCACGTGTCCTGGTCGCGCAGCCGCGGTGGCGGTCAGGCCACCCGCAAGCCGTCCCGATTCCTCGATCCGCTGCTGCCGGCGGCGCTGCGCGGAGGTGCTGCCACCGTGGGGCAGCGTCCTCGGAAGAAGGGCACGGTCCTGTCGGCCCACTGTCGCAGCTGCGGCCACGCGCTGAACGACGCGGCCGAGCGCAAGCTCGGCCGGCACAGCGACTGCCCGGCGACGTACGACGAGCGCACGCTCGCGCTGCTCAAGGAGTGGCGCAAGCAGCAGGCCACCGACGAGAAGGTGCCCGCGTTCTGCGTGTTCACCGATGCGACGTTGGTCGCGATCGCCGAGTCGCGACCCACGGACCAGCAGTCCTTGATCAAGATCCCGGGGCTGGGTCAGTCGAAGCTCACCAAGTACGGCGAGCAGGTGCTGGCGATCCTGGCCGCACCACCCGCCACGACCGCCTGATCGCGCCGATCCGGATCCCGGGGCGAAAAAACTTGCTGCGAGATGTCCGTAAAAGCGATTGCGGCGTCTCTTGGTTGTCACATAACCTGAACCGGTGCCGTTGGTCCCCAGCGCGCACCTAGCAGATTCCCAGGCCAAGAGGTGGTGATGATCATGGAGATTCTCGAGTGCACCGCGGGTGCGGTCGGCGCGTCGACCATGCGCGTCGCCGCTGTCGTGCGTCCTGCCACGCAGGATCACCGGACCCGTCTGCTGCCCACCGTCCGCACCCACTCCCTGGCCGGAGTGGGCCTCTATGAGGTTCAGGGTTCGAGCAAGGGTTGGGGCGGTCAGATGACCGACGCCAAGGACGCCATCGACGGCACCGATCCCAACTCCTTTCCGACCCGTCCGGGACCACCACCTGACTGTCCACCGGTGACATAACACCGACGACGACCCTCAGGCCGTGACTCCCAGACATCCGGGAATCACGGCCTTCGTGTTTCCCGGCCATCACGAGCAGACAAGTTGGCCGAATCATGAACGAAACAGCACGAGACCTGATGGGTGCAGCGCCACTCCTGGGGACGGGTCTCTCGGAGCTGGATGTGCGGACCGTCCCGTGTCGACTGAGCGACCCGGATCTCTGGTTCGCCGAGTCACCGGGTGACGTCGAGGCAGCGAAGGCCCTGTGCCGGGAATGCCCACTGCAGGACGCCTGCCTGACCGGCGCCCTGGAGCGACGTGAGCCGTGGGGTGTCTGGGGCGGAGAGCTGTTCGTCGGGGGTCTCGTCGTGGCGCGCAAGCGTCCGCGAGGACGTCCGCGGAAGCACCCGCTGCCGGAGCCGGTGGCAGCGTGAGCGAAGGAGCCGGTCCCGGTGAGCCTGATGGTCCAGGCTTGCCGGGCCGGGTCTTCCACGCCGTACGGTTGTGGCTGGGCCGGGCCCTCTGGTGAACGCGTCCAGAACTCCGAGTTGTCAGACCCTGTGGTTGCCCGAGCAGCCACAGGATCTGACAACTCGGAGAGTCAGCGGGCGTAGCCGGGGAGGAACTCCTCGAGCACGTGCCCGAAGGCGGCGCGGACGCCCAGCTGGGACAGCACGGCGAGCCCGCCGAGCCACACCCGGTGGATCAGCAGATAGCTCGGCGGCAGGTTCAGCCGCATCCCCACCCCGCCCGACCCCTGGATGTCCCGCACCCGGATGAACTGATCCCTCATCCAGTCCCGGGAGAACTGGAACTCCTCCTCCGCCGCCGGCTCGACGAACGGCGCCAGATACTCCATCAGGTCGTTCGCGTCGACGTCGTCGCCGACGAACCCCTCGATCTTGAGCTGGGCGTGCACCTGCTCGGCGTCGCCGCGTTCGGCGACGCGCAGGATCCGGCCCATCGCCGACGGCAGCCCGTCAGGCATCCGGGCGACCAGACCGAAGTCGACCACCCCGAGGCGCCCGTCGGCCAGCACCTTGAAGTTGCCCGGGTGCGGATCGGCGTGCAGCAGGCCGACCGTCTGCGGGCCGGCGAACAGGAACCGGACGTAGCGGAGCCCGACCGCGTTCCGCTGGTCGACCGAGTCGTCGCGCACGGTGGAGAGGGGACGTCCCTCGATCCACTCACTGACCATCACTCGCGACGTGGAGGCGAGCACCGGCGGGACCACGAACTCGGGGTGGCCGGCGAACCCCTCGGCCGCCTGCTGCTGGTGGCCGGCCTCCAGCGTGTAGTCCAGCTCTTCGCTGATCCGTGCGGTCATCTCCTCGATCAGCGGCTTGACGTCCATCCCGCCGGCGAGCGGAGCGATCACCTTCGACAGCCGTCCGATCTGCCGGAGATCGGAGCGGAGCGCCTCGTCGGCGCCGGGGTACTGGACCTTCACCGCCACCAGGCGTCCGTCCCGCCACACGCCCCGGTGCACCTGACCGATGGAGGCTGCCGCCGCCGGCCGCGGATCGAGCTCGACCAGGTCGCGCTTCCACGCCGAGCCCAGCTCGCGACCGAGCACCGCGTGAACCCGCGACGTCGGCATCGGGGGAGCGGAGTCCTGCAGCCGGGTCAGATGCTCCCGGTACGGCTTCGCCATGTCCTCGGGCAGCACCGACTCGAACAGGCTGAGGGTCTGCCCGAACTTCATCGCCCCGCCCTTGAGCTCACCCAGCACCTTGAACAGCTGCTGGGCCGCTCGCTCCTGGAGCTCCGCATTCACCCGCTCCGCCGGGGATCCACCGATGCGCTTGCCCAGCCCGAGGGTGGCTCGGCCCGCGAAGCCCAGCGGCAGAGACGCGAGCCGAACCCCCCGGCGCAGGCTGGACCGCGCCAACGGGTCGTCGCTGTCGCTCATCGGGTGAGGCGCTCCTGACTGCAGCTTCGTCGAGGTGGGTCCGGGTCGAACGTCACCATTCTGCGCGCGGGGACCAACCACACCCGCAGGCCGGGTCCACCGGCCAGACCCGTCGCTGCCACGACCACGCGTGCGGCCCGAGCTCCACGGTGGCCGATGAGGTTTCCACCGTGCGCCCCGCCAGGTGGGACAGCGCCTGGGTCGTCACGAGGGCGGCCGCCCAGTCGGCGGCCAGCGGGTCCCAGACACCGCGGGTCCGGCAGAGCTGAGCGAGCATCCGGGGCCAGGCCGGATCGGTCCGGGTGCGGGCCAGGTCGCCGCACCCCAGGCAGCTCGTCCGGCCCGGCACGACCAGCGGACCCACCACCGCGCCGCGAGCCCGCGGGCGGACGAGCACGTGCGCCTGGTCGGTCTGGGTCAGTCCCGTCGTGATGCCCCGATCCACCTCGAGGCAGGTCGCCACCACGATCGTCAGGTGCACCGGTTCGACCGCCGGGGCAGACCAGTGGTCGGCCACCTGGACGTTGTCCCGCCCGTGGGCCCAGCCCGACCAGCGCGTCGAGGTGTCGTCATCGACGACGACGACCCGACCGATGCCCGCTCCGAGGAGCTGCTCGCCGATGCGTGTGCCGGCGGGTCCGAGGCCCACCAGCCGCACGGTGGCCGCCTCCGAACGGCCGACCGGGGGCACCTCCAGCAGGCCGGCGACGGTGAGCGTACGCACCAGCGCCAGGGCCCGATCGGCGGCGACGCCGACGCGGAGCGCGACGTCGGTGAGCTCGCCGACCCGGTAGCGGCCGTCCATCAGCGCCAGCAGCGTGCGCAGCGTTCCGTCCGGGTCCGCGATGACCACGGCATCCGCGGCATCGAAGCCGAGCTGGAGGTGGTCGTCGTCACGGCGGAGCAGGGTCAGGTGGGGCAGCAGGCGGAGGCGGTCGCCGGGGCTCGGTGACCGCGCCGGAAGGGAGAGCACGGCGCCAGTGTGGGGGCGGACGCAGCGCCGCGGAGCGTCATCCACAGGACGACTTCGCCGGCGGTCGTGGTAGAGCGCAGCAGCGCCGGGAACAACTGGATCGACCAGCTGTTCCCGGCGCGTTCAGATCCGGTCCTGGACACCCGGCGGAGGATGCGGTGCAGGGGCAGGAGCGCCGACGATCTGGCCTGGGGTCGGCCTTCTGACGCCGGTGGGCTCGTGCGTCAGGCCTTGCCGAGGATGCGGTTCAGGTTGGTGCCACAGACCGGACACTTGGCCTTCGCCATCCGAGTGCCCTTGTCGTTGACATGGACGTCGCCGCTCGCCTCGCGCTTCTCCTTGCACTTCACGCAGTAGAACTCGCCGCTGTAGGTCTCCGCCATGATGTCTCCTTGCTTGTCGGCCGGGCCTCGATGGTCGCGACGACCGGTTGGTCGTCTTCCCAGCCCTCGGTCGCCGGTTACTTTACGACAGGTGGGGGCGCACGGGCCGGAGCACGCCGCCGGAAGGACGAAACCTCCAGGAACATCGGCGCCGCTTGCCTTCCCCTGCGAGCGGTCCGACCATCTGGAGGTTTCGTTGAATCGACCGTAACCGTCCGTTCGGGCCGACGTCAATTGTCGGCCCGGTCGGCGAGTGCGCAACGTCATCCACCGCCTGTGGACAAGTCTGTGGACGATGTGTGAGCAAGCCGGGACATCGTGTGGACCACGGGTGTCCACGCCGTGTTGGCTCACTGGTCACCATGTGGAAACCTCGTGGATGAGGCCGAGACGCGTTCTCGGTGCGGATGAGCGACGAAGGGCTGCGAGGTGGGTGAGGATCGAGCGGCAGCGGACGACGCACCCCCCAAGGTGGAGGTCCGCCGCAGCAATCGACGCAAGCGAACGGTCACCGCCTATCGCGAGCGGGACACCATCGTCGTGCTGCTGCCAGGCCGGATGTCGGCTCGCGAGGAGCGGGACTGGGTCGACCAGATGGTGCGTCGGGTGCTCGCCCGCGAGGCACGGGCCGCCGGGCCGCGCGGCGACACCGAGCTGGCCGATCGCGCGGCGGCGCTGGCCGCCGCCTACCTGGCCGAGGCGCCGACACCGGCGTCGGTCACCTGGGTGGGTAACCAGCACCACCGTTGGGGGTCCTGCACCCCGAGCACCCGGGTGATCCGGCTGTCCGACCGCCTGCAACGGCTCCCCGGCTGGGTGGTCGACTACGTCCTCCTGCACGAGCTGGTCCATCTCGTCGAGCCGTCGCACTCGACGCGGTTCTGGTCGCTCGTGGCTCGCTATCCACAGGCCGAGCGTGCTCGCGGCTACCTGGAGGGCTACCAGGCCGCCGGCGGCGTGGACGCGCCGGTCGGCGGTCCGGCCGGTCTGCCGGGCGACGACGGGGTCGACTGATCTCGATTCACAGCCGATGCTGGCGCCGGAGGACCGCGGGAAGGTAGGCCGCACCCGGGGCGTCGCTCGATCCGGCCGCCACGTCCCGCGGGTTGGAGATCGCGCACCGCTTCAGGGAGAGGCAGCCGCAGCCGATGCAGGAGTCCAGTCCGTCGCGGAGCCGCTCGAGGGCGGCGATCTGCTCGTCGAGCCGCGACCGCCAGTGTCGGGTGATCCGCTGCCAGTCGGCCCGGGTCGGCGTGCGGCCGCACGGGAGCCGGCCGAGCTCGTCACCGATCTCCTCGAGGCTCAGCCCCACGTTGCTGGCCGCTCGGATG
This sequence comes from Microlunatus sp., assembly GCA_036524985.1. GTDB lineage: Bacteria > Actinomycetota > Actinomycetes > Propionibacteriales > Propionibacteriaceae > Microlunatus. Next base: position 19,592 of record DATDBH010000171.1, on the reverse strand, counting down.
AAGGCGAGGCGGCGCAGGACGCCCCGCTCGTAGCGCCGCTGGCCGCCGCCGCTGCGGGTGGCGTCGATCAGCCCCTGGCTCTCGTAGTAGCGCAACGCGGAGGCGGCGAACCCGCTGCGCTCGACCACCTGGCTGATCGTCAGCTCGTCGTGACCGTCCACCGAGCCCCTTCCCGGTCCGGCCGACCGGGCCTTGACCTCAAGTTCACTTGAACTTGAAGAATGGCAGCAGAAGGTCGGAGATGCAAGGAAGACGAGGAGCGGCTCATGTCTGTAGCACTGATCACCGGCGGTTCGGCCGGCCTGGGGCTGGCCCTGGTGGACGCGCTGTCCGCGCAGGGCTGGATCGTCGTCACCGACGCGAGGGATGCCGGTCGGCTGGCCACGGTAGGAGGCGCGAGGGTCGTGCGGTTGGCGGGCGACATCGCCGACCCACAGCACCGTACGGCTCTGGTCGCCGAGGTCGAACGGCTCGGTCGGCTGGATCTGCTGGTGCACAACGCCAGCACCTTGGGGCCGCTGCCGCTGCGGCCCCTGCGCGAGGTGACCGGGGATGATCTCGTTGCGACCTGGCTGGTGAACGCCATCGCACCACACGAGCTGACCCGCGGACTGCTGCCCTGGCTCCGCGCAGCGCGGGCGGTGGTGATCTCGGTGTCCTCCGATGCCGCCGTCGAGCACTACCCGACCTGGGGGGCGTACGGGGCCGCCAAGGCCGCCCTCGACCATCTCACCGGGACCTGGGCGGCCGAGGAGGACCTGCTCGCGTACGCCGTCGACCCCGGCGACCTGCGGACGGCGCTGCACCAGGCGGCGTTCCCCGGCGAGGACATCTCCGACCGGCCGCTGCCGGTCACGGTCGTGCCGGCCTTTCTGGAGCTCCTCCGGCGCCGGCCGCCCTCGGGTCGCTACCGGGCCGCGGAGCTGCTGCCGGTCGGGGTGTGACATGACGATCCTGACCGAATCACCGTCCACCGCCTTCGACCCGCCTCCGGGCGGGTTCGCGCCGGCGCCGGCCGAGGTCCGCGGCACTGCCCGGGACGCGGTCCGCCTGCTGGTGGCCACGCCCGACGCGATCGCCCACGCCACGTTCCGCGAGCTGCCGAGCCAGCTCTCGGCCGGTGACGTGGTGGTGGTGAACAACTCGGCCACCGTCTCCGGGGAGACCGACGCCGTCGGCCCGCGCGGACCGGTCGTGCTGCACCTCGCCACCCCCCTCGACGACGCTGCGGATCCGATGGAGAGTGCCTCCGGCACATGGATCCTGGAGGTGCGCACCGCGCCCGATGCCTCCCGGTCGGTGCTGGACGCCACGCCGGGTGACCGGTTCGCGGTCGGTGGGGTCGAGCTGGTGCTGCTCGAGCCCTACCCACGGCTCGGTTCCTCCCCGACCGGCCGGGGCAATCGCCTCTGGCGGGCCGCCGTCCGCGGCGACATCCGGGCCCACCTGTGCGCCGCCGGTCGTCCGATCGCGTACGGGTATCTCGACCGGCGCTATCCGCTGTCGGCCTACCAGTCGGTCTTCGCCACCGTGCCCGGCAGTGCGGAGATGCCCTCGGCCGGCCGCCCGTTCACGCGGTCCCTGGTCACCGAGCTCGTCTCCCGCGGCATCGCCGTCGCCCCGATCACCCTGCACACCGGGCTGTCCTCGCAGGAGGCGGGGGAGGCTCCGCAGCCCGAGCGCTTCGAGGTGTCGGCCGCCACCGCCCGCCTGGTCAACGCCGTCCGGGCCGGGGGCGGACGCGTGGTCGCCGTGGGGACCACCGCCACCCGCGCCCTGGAGTCGGCCGTGGTCGACGACCGGCTGGTGGCCCGCCGCGGCTGGACGGACCGGGTGGTCACGCCGGCCCAGCCGCCGCGGGTGGTGACCGGGCTGATCACGGGCTGGCACGATCCCCAGGCGTCGCACCTGCTGCTGGTCGAGGCGGTCGCCGGCGCTGCCCTCACCCAGCGGGCGTACGACGCGGCGGTGACCGGCGGGTACCTCTGGCACGAGTTCGGCGACAGCGCGCTGCTGCTGCCGTGAGGGCGCACGTTCCCCGGTCTGTCGCTCGCAGAGTGGAAAGGAGCTCTCGACGGGCGGAGGGTGATGGTCGGCTTCGATCAGGGGCAGACGCTGGCCCAGCGGTTCCGGATCCACGCGGGTGAGCAGACCCACCTGTACGGGTACGTGCTCCGGGGGATGGCCGACGACCTGGAGGCGGGAGGTCCGACGGCGCGGGTGGTCCGGGGCTACGAGGATGCTCCGGCCGGAGCCGTGATCCAGTTGCGCCTGCTCGCCGGGATCTTCCGACTCGTGCTGACCGACCGGGCGCCCGAGCTGCGGCCCTCCTACGCCTGCCTCGGCGGGGCCGAGTCGCCGGCCGCCGCCTGGCCCGTGATGCGTCGGGTGATCGCCGATCATGTCGACGAGCTGCACGAGGCGCTGGAGATCGCCCCCCAGACCAACGAGGTCGGCCGCTCGGTGGCGCTGCTGGTCGGGTTGTTCGACGTCGCGACGGCGTCCGGCTGCGACCGCGTCCGGCTGCTGGAGCTGGGCGCGAGCGCCGGACTCAACCAGCTCCTCGACCGCTTCCGGGTGGTGGGCGACGGGTGGTCCTGGGGGCCGGAGGCCTCGCCGGTCCAGCTGCTCCGGGCGGTGCAGGGCGGCGCGATCGTGCCCGCGGAGCTGGAGCTCTTCGCGGCGCGCGGGTGCGACCCGGACCCGGTGGACGCCACCAGCGAGCAGGGCAGACTGCGGTTGACCTCGTTCGTCTGGCCCTTCGACGTGCACCGGCACGCACGGCTGGCGGGCGCGTTGCGGCTGGCGGCGGCGCACCCACCCGTGGTGGACCGGGCCTCGGCCGCGGACTGGCTGGCCGCGCAGCTGGCGGCCCTGCCCCCGGACCCGGGCATCCTCACGGTGGTCTGGCACTCGGTCACCCAGCTCTACTGGCCGGCGGTCGAGGTCGCCGCGGTCCGGGCGACCCTGTCCGCGTACGGGCGGGATCACCGGGTGGCCGAGGTCGGGATGGAGTACCCGAGCGACGGCGACCCGGCGGGGAAGCCGGAGGTGCGCACCATCCTCTGGTGGGGTGATGGCCGCCCGCCCCGGGAACGCCTGCTCGGCACCGCCCACGACCACGGGATCCCCGTCCTGTTGCGGGAGATCAGGACCTGATCGCGGACCACTCCTCGGTCAGCACCGCATACACGAGCAGGTCGCTCCAGGCGCCCTTGAACCACTCGTTGCGGACGAAATGGGCTTCGCGTCGCATCCCGAGTCGTTCGCACAGGGCCGCCGATCGCTCGTTGCGAGCGTCGAGCCGAGCCTCCACCCGGTGCAGGCCGAGGTCCCCGAAGGCGAGGTCGAGGACGGCCCGTGCCGCCTCGGTGGCGAACCCCCGCCCGGCGTGGTCGGGGTCGAAGACCCAGCCGATCTCCCCGCCACGGTCGCGCTCACTGCGCAGGAACAAGATCACGTCCCCGGCCAGCTCGCCGCTGTCGCGACGCCATGCACCCAGCGTCAGGGCCTGGTCCTCCCCGGTCAGGTCCGAGCGCGACAAGGTCGGGCCGGAGAGGCGGTCGAGCAGGGTGAGCCGATCCTGGGGCTCGAACGGCAGGTAGCGGCACACGTCCGCCCGGCTGCGGTAGGCCACCATCGCGTCGATGTCGTCCACCACGAACGGCCGCAACGCGAGCCGCTCGGTGAGCACCGGAAAGGTGGGACGAAGCAGCATCAGGGGCGCCGCACCGTCAGTGCCACGACCACTAGCGGCTCTGCTCGCCTCCGGTGTCGCCGGACCCGTCGTCGGACTCCTCGACCTTCGGCGCGCCGTCAGACCCGGCCGAGTCCAGCAGTGCGGCCAACGCCGCGTCGAACTCGTCCTCGTCGGTGGTCGCCGCCCCCACGCGAGCGACGAAGCCCAACGGATCGTCGAGATCAGCGGAGGTGGGCAGCAGGTCGGGGTGGTTCCAGACCGCATCTCGGCCATCCGCCCCCCGCGCGTCGCGGACCGCGGCCCACAGGTTCGCGGCATCGCGGAGCCGGCGGGGGCGAAGCTCCAGACCGACCAGGGTGGCGAACGTCGCCTCGGCCGGGCCACCGGTCGCCCGAGCGCGGCGCACGGTCTCGGCCAAGGCCGCGGCCGCCGGCATCCACGGGGCGGTCGCCTGGCTGACCACGTCGTCGACCCAGCCCTCGACCAGGGCGAGCATCGTCTCCAGTCGCTCCAGGGTGGCCAACTGCTCCGGGGTCTTCTGCGGCTCGAACAGACCGCGCTCGAGCTGGGACGAGAGCTCGGCCAGGTTCTCCGGATCGACTCGACCGACCGCCTCCTCCAGGGCGGACATGTCGATGGTGATGCCGCGGGCGTACTCCTCGACCAGGGTGAGCATCTGCTCGCGCAGCCAGCCGGCGGCCGCGAACAGTCGCTGCCGGGCGCACTCGCGCAGGGCGAGATAGAGGGTGACGTCGGTCGAGGACTGGTCCAGCCCCTCGCCGAACTTGGCGATGTTGGTGGGCAGCAGAGCCACGTGGCCGGGCTCGTTGAGCGGCAGTCCGATGTCGGTCACGCCGACCACCTCGGTGGCCAGCTGGCCCAGACCCTGACCCAGCTGCAGCCCGAACATGCTGGCGCCGGAGGTGCGCAGCATGGGACGCAGCATCTGCTCCATCCCGGCCAGCCCGGGGATGGCCTCGGCCTGCTCGCCGTCGCCGAACTTCAGCGCACCTTCCATCGCGTCGGCGATGTGGGTGGCCACGGGTTCGACCAGTCGCTTCCAGACCGGCATCGTGTTCTCGATCCACTCGGCCCGGCTCCAGGCCGACACGACCGTGCTGACCCGGGGGAAGCCCGTCGCGGCGTCCAGCCAGACCTCGGCGATGGAGGCGGCCTCGGAGATCTCGTGCTGCTGCCCGAAGCCGGGGCTGGGATCGGCACCGAGGGAGGCCACCGTCTTGCGGGCGGTGTCCTTGGTCACCTCCCAGTTCACGCCGGAGTCGGTCGAGGTGGTCGGCTGCCCGAACAGCGAACCCCCGCCGCCCAGCATCGAGAACGCGTTCTGCAGCTGCGACATCAGCTGGTTCATGTCGCCACCGCCGAACTGGTTCATGAACGCCTCGAACGGGTTGCCGGGTGAACCGCCCGAGCTCGAGCCCGACCCCCCGAAGCCGCCCGGACCTGAGCCACCAGAGCCCGGTCCGCTGGGTCCGGAGCCCTTGCCGCCGAGCTGGTAGCCATCGGAACCCGACCCAGGGGTGGGGTCGTCGCCGGGATCCGGCTCGCCGGGGGACCGTTCGTCGGCCATGGTGCTCCTGTCGCAGGCTGCAGCGGTGGTGTACATCCCACCGTACGCGGGTCGTCGGTGTCGACCAGACCTGTCAGCCCACCGCGAACAGACGGAGCACCTACAGTTTCATCCATGTCATCGCGCGTCCGGCTGGCGGAGATCAGCGAGCGTCCACTGAGCGTGGACCGGCTGCTCGGCCTGGTCGGCGACCGTGGCACCGGGGGGATCGCGATCTTCGTCGGCGTGGTCCGCGAGACCGACGCCGGCGACGAGGTCTCCTCCCTCGACTACACCCAGCACCCCTCCGCCACCGCCCAGCTGCTGGCCAGCGCGGAGCGGGTCGCGGCGGCCCACGACGTCCGCGCGGTCGCGGTGGCCCATCGGGTCGGCCACCTCGAGGTCGGCGACCTGGCGGTCGTCGTCGCCACCGGCGCCGTGCACCGCGGGCCCGCCCTGGCGGCCTGCCGGGCGCTGATCGACGATCTCAAGCAGACGGTGCCGATCTGGAAGGAGCAGCACCTGACGTCCGGTGGCGTGACCTGGGTGGGCCTGCCATGAGCGCAGCGAGCGTCCCGTGACCCGCCAGACCTGGACCGCGCTGGTGTCCGCGTTGCTGTTCGTCGCGTTGGCGGTGCCGTTGGCGATCCTGCCCGTGCCGTTCGTGGCCTGGAGTCCCGGCGGCACCGCCGACGTGCTGGGTGACGTCGACGGCCGCCCGCTGATCTCGGTCCAGGGCGTGCCGACCTTCCCGACCACGGGCCAGCTCGACCTGACCGTCGTGTCCGGCACCAGCGCCGACTCCCGGCTGACCCTGCCGGAGGCGCTGGCGGCATACTGGCTGCCCGGCCGGGACACGCTGCCGCGCGACGCGGTGTTCCCGCCCGGCCGCAGCGCCGACGAGGTCGAGGAGGCCGAGGCGCAGCTGATGGAGACCTCTCAGGACGACGCCGTGGTGGCGGCCCTGCGAGCGGCCGGACAGCCGGTCGAGCAGCTGCCGGCGGTCTCGTCGGTGACGATCGGCGGTCCGGCGTACGGCAAGCTCCAGCCGGGTGACCTGATCCTGTCGGTGGACGGCGTGAGCACCCCGGACGCCGACGCTGTCAGCGAGCAGATCCGCACGCACCGGCCCAAGGAGCGGGTCGACTTCGTGGTGCTGCGGGATCGGGTGGAGATCAGGGTGCGGGTGGTGGCCGCGGAGTCCGGCACGGATGCCGGCGTCGCCGTCGTCGGCATCACCGTCGGCCAGGGCTACTCCTACGTCCCCCGGATCACCTTCGACCTCGGTCAGCAGATCGGCGGGCCGAGCGCCGGGCTGGTCTTCGCCCTCGGGATCTACGACAAGATCACCGCCGGGGAGCTGCTGGCCGGTCGCGCCGTCGCCGGCACGGGCACCATCACCCCCAGCGGAGACGTGGGGGCCATCGGTGGGGTCCGGCAGAAGCTCGCGTCGGCGGAGCGGGCGGGAGCGACCGCATTCCTGGTGCCGAGCGCCAACTGTGCCGACCTGGCCGGGGTCCGGACCGATGTGACGCTGGTGAAGGTGTCCACCCTTGCCGAGGCCATCAGCCAGCTCGGCGTGCTGGAGGTGCCCGGGGGTGAGGAGCGGGTCACCCGGTGCACCGGATGAACCCCGCCCGTCAGGAACCTGTGAGCCCACCGGCGAGTTAGGAACTCAGAGGGCTTCGTCCGCCACATACGCTGACTGCACCGAACGCGACCACCCGACGGCTGGTCACAGCAAACAGGAGTGAAACCGAGTGAGTACGACACGGATCAGCGGACGGCGCAGCGCGATCCTGCCGACGTTGATCATCGCCGCCGTCCTGGTGGTCGCCTTTGCCATCTTCACGAGCTTCTGGACCGACCGGCTGTGGTATCAGTCGATGGATTTCGGCACCGTGTTCTCCACGATGCTGCTGACCCGGATCGGCCTGTTCGCGGTGTTCGGGATCCTGATGGCCGTGTTGGTCGGCGGCAACGCCGTGCTGGCGTACCGGTTGCGCAGCAAGACCCGCCTCGGCCCGCCCACCAGCCCGCTGCTGGAGCGCTATCGCGAGCTGCTGGACGCGCGGCTGGTCTGGGTGGTGCTCGCCGTCGCCGTCCTGGTCGGGCTGTTCGCCGGCGGCGCCGCGGCCGGCCAGGTCGACACCTTCCTCGCCTGGCGCCACTCCACCGACTTCGGGGTGACCGATCCGAAGTTCGGTCTCGACATCAGCTTCTTCGTGTTCGCCTACCCGTGGTGGCGGTTCGTCGCCTCGTTCCTGTTCACCGCGCTGGTCTTCGCCACCATCGTGGCGGCCGTCGTGCACTACATCACCGGCGCACTGCGGTTCAGTGGGCCGGCGCGCGGGGGGAGCGGCGCCGCGCAGTCACACCTGTCGGTGCTGGTCGGTCTGGCCGTGCTGATCAAGGGTGTCAGCTACTGGTTCGACCAGTACGGCCTCGAGATCGCCAACACCACGCTCGGTGGGGACTCGTTCACCGGCATCAACTACACCGCCGACAACGCCACCGTGAACGCGAAGCTGATCTTGTCGGTGATCGCCGGCATCTGCGCGCTGCTGTTCTTCGCCAACGCGATCCTGCGCCGTTGGGTCATCCCGGTCATCGGTCTGACGCTGCTGATCCTGTCCTCGATCGTGCTCGGCATCGTCTACCCCGGAGCGGTGCAGTACTTCAGCGTCCGTCCCGACGAGCCGGACAAGGAGCGCGACTACATCGCGAACAACATCGCCGCGACCCGGGCGGCGTACGGGGTGGACACCGTGGAGATCACCGACTACTCGGCGAGGACCACCGCGAACGCCGGCCAGCTGCGCTCCGACGCGGAGGCACTGCCCGGCATCCGGTTGATGGACCCGGCCGTGGTCAGCCCCGCGTACGAGCAGCTGCAGCAGGTCCGTGGCTACTACAAGTTCGCCAAGACCCTGGACGTGGACCGCTACACCATCGACGGCGCCGAGACCGACGCCGTGGTCGCGGTCCGGGAGATGGACATCGAGGGCATCGAGGGCCAGAACTGGAACAACCTGAGGACGGTCTACACCCACGGGTACGGGCTGGTCGCGGCGTACGGGAACAAGCGGCAGTCCGGCGGCGAGCCGGAGTGGATCGTCCGGGACATCCCGCCGCAGGGGAAGATCGACGAGCACGAGCCCCGGATCTACTTCGGCGAGCTGCAGACCAACTACTCCATCGTCGGCGCCCCCGAGGGCAGCCCGCCGATCGAGCTCGACACGCCGGGCGGCGGTGACAGCGGCAACCCGACCACCTACACCTACGAGGGCAAGGGCGGGGTGGACATCGGCAGCTTCTGGCACCGACTGCTCTACGCGGCGAAGTTCGCCGACGTCAACATCCTGCTGTCGGACCGGGTCAACAGCGACTCGAAGATCATCTACGACCGGACACCACGGGAGCGGGTGCAGAAGGCCGCCCCGTGGCTCAAGGCGGACGGCGATCCGTATCCCGCGGTCGTCGACGGGCGGATCGTGTGGATCGTCGACGGCTACACGACCTCGAACTCCTACCCGTACGCCCAGCGGGTGGGGCTGAACGCGGTCACCACCGATTCCCAGACGACGACTCAGGGCACCAACGTGGTGGCTCAGCCGGACACGAGCATCAACTACATGCGGAACTCGGTCAAGGCTGTGGTCGACGCGTACGACGGCAGCGTCAAGCTCTACCAGTGGGACGAGAACGATCCCGTGCTGAAGACCTGGGAGAAGGCGTTCCCGGGCACGGTCCTGCCGAAGAGCGAGATCTCCGCCGACCTGCGTGAGCACCTGCGCTACCCGCAGGACCTGTTCAAGGTGCAGCGCAGCATCCTGGCGCGCTATCACATGACCGACCCGTACAACTGGTATCTCCAGTCGGGTCTGTGGGAGGTCCCGAACGACCCGGTCGGTGGCGCCAACAGCACCGCCAAGGAGACGCCGTACTACCTGTCGGTGAAGTGGCCGAATGCCGATGACCCGATCTTCTCGCTCACCAGCGTGTACGTGCCCAAGGGCAGGTCCAACCTGGCGGCCTACATGGCCGTCAACGCCGACGCCGCCAGTCCGGACTACGGGCAGCTGCGGATCCTGCGGATGTCGGACACCACCCAGATCGACGGGCCCGGACAGACCGCCAACGCGATGGTGACGAACGAGACCGTCGCCGAACGGCTGCGGCCCTTCCAGCAGGGCACGGCGCAGGCCTCGTACGGCAACCTGCTGACCCTGCCCGTCGGTGGCGGCCTGCTCTACGTGCAGCCCGTCTACACCCAGCGCCAGGGGAGCACCGGGTCGTATCCGGCGCTGCGGTTCGTGCTGGCTCGCTTCGGCCAGCAGGTCGGCATCGGCGACACGCTGCAGGAGGCGCTGGACCAGGTGTTCGCCGGTGACTCCGGGGCCACCACCGGTGAGACCAACCCAACGGCCACGCCCACACCGAAGCCGTCCGGCTCGGCGTCCCCGTCCACGCCGACCGCGCCGGACAACCCGGCCGCGGCTCGGGCCCTCGACGAGGCGAAGACCGCCTTCGAGGCGGCCCAGAAGGCCCTCACGGCCGGCGACCTCGGCAAGTACCAGACCGAGATCGAGAAGGCCAAGGCGGCCACCGAAGAGGCCGCCAAGGCGATGGGTCGCTGATCCCACTGCCGAGTTGTCAGACGCCGTGGTCGCCCGCGCAACCACAGGATCTGACAACTCGGCGTCTGGTCAGCCCTCGATGACCGCCAGGTCGTCGTAGCCCAGAGCGCGCAGCGGGTCGGCCAGCTGGTCGGCGTCGCCGACCACCACCAGGCTGGCGGTGCCGGCGTCGACCACGCTCGCGTACGCGGCCGTGGCCGACTCGGGCGTCACGTCACCCAGTGCGGCGAGGCTGGAGTCGAGATAGTCCGACGGCAGCCCGCCCAGCACCTGGCTGGCGGCCTGGTCGGCCACGCCGTCCGCGGTCGCGAACCGGAGCGGCGACGTGCCGACGTAGTAGGCGACCCCGTCGGCCACCTCGGCCGGCAGAAAGGGCTGCTGCGACACGTCGAGCAGCTCACGGGCCTCGCGAACGGCGTCGACCAGCACCTCCGTCCGGAACGAGCCCTGGACCGCGTACGTGCCGCCCGAGCGGTGGGGGGAGAAGCTGAGGCGGACCCCGTAGGTGTAGCCCCGCTCCTCCCGCAGCACCTTGTTCAGCCGGGAGAGGAAGGCGCCCCCCATCGCGTAACCGGCGATCGTCAGGTCCGCCCAGCGAGGGTCGGTGCGGTCCACGGCGTACGCCCCGAGCCGCAGGTCGGCCTGGACGGCACCCGGTCGGTCGATCAGCAGCGCGGTTCGCCGGCCCGGTCCCGACGGCGTGTGCGGGGCCCGTCGCTGGGAGGCGTTGCGCCACTGGCCGAACGTCCGCTCGGCCAGGGCGGCGACGTCGATCCCGGTCAGGTCACCGGCGATGATCAGCGAGGTCCCCTCCGGTCCGTAGCGGTCCGCATGGTAGGCGGCGACGTCGTCGGCCGTGACGGCGCCGACCGTCTCCGGCTCACCACCGTTCATCCGGGCCGCTCGGCTGTCGGCCGCGAAGACCGCCCGGCGGAACTCGGTGCTCGCCCGGGAGGCGGAGTTGGCCCGGCCCTGCTCGATCTCGGCCAGCCGGAGCTGCACGTGGCGGGTGACGTCGTCAGCGGCGAGGGCGGGCTCGGTCACGGCCTCGGCGAACAGCGCGAAGGCGCGATCGAGGCGGCGGACGGGCACGTCGAGCACGGCCTGCAGACCGGACAGCCCGATCTCCACCCCGAAGCCGGCCCCCTCCGTCTCCAGCAGCTCGGCGAACTCCTCACCGGCGTGGCTCCGGGTTCCTTCGTCCAGACAGCGCGTGGCGATCGTGGCGACGCCTTCGCGCTCCCGCGGCTCCGCACTCAGCGGCACCTCCAGCACCAGGTGAGCGGCGACGATCTGCTGCCCGGGCCGGTGATAGCTGTGCAGCTCGATCCCGTTGCTCAACCGGCTCCGCTCGACCGGCGGGAAGCTCCAGGGTCCCGGTGGGGCGATGTCGGGGCGGGTCGCGGAGCGCGGAGCGCGACCGACGTGACCGGTCACTGTGAACCTTCCTTGCGGTAGATCAGGGTCGAGCGGTGGGCGGGCGCGATGCCGGATCGCAGCGCGGCCGCCACCTGAGCGGTGTCGATGGCGTCGATCCGGTCGAGCCGGACGTTCACCAGCTCGGGGTCGCCGTAGAGGGTGGTGAACTCGCCGAAGGCGTCGGCCCGCGAGTCGATCCGAGCGAGCTCGTGCAGCCAGTGCCGCTCGAACTGGGCCTTGGCCCGCCGCAGCTCGGTCTCGGTGATCCCGTCGGCGACGATGCGCTCCACCTCCTCCAGCACGACGTCGTGGACCCTCTCGACGGCGACGCCGTCGCGGGCCCGGGCGTACGCGTAGCCCATCGAGGTGCCGCCGATCAGCCCCATGGTGCTTGCGGAGGCGGCCTCGGCCAGCTCGTCCCGGCGGACCAGTCGGCGGTGGAGCCGCGACGTCTGGCCGTGTCCGAGCACCGTCATGCCCAGGTCGATGGCGTCGAAGGCCGGTGTGCCGATCGCCGGCAGCCGCCAGGTGAGGTAGGCGGCGTCGGCGGGCACGTCGGCGGCCGTCTCCTGCCGCGGCAGGCCGCTGAGCGGGGGCAGGGGATCGGCCGCCGGGGTGGCGGGCTGCGGGCCGGCCACCAACGAGCCGAAGTAGGTCTCGGCCTTGGCGAAGGCGGTCTCGGGGGGGCAGTCCCCCACGATCGACAGCACGGCGTTGTTCGGCAGGTAGTAGGTCGCGAAGAACGCCGCCACGTCCTCGACGGTGGCGGCGTCCAGGTCCTCCATCGACCCGATCACCGTGTGCCCGTACGGGTGCTCGGCCGGGAAGGTGAGCTCGACCAATCGCTGCATCGCGTCGCCGTACGGGACGTTGTCGTAGCGCTGGCGCTTCTCCTCCTTGACGACCTCGCGCTGGTTGTCCAGATTCGCCTGCGTGAGGGCGTCCAGCAGACTCCCGAGTCGATCCGCCTCCAGCCACAGGGCCAGATCCAGACCGCCGGTCGGCAGCGTCTCGAAGTAGTTCGTCCGATCGAACCAGGTGGTGGCGTTGACCGAGGCGCCGGCGGCCTGCAGCAGGCCGATGTGCTGGCCGGACTCGACTCCTGCCGAGCCCTGGAACATGACGTGCTCGAAGAGGTGCGCGAAGCCCGTGCGACCGGCTTGCTCGTGCCGTGAACCCACGTCGTACCAGAGATTCACCGCCACCGAGGGGGCGGCGTGGTCGGGGCTGGCGATCACCTGCAGCCCGTTGTCGAGCCGGTGTCGGTGGATCGGGTAGGGGGCGACTGGCATGGCCCCACGGTAGCGTCGAGGTCATGGTGATCGCGGACGAACTGCTGGTGCTGGCCATCGACGACACCACGGGCAAGAACCTGACCTCCGGGACGAACCTCGATGTCGCGCTGGCTGCGGCCCTGCTGGTGGAGCTGGCCCTGAGCGAACGGATCTCCATCACGCCCGCCGAGGCGGGCTGGCGGGAGAAGGGCAAGGTCGCCGTGATCAACACTGCCCCGACCGACGACCCGGACCTGGACGCGATGCTGACCAAGCTCGCGGCGAAGGACGGTCAGAAGGTGAAGAACCTGATCAGCCCGATGACCCGGAAGCCGATCACGTCCGGACTGAAGGGCCGCCGGCTCGCCAGGCTGGTGCGGCGCGGGATCCTGACCGAGCAGCGCACCTCCGTGTGGGGAATCCGCAGGCACCCGACGCTGGACCCGGCGCCGGAGCAGGAGGTCAGGGCCCGGCTGCGGTCGGCGCTGGTCGACGGTCTGACCCCGTCCGAGCGGACGGTCGCCCTGGTGTCCCTGCTGGCGGCGTCCGGGATCTTGACCAAGGTGTTCGCGAACGAGGACAAGAAGCTGCTGAAGTCGCGGGCCAAGCGGCTGAGCGAGGGGGACTGGGCGGCCAAGGCGGTCAAGGACGCCATCGCCGAGATGTCGGCGGTGATGGTCGCCGTGTCAGCCGGCTCCGGCGGCGGCGACGGCGGCAGCTAGGGCGTCAGCTCCAGACCCGCGGCTCGGGCGGGCTCCGCGTACGCGGCCGCCAGGCTGGCGATGGTCTCGTGCGCGTTCAGTCCGCTCGGGTTCGGCACCACCCACAGCCGGGCCTCGCCGACCCCCGTCGGCTGCTCGCCGAGCTTAGCCCGCGGACGTGCGAACGCGGTCCGGTAGGCCGTGATGCCCGCGATCACCACCACCGCCGGTTGGTGCGCGGCCACGAACGCCTCCAGCCTGGTTCGACCGGATCGCAGCTCGTCGGCAGTCAGCTCGTCGGCGCGGGCCGTCGCCCGGTTCACCAGGTTGGTGTTGCCGATGCCCCGTCGGATCAGGTAGTCCCGATCGTCGTCGCTCATCCCCTCGACCCGGCTGATCTCACGGTCGATGATCCCGGCCTGACGCAGCGCCGGATAGAAGCGGTTCCCGGGATGGGCGAAGTGGGTCTGGGTCGCCGCGGTCCACAGCCCGGGGTTGATGCCGACGAACAGCAGCCGGAGATCAGGTCCGACCAGATCGGGAACGGATTCGTCCTGGAAGCTGCGGAGCTCTGCCTTCGTGAAACCCACGCAGACCACCTAACCAAAGCCCTCAGCCGAGGACGATCTCGGGCACGGTCAGCAGTCCCGACGACACGCCCTCGCGCACCCGCTCGAGGGCCTGCATCCGGAAGCGGCGCCCGTGCCACCGCTCCGCGTCCGCCACCCAGGCGCCGACCGTGTCGTCCGCAGCCAGGGCGTTGGCCGTCGTGTTGGACACCTCCAACCGCAGCTCCACCGCGTCCTTGCCGCGCAGCTGCTCGGTCAGGTCGCAGGCGTACGGCGGAGCCCACAGCGTCGAGACCGGTGCGTCGTCGACGAGCACCCGCACCACCTCGCCGACCGGCGGGACCAGCTCCACCCGGTAGGAGTGGCCCTCGATGCCGCTCTCCCGGCCGGCGCCGCTGAAGTCGGCGGGCCGACCGTCCCCCAGGTCGAGCCGGATCCGGCCGTCGTCCGGACGTGCCTCGACGGTCGCGACGTAGGCCAGGGTGCCGGAGAAATCCGGCCCGATCCGCGGATCGTCCTCCCATCGGTGGGGGAGCGACACCTCGCCGAGGTCGGTGCCGTCGAGGCGGACGAGGCGCCAGCCGGCGTCGAGTGTCCGACGCTGCGGTCGATGGAGCGGGTCGGCGCGTGGCCGGTCCACCGCCGACGGCTCGTCGTCGTGGCCGACCAGGACCAGGGCCTGGTAGGGCGCCAGGACGACATCGATCCCGTCCGTCCCGAGGTCCGAGACGACGGTGGTGACGGCGCCGTCGGTCGGGTCCCACACCTCGATCCGGCTCCTGCGCAGCCGGGGGACCACGCGCTGGGACCTCGGGTGCGGTCCCGCGTTGACCAGCAGGTGCACGTCGAGATCGCCGATCCGGCGGTGCACCATGCCGACGTCGGTCCGGGTCGGGTGCAGAGTGAGATCGGGCGCGCGGTGCCGGCCGACCAGGGTGACCGCATCGTCGTCCTCGGCGACGGTGAGCACCCGACCGCCGGCCGCTTCGACGCGAGCCAGCCAGGCGCGGGTCGCGGCGGGCGCGGTGACCTCGCCGGGCAGCACCACGACCAGGCCGGCGGCGGGCTCGACCAGGGCCGCCGTGTCGTCGTCCAGCAGCGCGAGGTCGTAGCCGGCGGCGCGCAGCGACCCGATCAGCCGCGGGTCGATCAGGCCGGCCAGAGTCCGCCACAGGTCGAGCGAGGTGGCGGTGCCCAGCCGGGCGTACGCGTCCGTGGTCGGCAGGTAGAGCAGCACCTCCCGGACCGGCTCGCCGAGGCGCAACAACCCGGACAGCCGCTGCAGGTAGGCCATCAGGTCGGCGGCCGCCGGCCACCACGCGTTGCGGTCGTCGAGCGCGGCGGAGGCGTAGAAGAACCAGCCGAGCCCGGCTCCCGGTCCCGCCGGGCGGGGTGAGCACGGCCAGCCGTGCCCGATCAGCTGGTTGACGCCCAGCAGGAAGTGCTCGTGTGCCTCGCCCTTGAGGTCGAGCGGGGTGGCCCGGAACGAGGGGGCGTGCACCCAGGTCCAGGTCTCCGACGACACGATCGCGACCCCGAGGTGCTGCGCGGCCGAGCTCGCCCACTTGGTCGGCGGCATCCGCTTCCAGCCCCACTGCTCGCCCTCGATGCCGTCGACGTGGGCGTAGCTGGCGAGGGTGGCCGGCGGCTCGCCGTAGCTCTGCACCCGCAGCGGGACGCCGTGACCGTGTGCCCACTCGGCCAGCGGGACCAGGAAGTTGTCCTCGTAGAGCTCGGACAGCGTGCGGTGGTAGTCGGCCCGGAACCGGGCGGCGTCGGGGTCATCTCTGACCAGACGCCAGAGCTCCGGTTCCGCGCGATAGCCGCGACGGCGGACGAACTCAGCCGGCAGGGTCGGCGTCCAGTCGGCGTGGTAGACCTCCAGGCTGTCGCAGAACACCGAGCCGAGGCGGTGGGCCCCGACGGCGGCGATCAGCCGATCGCCCAGCGCGCTCAGGTGCCGGCGCACGGCGGCCGGGTCGTAGTGGTCGTGCACGGGACCCTCGGCGCCGGCGGCGGCCCGCTTGACGTTCTGCCCGGTGAATCCGGCCGTGGCGGTCAGCACCACCCGAGTGCCCGCACCGGCCGGCACGTCGACGGTCCCGTCGGGACCGATCGGCAGCGGCTCGTACGTCTCCGGCTCCTCCTGCAGCGAGCCGGCGCCCAGGTAGGCCCCGATCAGCTCGTCGCCGGGCCAGGCCTGTCGCCCGCCGAAGATCCGCAGCCCGGCCGGGCCGATCTCGCGACGCTCCCAGCGCAGCCGGCGGGCGGCGTGCTCGGTGTCGATGTGCGGGCCGCCGAACGACCAACCACTGCCGAGGGTGACGTCGAACCGCAGCCCCAGACGCTCGGCGACGTCGGCGGCGTACGCGAGATCGGCGAGGAACTTCTCCGAGCCGAGGCGTGTCGGGTGCTCGACCAGGGGGTAGACGTAGGAGACCTCGACGCCGCCGATGCCCGCCGCGGCCATGGTCGTCAGATCGCGCTCGATGTCGGCCCGGGCCGCCTCCGGACCGAACCACCACCAGCGCATCATCGGCCGCGCCTCGGGCGGTGGGTGCAGGAACGTCTGGCGGAGCTCGGTCAGCGACGATGCCATCCGATCAGCGTAGCCCGGCTTCTGAATCGTTTCACTCCGGCCGGCTGTCGGCGGTCGGGGTCATGCCGGATCGGCGACGTGCAGCGAATCGATGAGCGCCGCCCGGGCGGACCGGACGGCCGCTCGGCGGGCACCCCGGTGCGGGGCGTCGGCCCCCAGCTCGGCGAAGCGCACCTCGGTGGGTACGGCGGCGAGTGCGGCCACCGCGGGGGAGAGGCGTTCGGCGAGCGCGGGGTGATCTCCCCATGGTCCGCCGACCAGGACGGCCTGCGGATCGAGCACGGTGCCGATGGACGCGATGACGCCCGCCAGTGCCGTCACGACCACGGTGGTCACCCTCTCGTCATCCGCGGTCCGTGCGTCCAGCGCCGTACGGATCCGGGCGACGTCCAGAGCCGCGCTGCCCGGTCGGCGCAGACCGAGCTCGGCGAACACCTCGATCAACCGGAGGGCCCGCCCACCCGGACCGATCGTGCGCACGTGGGCGATCTCGCCGGCCAGCCCCCGGCCACCGTGCAGCACGGTGCCGGCGCCGACCACGGCCCCGCCCAGGCCCGGTCCGAGGTAGAGGTGGACGAAGTCGTCCAGGCCCCGCGCGGCGCCCTCGGTGCGTTCGGCCAACGCGGCCCAGTCGACGTCGTTGTCCACGACCGGCGGCTGGCCGAGCAGGGGTGTCAGCAGCGGTACCGGATCGAGGGCGTCGACCAGGAACGGGGAGTCGGGCAGGCGGACCAGCGACCCCGTCGCCCGGTCGACCGGCCCGGCCACGCTCAAGGTGCCGGCCAGCACGCGACCGGGAGCCGACGCCACCACGTCGGCGACCGTGGCGGCCAGGATCGGCTCCAGCTCGGCCTGGATCGCCGGCACGGTGACGGCCCGGTGGGCCCCGGCGAGCTGCCGGCCCTGGAGGTCGAGCACCTCGGCCCGGACGCCGTCCGGACCGGCCGACACGGCCACCGCCACCCCGATGTCTGCCCGCAAGCGGTAGAACGTGCCGGCCGGCCCCCGCCGGCCACTCTGCTGGCCGGCCTCCTCGAGCACGCCGGCCTCCGACAACCGGCGGACCGACTCGGAGATCGTGGGCTTGGAGATCGCCGTGCGACCGGCCAGCTCGGCCCGGGTCAGCTCCGGGGTGTCGAGCAGCTGGTCGACGACATGGCGATCGGTCAGCTCGCGGACGACGCTGAGCGTCGGGCGCCGCGGTCCGTCGGTCCGTTCCAGCACGCCGAGTCTCCGATCCTGGGGAAAGTTGTAAGGAGCCCTTGCACTTTAGCGGGTCGGCGTCGTACAGTTCTCGCGAGGCATTAGTTAGGGCTAGTTACAACTCAGGCCGACGAGCACACCCCACCAGGAGGACGAGGATGACCACCACCGCCACCACCGCCACACACGCCGCCCAGAGCACCGTCTCCACCGTGACCGGACTGCCCCACTGGGAGACGATCCCGACCGACATCCCCGCCGCCACCGCCGAGATCAAGGCCGCCATCCGGGCCCGGATCGAGGCCTCGGGGCGCACGGTCGCCGACGTGATCGCGGAGATCGAGACCTTCCTGGAGGGTGAGATCGCCGACATCACGGCGACTCGGGCGCGCGGCGAGCAGGTCTGGCCGGTGATCGACTACGCCGACATCGCCGCGGGAACGGTCTCCGCCGAGCAGCTGGCGCTGCTGAAGCGACGCGGCTGCGCGGTCGTGCGTGGTCACTTCGACCGGGCGGCAGCGGAGAAGTGGGACCGCGACGCCGTGGACTACGTCGACAGCAACGCGTTCTTCGAGAACTACACCGGCCCGGCCGACGACTTCTTCGGCAGCCTCGGCACCGAGATGAGCAAGCCCGAGATCTACCCGATCTACTGGTCCGGCGCCCAGATGGAGGCCCGCCAGCATCCGCGGATGGCCACCGTGCAGGCCTTCCTCAACGCGCAGTGGATCTCCGAGACCGACGGTCACCGGTGGTTCGATCCCGAGGTCGACACCCTCTACCCCGACCGGATCCGCCGCCGTCCGCCGGGCGCGACCTCCGGCGGTCTGGGCACCCACCTCGACCCGGGCACCCTTGATCTGTGGATGACCGAGGGCTACCAGCAGCACTTCCGGCACCTGTTCTCCGGTGACGTCGCCGCCTACGACCCGTGGGACGCGTCCTACCGGACCGAGGCCTCGCAGTACCCGGGGTCGACCATGTGCTCGGCCTTCCGCACCTTCCAGGGCTGGACCGCGCTGAGCGAGATGCGGAACGACCAGGGTGTGCTGCACACCGTGCCGATCCCCAAGGCGATGGCGTACCTGATGCTGCGGCCGCTGCTCGACGACGTCGCCGACGACCAGATGTGCGGGGTGCAGCCCAACCGCACCTTCCCGGTCAACGAGCGCTACCACGCCATCCTGCTCGAGGCGGTCTCGGCGATCCCCGACGTCGCCCCCGGTGACTCGGTGTGGTGGCACTGCGACATGATCCACTCCGTCGCGCCGGTCACCGACCAGCAGGGGTGGGGCAACGTGATGTACATCCCGGCCGCCCCGCTGTGCGCGAAGAACGAGGCGTACCAGACCAAGGTGCGCGAGGCCTTCCTGGCCGGCAACAGCCCGTACGACTTCCCGGAGGAGAACTACGAGGCGTCCTGGGCCAACCGCTTCGGGCTCGAGGATCTCAACGACATCGGACGCCGGGGGCTGGGACTGGACGCCTGAGCCGGGCTCACCTCGGGAGTGACGGAAATCCGCCACCCACCAGCGACACGCCGGGCGACACGCCGGGCCGGCACGCACGAGAGGCGGATTTCCGTCACCGGGTCACGCTCACACTGTCCCCAGCACGCCGATTGTCCGATGGAAGCCCCCAAGGGTACTGTTGGTCAGGATACCCCAGGGGGTATCGACGACAACTGGGAAGGCGAAGCGGGATGTGTCGAACGGTGACCTGCAAGACCTGTGGCAAGACGACCTGGGCGGGGTGCGGTCAGCACGTCGATCAGGTGAAGCGGAACGTGGCGGCGGGACGCTGGTGCAGCTGCGACCGAACGGCGAACGACGAGCGGACCGGCTGGCTCTCGACGCTGCTGCGCGGCCGTCGCGGTCAGCCAGACGGTCGAGCTGAGGAGCCGTCGCCTACCGTGTGAAC
>DATDBH010000170.1:0-7023 GCA_036524985.1 Microlunatus sp. | reverse complement strand
GTAGGGGCGGTCGGCGTGGACGTGGGTCGAGACCCCATCCACGCCGACGACGGGTCACATCAGGTTCATGATCACCAAGACGAGCACGATGACCACCAGGACACCGATGATGGTGCCGATAATTCCTCTGTTCACTGCAGCCTCCTCACGGGCAGATTTACTTCGTAAACGTATCGGCTCGCGCTGAGGATGGCCACCGGCGCGCCCTCACACGTCGGCGGAGGTCGCCCGTTGGACTGTCGATCGGCTCAGGCGGTCCAGCCCAGGAGGCGCTCACCGAGGGTGATCACGGCGAACCAGACGGCCACCGCCACGACAGGCAGAACCAGCACCCGGAGCGGGTGGCGACGGAACCAGAGGATGCCGACCACGACCAGCGCCACCCAGATGATCATCAGCCCGATGACCGCCCACAAGGGGGCGACCAAACCGGCCGAGACGTAGAAGACACCGATGACCGCCAGCGCGGCCATCGCGACCCCGGCGACCACATAGCGCAGCACCTGGCCAGGCTCGGACGACATCTGGTCATGATGGCACCCCGCCCAACGACTGCGGAGTCCAGAACGCCCCGACGCCCCGTTTCACCCGCTCTGACGCACCCCTTCACCCGCTGACGCAACCCCACGCCGAGGGAGCGTCAGGGAGCAAAGGGGGGCGTCAGCAGAGATCTGGGGTGACTGGCCGGCGGGTCAGCAGAGATCAGGGCTCACTGGCCCGGCGGGCGCAGGCGGAGGGCCTGCATGCCGCCGTCGACGGCCAGGGCGACACCGGTGGTCGAGCCGGAGCGCGGGCTGGCCAGGTAGGCCACCGCGCCGGCCACCTCCTCGGCGCTGACCAGCCGGCCGTGCGGCTGGCGAGCCTCCAGGGCCGCTCGTTCCGTGACCGGGTCGGCCGCGCCCTCCAGCAGCCGACCGACCCAGGGGGTGTCGGCGGTGCCCGGGTTCACGCAGTTGACCCGGATCCCCTCGCGCAGGTGATCGGCGGCCATCGCCTGGGTGAGCGAGAGCACCGCGCCCTTGGTGGTGCTGTAGAGCGCCCGCTGGGGCAATCCGGCGGTCGCCGCGACCGAGCAAGTGTTGACCACCGCCGCCGCCGTCGAGGCACGCAGATGGGGCAGCGCCGCCCGGGTCACCCGGACCATGCCGATCACGTTGATGTCGAAGACACGCTGCCACTCCTCGTCGGAGTTGTCGGCCACGGTGCCCTGGGCGCCCACGCCGGCGTTGTTGACCACGATGTCGAGCTGGCCGAAGTGGTCCACCACGCCCTGGATCGCCGCCCGGACCGAGACGTCGTCGGCCACATCGCAGGTGAACCCGACCACCGGTTCGGTCAGGTTCTCCGCCCGCAGGTCCAGCACGGCCACCCTGGCGCCGCCGCGGACCAGCTCGGCGGCGATGGCGGCACCGATGCCGGACGCGCCGCCGGTCACGGCGGCCACCAGCCCGTCGAAGTCGCCCGTCACGCCGAGATCCCCGGACGTGTCATCAGCTGGCGCTGCACTCCGAGACCCTCGATCTCGATCCGGACCGCATCACCTGGTCGCAGGTAGGGGAATCGCCCCGACAGCGCGACCCCCTCGGGCGTACCGGTGAGCACCACATCACCGACCTCCAGCGCCAGGTACTGGCTCAGGTGCCGGATGATCGTCGGGCAGTCGAAGATCAGGTCGGCGGTCGAGGAGTCCTGGCGCGGCTCGTCGTTCACCCAGCTGCGCAGCCGGAGGTTCCGGTGGTCGACGTCGTCGGTGGTCACCAGCCACGGACCGATCGGGGTCGAGCCGGGAAGGCACTTCCCCTTGCTCCACTGACCGCCCGACTCCTCGAGCTGGAAGGTCCGCTCCGACAGGTCGTTGACCACCGTGAAGCCGGCCACGTAGTCGAGGGGGTCCTCGTCGTCGGTCAGCTCGTACGCCCGTCGGCCGATGATCATGGCCAGCTCGACCTCCCAGTCGACCTTCACCGCACGCTCCGGGATCTCGAAGTCGTCATCCGGCCCCGCGATGGTGTTCGGCGTCTTCAGGAACATCACCGGGACCGGCGGCGGTGCGGCACCCGACTCGGCGGCGTGGGCCGCGTAGTTCATGCCGATCGCGATCACGGCGCCGGGCGGGGCCACCGGAGCGTCGAAGGTGACGTCGGCCAGGTCGATGCGGTTCAGGCGGCCGCCGGCGGCTGCAGCCGCCGCCTCGGCCAGCAGCGGCAGGGTCGTCGGCGTCAGGTCCCCGAGCAGCTCAGCGAGGTCGTACGCCTCGTCGCCGGAGACCACCACGGGCCTGATTCCGTTTCCTGTCCTCACCCGGGCGAACTTCATGGCTCTCCTCTGCTGACGTCTGCGGTCGGACGACGGACCTGAGGCCGCGGCCGGTGGTCACCATACATCGGACTATGCGGCGCCGAACAGGCTCATCCGTCCATCTCAGCGCGGTCGTTGACGCTCAGAGATCGGATGTCTAGGGTTGGGACTCCCGCACCCGATGGAAGGACTGCAGTGGCCAGGATCTTGGCGGCGGTGACGGTCGACGTCCGTTTCCCCACCTCCGAGCAGCTCGACGGCTCGGACGCGATGAACCCCGACCCGGACTACTCGGCGGCCTACCTCAGCCTCACCACCGACGCCGGCGACGGCCTGGTCGGGGCCGGCTTCGTGTTCACCATCGGCACCGGCAACAACATCGCCGCCGAGGCCATCGAGACCGTGGCCGACGAGCTGGTCGGCGAGTCCGTCGACGACCTGCTGGCCGACATGGGCGCGACCTATCGCCGCTTCGTGTACGACTCGCATCTCCGCTGGCTGGGTCCGGAGAAGGGCGTCGTGCACATGGCCATCGGCGCCGTGGTGAACGCCCTGTGGGATCTCAAGGCCAAGCGTGCCGGGCAACCGCTGTGGCAGCTGGTCTCGTCGATGACGCCGGAGGAGCTGGTCGGCCTGGTCGACTTCCGCTACCTGACCGACGCCCTCACCCCGGACGAGGCGCTGGAGATCCTGCGCCGCGCGGTGCCGGGCCGTGAGGAGCGCACCGCTCAGCTGCTGGAACGCGGCTACCCCGCCTACACCACGACGCCGGGCTGGTCGGGCTACAGCGACGAGAAGATGGTCCGGCTCGCCCATGAGGCCATCGCCGACGGCTTCGACCAGATCAAGCTCAAGGTCGGCGGCGATCTCGGCGACGACATCCGACGTCTGGCCCTGGCCCGTCAGGAGGTCGGTCCCGACATCAAGATCGCGATCGACGCCAACCAGCGCTGGGACGTCGCCGACGCCATCGCCTGGGTGCGGGAGCTGCAGCCGTACGACCTCGCCTGGATCGAGGAGCCCACCAGCCCCGACGATCTGGTCGGTCACGCCACGATCCGTCGCGCGCTCTCCCCCACGCCGGTGGCCACCGGCGAGCACACCGCCAACCGGGTGATGTTCAAGCAGCTGCTCCAGCTCGAGGCCATCGACGTGATGCAGATCGACGCGGCCCGGGTGGCCGGGGTGAACGAGAACCTGGCCAACCTGCTGCTGGCCGCCAAGTTCGGGGTACGGGTCTGCCCGCACGCCGGCGGCGTCGGGTTGTGCGAGGCCGTGCAGCACCTGTCCATGATCGACTTCGTGGCCGTCAGCGGCACCTGGGACAACCGCTACCTGGAGTTCGTCGACCACCTGCACGAGCACTTCGTCGACCCGGTGCGCGTGGTCGGCGGCCGCTATCTCGCGCCCACGACCCCCGGGGCCGGCACCGAGATGCTGGCGGACTCTCTGGCCGAGTACCGCCACCGGGCGGGCTGATCATGACCGCACCGCCGCCCGATCTCGCGTCCTTCATGAGCGACCGACTGGGGATGTTCATCCACTTCGGCCTGTACGCCCTAGCGGGCCGCCACGAGTGGGTGCAGAACCGCGAGCGCATCCACCCCGAGGTCTACGACACCTACGTCGAGCGATTCGATCCCGATCTGTTCGACGCCGCTGACTGGGCCCGGCAGTGCCGGCGGGCCGGCATGAAGTACGCCGTGCTGACCACCAAGCACCACGAGGGTTTCTGCTTGTGGGACACGGCGTACAGCGACTACAAGATCACCAACACCCCGTTCGGGCGGGACCTGGTGGCCGAGTTCGTCGAGGCCTTCCGCGCCGAGGGGATCAAGATCGGCTTCTACCACTCGCTGATCGACTGGCATCACCCCGACTTCGTCATCGACGGCTTCCACCCACTCCGTGACGAGCCGGATCTCGAGCAGCTGAACTCGGGCCGGGACATGGCGCGCTACCGGACGTACCTGCACGATCAGGTGCGGGAGCTGCTGACGTCGTACGGCAAGATCAACTACCTGTTCTACGACTTCTCCTACCCCGCTCACCAGCACCCGGAGATCCACCACCCCAAGGGTGCGGACGACTGGGGCTCTGTCGAGCTGATGGCCCTCACCCGGGAGCTGCAGCCCGGCATCGTGATCAACGACCGGCTGGACGTCCCCGGTGATCTGGTCACCCCCGAGCAGTACCAGCCGGCCGGCCCGATGAGACGCCCCAGCGGGACGGCGGACGAGCCCGGCACCGGCGAGCTGGTGGCCTGGGAAGCGTGCCAGACCATCAACGGCAGCTGGGGCTACGACCGGGACAACACCTTGAACAAGTCGCCGGACATGCTGGTCCGGATGCTCGTGGACGGGGTGAGCAAGGGCGGGAACCTGCTGCTCAACGTGGGCCCGACCGGACGCGGCACCTTCGACCCCGTGTCCACGGAGACGCTGGCCGGACTGGGCGACTGGATGCGGGTGCACGGTCGCTCCATCTACGGAGCCGGTCCGAGCGGGCTCACCCCGCCGGCCGACTGTCGCTACACCCAGCGCGCGGACCGGCTCTATCTGCACCTGTTCGCCTGGCCCTTCGAGCACGTGCACCTGCCCGGGCTGGCGGGCAAGGTCGCGTACGCCCAGCTGCTCGACGACGCGTCGGAGATCTTCTTCTCCAGCAGCGATCCCGGGGCCCCGGCGCACAACACCGAGATGGGCGGCCAGCCGGCCGGCACCCTCACCCTCTCCCTGCCCACCCGCCGCCCCACGGTCGCCGTGCCCGTCATCGAGCTGTTCCTCTCGTGAGCACGCTGCCGCGAGGAGGGCTCGCCATCCCCGACGGACTCGGCCGCCTGGGCCTGGGCACGGCCGGCATCGGCAACCTGTTCCACGCGATCACCGATGACGACGCGCAGCGCACCGTCGACGCCGCCTGGGCGGGCGGGATCCGCGCCTTCGACACGGCGCCGCACTACGGGCTGGGGTTGGCCGAACGCCGACTCGGCACCGCCCTGGCCCGCTATCCGCGCGACGAGTTCCTGCTCTCCACCAAGGTCGGCCGGCTGCTCGAACCGACTCCGGAGAACGCCGACCGGACCGATGACGGTGGCTTCGACGTGCCAGCCGCTCACCGGCGGGTCTGGGATCCCAGCCCGGCCGGCGTCCGCCGGTCGCTGGCGGAGAGCCTGGAGCGGATCGGCACGGACTGGATCGACATCGCCTACCTGCACGACCCGGACGAGTACGACCTCGAGGGCGGCATCGCGACCGGTCTGCCCGCTTTGGCGGACGCCAAGGAGGCCGGACTCGTCCGGGCGGTGGGCATCGGCTCCAAGTCGGTCCGGGCCCTGTCGACCGCGGTCCGCACCGGGCTCTGCGACCTGATCATGGTCGCCGGTCGGCTGACGATCCTGGACCGCAGCGGGGCCGAGCTGATCGAGCTGTGCCAGCAGCACGGGGTCGGAATCGTCAACGTCGGGGTGTTCAACTCCGGAGCGCTCGCCGCCCGCACACCGGGACCGGACCTGCACTTCGAGTACGCGCCGATCACCGCCGACCGGCTGGCCGCCCTGGAGCGGGTGCACGCGGTGTGTGCCGAGTTCGACGTGGCGGTGGCCGACGCCGCGCTGCAGTTCTCCCGACAGCTCCCCGGGGTGGTGAACGTGACCGTGGGCGCCGCGCACGACTGGCAGATCCGTGCCTCCCTGCAGGGGATGGACACGACGATCGATCCGGCGCTGTGGCCGGCGCTGGACTCGGTGCTGCGACCTGGACGAGCCGGCTGACTCCGGATCCGGCCTCAGTCGACCCCGCGCGAGGCTTGCTCGTGCAGCGCTCGACGGACCCAGTCCTCGACGCCGGAGACGTGCGCGGTGAGGCGGGCCGCGACCAGGGCCGGATCGCGCAGCTCGAGCGCCGCCACGATCAGGGCGTGCTCGCCGAGGGTCGCCTCGATGGCGCCCCGCTGCGTGATCCCCCGCCACACTCGGACCCGGCTGGTGCGGCCGGCGACCACGTCCAGCAGGTCGCCGAGGAACTCGTTGCCGCCGATCCGGGCGATCCGGCGGTGGAAGGCGAGGTCGTGGCTGACGAGCTCCTCCACCGCGGAGTCCCGCCCGACGTCATCGAGCATCTCCCGCAGCTCGACGACCTCGTCGGTGCGGATCCTCGCCGCAGCCTTTGCCCCCGCCGCCGCTTCCAGCAGGCGTCGCACCTCGAGCAGGTCCAGGATCGTGTCGTCCTGCTGCAGCTCGAGGACGAAGGACATCGCGTCCATGGCCGAGCTCGGCCGCAGGTTCGTGACGTACGTGCCGTCACCGCGCCGGACGTCCAGGACGTTGATCATCTCGAGTGCCTTGACGGCTTCCCGGAGGGAGTTCCGAGACAGCCCCAGCGCCTCGCTGAGCTCCTTCTCGGGTGGCAACCGATCGCCGGGCTTCAGACCACCGGACTTGATCAGGTCCCGGATCCTGGCGATCGCCTCGTCGGTCACGGCCACGGGCGAAGCCTCTCCGGAGTGAGGGGCGCGGCCATGCGCCGATCCTAGTGCCGGGTGGCCGGTCGAGACGGTGGTCGCCACCGCCGCGGTGCGGCACTCGGACCGGCGAGGGCCCGAGGGTCAGCTGTAGCGGTGGCTCTTCTCCGGATGCCCCGCCGCACGCGTGCACGTCCGGCCGTTCATGGATTTGTGTCCGCACCGCTCGCCCTGGATCGGAGCCGCCGCTGAAGCGGCCTTCGC
>DATDBH010000169.1:0-13612 GCA_036524985.1 Microlunatus sp. | reverse complement strand
ACCCACTCGTGCTCGATCGTGTACTTCAGGTCTTCGGGGTAGTCAGGCACAACGCGCTCCTGGAATGGCGGGGAAATGGTCGCGTCGACCGATCGTCGATCACCGCGGGGTGGGCGCGGCAGACGCTGGCCGAGCGTACTGATTCTCCGCCGGGCTGTGCAAGGACCTGATCGCGAGGTCGTCGCGTCGCTCGATCGACACCGTGCCGCCGATCCGTGGCCCGGTGATCTCGCTGACCAGGCCACCACGGAACCGGGCCGCCTCCTCCAGGCTGTGGGGGTCGCCGATCGCCTCCATCGTGATCGGTCGCTGGAGGCGCTGACCGTCCACGATCAAGGTGGTGCCGTCGGAGCCGAACCAGGTCGAGGCGACCACCCGCACCTGGTCGTTGAACTCGATCACCTCGGCGCCGGCGTCCCGCATCTCCTGCACCGCATCCAGCAGCTCACTGGCGGTCACCTTGCGATCCGGGTCGGAGATGCGCATCGAGATCCCCGGTCCCTCGGCCGGCACCGTGCCGGCGAGGATCGACAGCTCGTCGAGCCGCTGCTCGGACTCCTCCTGGGCCACCCGGCGGGAGTCGGCGCCGCTCTGCAGGGTGGTCTTGGTCTGCTGCAGCTCGGCGATCTCGCTCTCCAGCCGTCGCGACTCCGCCCCCAGACCGTCCAGGATCTGGATCAGGTCCTCGCGCCGGGCGTTGGTGTACGCGTCATCGGCGGCGTTCAGCCGGATCTGCATGGCGCCGCCGACGCCGACGACGAACAAGATGACGGCGGCGATCACCTGACCGCGGCCGGGATGGGCCAGCGCACGCCACAGTCGGGACGCGCCGGTCACCGGCTTCGGCTCGACGGGGGTCTCCGGCGGGACGACCGCCTCGGCCGGCACCGAGGCCGGCGGCTCCGGCTCGGCGGCGCGTCGCGGCTTCGGTTCCTGGTCAGGCATGGAAGAGGGCCCGGCGGATCGCTGCGGCGTTGGTGAAGATGCGGATGCCGAGGACCACCACGACGGCGGTGGACAGCTGCGAGCCCACCCCGATCTGGTCCCCCACCCAGACGATCAGGGCGGCGATCAACACGTTGGAGATGAACGAGGTGACGAAGACGCGATCGGAGAAGATGCCTTCCAGGTAGGCCCGGAAGGCCCCGAACAGCGCGTCCATCGCCGCCACGATGGCGATCGGCAGATAAGGCTGGAGGACCAACGGCAGGGTCGGCTCGAGCAGCAGGCCGATGGCGATCCCGATCAGCAGACCGATCAGCGGGAGCATCGGTCCTCTTTCCTCGACGGGGCACACTCGGTCGCCATGTGGTGACCCGTCATCGTGCCGGGCGGGCGTATCGGAGCACCATGCCGGGATCGGCGTCGAGGGTCAACTCATCCACGCCGGTCAGCGAGAACGTCATGCCGCGGTTGCGGGACAGGTCGTTCCACCAGGCACCCGCGCTGGTCTGCGCGAACGTGGCGGGCAGCGTCCGCTGGTCGCCGATCGCCTCGATCACGTACGGCCGGGTCAGCGAGCGGTAGTCCACGGTGATCGCCTCCCCCGCACCCCGGATCGCCGTCAGGGTGGACAGGCGGTGCCCGTTGATCGAGATCGCCTCCGCGCCGGACTCCCACAGACCGTTCACCAGGATCTGCAGATCGAGGTCGAGCACGCGATCCCGGGCATCGTTCTGGGGCCCGGGAGCGTCGTCCACCGTGATCGTCACGCCCGGCCCGGTGGCGGCCACCGTGCCGACGCCGAGGCCGAGCCGCTCGATCTCGGCCAGCCGCGCCTCCGCCGCGGTGTCCCCGCTGGCGGCGGTCGTCCGCAGCCTGGTGATGTCGGCGTCGAGGGCGACCACGCGGGACCGTTGCGCGTCCTGTGCGGCCTCGGCCGCCGCGATCCGGGTGATCAGCTCCTGCCGCTCGGTCGCGACCAGCGGCGCCCGCTGGGTGGTCTGGACCGCGCCGATGGCGAACAGGGTCCCGGCGAGCACCGCGGCCAGGGTCAGGGCCCAGCGCAGCGGACGACGTCGAACGCGTCCCTCGTCAGCCGTGTCGCCCTCGTGCTGCCGAGCGGCCACCGCGGCGTAGTCGGGATCGATCGGCTGCTCGGTGATCTGCCGCAGCAGATCCATGCTGGCATCGGGCCGCCGTCGTCCGGTGACGGGCGGGCGTACGGTCGGTGCGCTCACGCCCGGTCCCGCTCACGCCGGCGGGGTCGCGGTTCGGGCGGCTGACCAGCGCGCGGCACCGGGCCCTCGTGCGGCGCGCCGAGGGGTCGGTGCTCGTGCACCACGGCGGGTGTGGCGCGGAGCAGGTCGATGGTCTGCCGCACGTAGAGGATGCCGGCCCACCAGTACAGCCCGGTCCCCCACAGCGCGAACGCCCAGCCGACCACCCGCGCGACCAGGGCCGCGGTGCCGTCGGCGGCGCCGAGCAGCACGAGGGGGAAGGCGTACAGCAGGCAGAAGGTCGCGGCCTTGCCCAGGAAGTGCACCGGCAGCGCGGTGTAGCCGCGCGTGTGCAGCAGCGGCACCAGCAGCGCGATCATCACGTCCCGGGCCGCGAGGACGATCACCAGCCACCACGGGATGATGCCGCGGAGCGCCAGGCTCCCGATGATGGCCAGGATGTAGAGCCGGTCGGCGACCGGGTCGAGCAGCTGCCCGATCCGGGACCGCTGGTTCCAGGCGCGGGCCAGATAGCCGTCCAGCCAGTCGGTGAAGCCGGCGACCACCAGCACCACAGCCGCCAGCACGTCGGCCTGCGGTCCGAGGATCAGCCAGACGACCAGGGGAACACCGAGCAGACGCAGGAAGCTCAACGCGTTGGGGACGGTCCACACCCGGTCCACGTCATAGCTCGGGCCCTCCACCGGGCCAGGGTAGTTCGCCGCACCCAGGGTCCCTCTCAGGACTCGGCCATCTCGAAGGCCCGCACCTCGACTGCTCCGGGGCGTCGGGTCCGCACCGCTGCCGCCACCGCGTCGTTGTGCAGCCGCCGGGCCAGTGCGGCCCGATCGTGGTCGTCCTGCAGTCCCGCCAGGTCGGCGCGGGCGAGCCGTCGACTCAGGTCACTCTCCGCCCGCTCACGATGAGGTTGCGGGACGCCGTCGGTGGCGGCGGCCAGGGCGGCGACGGCGGCCTGGTGCACCCGGAGCGCGCTCGGATCGCGCGCGTCCGGTCCGGCCAGCTCGATCGCCCGCCGAGCCCGACGGATCAAGGCGTCGTCCAACGCGGTCCAGGTGCGCCGGACCCGGTCCAGGCGGTCGGGCTCCACCGACCCTGCGGGCCCGGCGCCGGCTCCCGACGCGACCGCCCCGTACACCTCGGCGATGGTCGGGGCGACCCGGGACCAGTCGTACCGGATCGTGCGACGTCCGGCGTGCGGCTGTCGGCGTACGCCGTCGCGCAGCACCGCGGTGACGGCGGCGGCGAGATCGGCGGCATCGCCACGCCGGAACAGCCCACCCAGTGCGGGCCCGTCCGAGCCCCGGAGCAGGTCGACGAAGGCCGGTAGGTCGGAGGCCACGACCTCGGCACCCGCGGCGAGAGCCTCCAGCACCACGATGCCGAAGCTCTCCCGAGCCACCTGGGGCGCGACGAAGACGTCCGTCCGGGCGAGCAGATCACGCTTGGCCCGGTCGTCGATGCCGCCGACCAGCCGTACGTCCCAGAGTGCGGCCGTCCGCGCCGGCGGGGTGCCGTGTCCGGCCAGGCACACCTCGACCTCACCGACCGCCGCACGCATGGCCGGCAGGGCGGCGAGCAGCACCGGCAAGCCCTTGCGGGGCTCGTCGAGCCGGCCGAGGAAGGTGATCCGCGGTCGGTCACCACCACGCCATCGAGCGGTGGCGGGTGACCCGACGACGGGGGCCGGCGGGGCGAGGAACGATGCGTGGTCGAAGCCGTTCGGGATCACCAGCGGATCGCGGCCCAGGTGCCGGACGACGACGTCGCGAGCCGCCTCCGAGACCGCGATGCCCGCGTCGATCTTCTCGACCAGCCGCCGCAGTGCGTCGCCGGCGAGCTGCATCGTCCGGGAGCGGGGGGTGGCCGTGTGGTAGGTGGCCACCACGGGCACCTCCGCGAAGCCCAACGCCTGCAGGGAGATGGACGGGGTGATCGGCTCATGCAGGTGGACCAGGTCGAACCCACCGTCCCGCAGCCACCGCCGGACCCGGCCGGCGGTCACCGGGCCGAAGCTGACCCGGGCGATCGAGCCGTTGTACGGGACCGGCAGCGACGGCCCGGCCGAGGTGAAGTCCAGGTCCGGGTCAGGGGCGGACAGGTCGCCGGGCGCGAGCACCGCCGGGTCGTGACCGAGTCCGCGCAAGGCCTCGGCCAACCCGAGCACGTGGTTCTGCACGCCACCGGGACGATCCAGGGAGTACGGACACACCAGCCCGATCCGCAACCCGGTCACGACAGGAGCTCCGGCCGGTCGAAGAACCGCTGCAGCATCGGCCAGTCCTGCGGCTGCCGGCGGATCGTGGTGGCGAAGTGGTCGGCGGTCTGCTGGGTCATCGCCTGCAGCCCGTCCGGCCCGTCGGCGTGCCGGACCTCGGGTCCGAGGTCGATGACCATCCGGGTGTCGTCGGTGAACTGACACACCCCGGGGATCAGGGCCGCGCCGGTGCGCCGGGCCAGCAGGGCCGGCCCGGCGGGCATCCGGACGGGGTGACCGAGCCAGTCGACCATCACCCCGGACCGCGAGAGGTCCCGATCACCGATCAGGCAGATGGTCCGACCGCGGTGCAGGGCGTCCGCCAGCCGACGCATCACGTCGGGCTCGGTGTGACCGATCGGCTCCATCCCCAGGCCCTTCCGGAAGGCGAGGAAGTCGGCGTACGCCTCCGGGTCCAGCACCTCGACCACGGTGGTGACCGGGAAGCCACTCAGGCAGGCCCAGGCGCCGGCGAGATCCCAGTTGCCGCTGTGCGGCAGCACCACGATGGCCCCCGACTCGGCCTGTCGACCCCGCAGCCGCGGCGACTCCGGCACCTGGACCCGGGCCACGATCTCGTCGGGTCGCCAGCGCGGCAGGGCCAGCACCTCGGTCAGCGTCCGCAGATAGGACCGGAGACCGGCCGCCACCAGCGCGTCGTCGGCCGGTCGCCCCGCGGCGATGCCGAGGTTGTGGCGCAGGTTCTGCAGGTGCCGGCCCTCGGTGCGGGCGCCGATCGCCGCGCCGACCGCGATCGACGCGCGCAGCAGACGTGGCGGCAAGGATCCGGCCGTGGTCCAGCCGGCCCGGTAGACACCGCGGACGGCCCGGTCCCGCCAGCCGGTCACGCGGGCTCGACGCCGGGCGCCTTGGCCTGCCGGTAGACGGAGCGGCTTCGCTGGGCGACCGTGATCAGCCCGGCCACGGCCAGGAAGACGACCGCGACCTCCAGCACGTACGGCACACCGAAGCCGGCCAGCAGCGCCCCGGCCAGGATGATCAGCAGCCGGTCGGCCCGGGCCGCGATCCCGCCGTTGGCCTCGAAGCCGAGGCTCTCAGCCCTCGCCCGGACGTACGAGGTCAGCTGACCCAGGATGAGGGCGGCCAACGTGAAGCCCGCCCACACCGGTTCCTGCTGCTGGTAGGCGAAGTAGAGCAGCAGACCGCCGAACACCGCCCCGTCGCCGAGCCGGTCGAGGCTGGAGTCCAGGAAGGCGCCCCACTTCGACGCCGTGCCACTCAGCTTGGCCATCTGACCGTCGAGCATGTCGGCGAGCACGAAGAAGGTGACGATCAGGGTGCCCTGCCACAGCCAGCCCGACGGATAGCAGATCAGTGCACCGAGCATCACTCCGAGCGTGCCGACCGCGGTGACCAGATCCGGGGAGACCCCGCGACGGTTGAGGAACAGCGCCAGCGGGGCGATCAGCCGGGCAGCGCCGACGCGGAAGCGCTCCAGCATCAGGCTCCCGCGGCCGCGTGGCCGGCGGCGGGGCCCGACCAGGCCGCGTGCAGCAGTTCCCAGGTCTGGTCGAGCAGCTGCGGCACAGCCTTGGTCCGGGCCACCACCGGCAGGAAGTTCGCGTCACCGGACCAGCGCGGCACCACGTGCTGGTGCAGGTGGGCGGCGATGCCGGCCCCGGCCACCGGCCCCTGGTTGACCCCCAGGTTGAAGCCGTCGGGACCACTGACCGCACGGGTCACCCGCATGGCCTGCTGGGTCAGGGCGCCGATCTCGGCCAGCTCGGCGGTGGTCACGTCGGTCAGGTCGGCGACGTGCCGGTACGGGCAGACCAGCAGGTGGCCCGGCGAGTACGGGTACAGGTTGAGCACCACGTACGCGAGGTCGCCGCGGTGCACGATCAACGCGTCCCGGTCGCTGCGCGCCGGGATGGTGCAGAACGGGCAGTCGGCCGCGGCCGCCGTGGCCGGCTTGTCCTGCCCACCGATGTAGACCATCCGGTGCGGCGTCCACAGCCGCTGGAAGGCGTCCGGTGCGCCCGGTCGCTCCCCCGGGTCCTCCGTCTCCACCATCGCGCGAGTCCTAGACCTGCACGCGGTCGCGGATCGCGTCCGTGATGATCGCGATGGCCTCGTCGACGGGAACCGTGTTCTGCTGCCGGCCGTCGCGGAA
The DNA here is from genome assembly GCA_036524985.1 of Microlunatus sp. GTDB lineage: Bacteria > Actinomycetota > Actinomycetes > Propionibacteriales > Propionibacteriaceae > Microlunatus. The sequence goes on along the minus strand of DATDBH010000169.1, from coordinate 7,044 downwards.
CCGGAAGGAGACCGCGCCGGCCTCGGCATCCTCGCCGCCGGCGATCAGCATGAACGGCACCTTCGCCTGCTGAGCCGTGCGGATCTTCTTCTGCATCCGGTCGTCGGAGGTGTCGACCTCGACCCGGACGCCGGCCGCCCGCAGCTTCGCCGCGACCTCGCCGAGGTAGTCGTTGAAGTCGGCGGCCACCGGGATGCCGATCACCTGAACGGGTGACAGCCACGGCGGGAACGCGCCGGCGTAGTGCTCGGTGAGCACCCCGACGAACCGCTCGACCGAGCCGAACAGGGCGCGGTGGATCATCACCGGACGCTGCCGGGTGCCGTCCCGCGAGGTGAACTCCAGCCCGAACCGCTCCGGCAGCATCAGGTCGACCTGGATCGTCGACAGCTGCCAGGTGCGGCCGATGGCGTCCCGGGCCTGGACGGAGATCTTCGGGGCGTAGAACGCGGCTCCGCCCGGATCCAGCACCAGGTCGAGTCCGGACGCGGCGGCGGCGTGCTCCAGGGCGGCGGTCGCCCGCTCCCACTCCTCGTCGGTGCCGATCGACTTCTCCGGGTCCCGGGTGGACAGCTCCAGGTAGAAGTCGTCCAGGCCGTGGTCCTTCAGCAGGTCCAGCACGAACTGCAGCAGCGACGTCAGCTCGTCGGCCATCTGGTCGACGGTGCAGAAGATGTGCGCATCGTCCTGCGTCATCCCCCGCACCCGGGTCAGACCGTGCACCACGCCCGACATCTCGTAGCGGTAGACCGAGCCGAACTCGAACAGCCGCAGCGGCAGCTCCCGGTAGGACCGGCCCCGGGACCGGAAGATCAGGCAGTGCATCGGGCAGTTCATCGGCTTCAGGTAGTAGTCCTGGCCGGGTTTGCGGACGGTGCCGTCGGCGCCTCTCTCCTCGTCCACGTGCATGGGCGGGAACATCCCGTCCTTGTAGAAGCCGAGGTGACCCGAGATCTCGAACAGCTCGCCCTTGGTGATGTGCGGGGAGTAGACGAACTCGTAGCCGGCGTCGACGTGCCGCTGGCGGGAATACTCCTCCATCGCCATCCGCAGGATGCCGCCCTTGGGATGGAAGACGGCCAGCCCGGAGCCGATCTCGTCGGGGAACGAGAACAGGTCCAGCTCCCGGCCGAGCCGGCGGTGGTCACGCTTGGCCGCCTCCTCCAGGCGGGTCCGGTACGCCTTCAGCTCGTCGCGACTCGGCCAGGCCGTGCCGTAGAGGCGCTGCAGCTGGGGGTTGGCCTGGTCACCGCGCCAGTAGGCGGCCGAGGTTCGCATCAGGGCGTACGCCGGGAGGTAGCCCGTGTGCGGCACGTGCGGACCGCGGCAGAGGTCCTGCCAGGCGACGCTGCCGTCCCGCTTGACGTTGTCGTAGATGGTCAGCTGACCGGCACCGACCTCGGCGCTGGCCCCGTCGTCCGCGGTGGCGGAACCCTTGTCGGCGATCAGCTCCAGCTTGTACGGCTCATGCGCCAGCTCGGCGCGGGCCTCGTCGTCGGACACCTCGCGACGGACGAACCGCTGCCGCTCCTTGACGATCCGCACCATCCGCTTCTCGAGGTCCTTGAGGTCCTCGGGGGTGAACGGGGTGGCCAGGTCGAAGTCGTAGTAGAAGCCGTCGGTGATGGGCGGACCGATGCCGAGCTTCGCGTCCGGGTGCGCGGCCTGCACCGCCTGGGCCGCGATGTGGGCGGCGGAGTGCCGCAGGATCGCCAGGCCGTCGGCGGAGTCGTTGCCGACCGGCTCGATCGCCACCTCGGCCCCGGCGGCGCCCTCGATCCCGTCCAGCAGCGGTCGGCTCAGGTCGCGCAGCTCGCCGTTGACCCGGACCGCGACGATCGTCTTGTCGTCGCCGTAGAGGTCCAGGCCGGTGGTGGTGTCGCTCACCTGCGGCTGCTCGGGGCCGGCAACGGTGATCGACAGGCTGGACACAGGTCTGCGCTCCACTCTTCTGGTCTGGGCCCGATGGTCGGGCGTTGGGAAGTCGGCGGCCAGCCTAGTCCCTGACCACCCCTGTCCCCGCCCCATAATCAGACGGGTGAGCGCACCGGACTCCGAACGTGACGGCGTACGGCTGACGCACCTGGACGACGAGCTGTTCGAGGGCGCCACCGTGACCAAGCGCCAGCTGATCGACTACCTCGAGACCGTGCAGGGGTTGATGCTGCCCGGGTTGGTGCACCGTCCGCTGTCGGTGATCCGGATCCGGCCCGGGCAGCCGGCGTTCATGCAGAAGAACCTGCCGAAGTACGCGCCGGACTGGATCGAGACGTCGACCTACTGGGTCGAGGCGTCCAAGCGCGAGGTCACCTACCCCGTGGCGAACGACTGGCGCACCCTGCTGTGGTTCGCGAACCAGCGCGCCGTCGAGTACCACGTCACGCTGTTCACCCTCGACGGCGAGCACCGTCCGCGCTCCCTGGTCCTCGACCTCGACCCGCCGGAGGGCGCCGGCTTCGCGGCGGTGGTGGCCACGGCGCACCTGGTCCACCGGGCCCTGGCCGACGCGGGCCTGACGGGTGCGGTGAAGACCAGCGGCGCGAAGGGGGTGCACGTGTTCGTGCCCCTCGCCGCCGACACCACAACCGAGGAGGCGGCCGCCGCGACCCGGGCTCTGGCGGCGAGGTCCGAACGCCTGGACCCCACCATCGCGACCACCGCCTTCGTCAAGGAGGCTCGGGAGGGCAAGGTGTTCGTGGACTCCACCCGGGCCGGTGGTGCGACGGTCGTGGCCACCTACAGCCCCCGCGTCCGCCCCGGTCTGCCGGTCTCCTTCCCGATCGACTGGGCCGACCTCGACCAGATCACCCCCGCCGACTTCACCGTGTCGACGGTGCCGGCCCTGCTCGGCGACCACACCTCCTGGTCCGACCGGATGCCGGAGCCCCAAACGCTCCCGGCGGAGCTGGTGACCGAAGGCCGGGGCATCCCGATCGCCCGGGTGCAGGCGATGCACGAGGGCAAGCGGCGGGCGGCCCGGCAGCGCAAGAGCTGATGCCCTCTAGGGCGCGACGACCGGCGCATCGATCAGGGCCCGCTGGGGCCGCCGATGATCAAGCCGCCCAGGTGCCGGAACGTCACGGCCCGCACCCCGCCGGACCAGACGTAGCTGAGCAGCTGGTGCTCACATCCGCGGCAGAGGAGCACGAGCCCGTCGCTGTCGAGCTCGACCACGGCCTCCGCCAGGATCCCGCGATGTCGACAATGCCGGCAGTCGATGGTCGCGTCGGTCAGATCCACACCGAAGACCTCGCTCAACGCGCCGCCGGCCGCGTTCCCGTCCAGCCGCGCGACGCGCGCGCCGTCCGTCGGCGGGTGGGCCGCTGTCATGGTCACAGACCTCCGAATCGTTCGGTACGGATCCGGTCAGCCCGGTGGCCGCGCTGCACGAGGATGCTCGCCACCGCCTCCACGAAGCCAGTCGGTCCACACACGTAGACCAGCGGGTCGCTGTCCCGAGAGAACGCCAGCTCGTCAATCGTCGCGGCATCGACGCGCCCCGCGCGCCGACTCGTCCCGGCCGGCGCCTGTCGCGTGTAGACCCAGTCGAGGGTGAAGGTGGCGTCGACCAAGCCGGCCAGCTCATCGGCGTAGAGCGCGTCCGCCGGAGTCCGGACCGAGTAGAGCAGCCGGAACGGCGCCGGCTGGGCGGCCCCGTGGTGAGCGCGGACGATCGACATCAGCGGCACGATCCCGGAACCGCCCGCGATCAGCTGCACCGGGTCGGTCTGGGTGTCGGACCAGACGAAGTAGCGGCCGATCGGCCCGCGCACCTCGACCAGGTCGCCGGGCCGGATCTCCCGGACCAGGTACGGCGACACCTCGCCTGCGGCGTACTCGTCGACGCCCAGCTCGACGAGCGACCCCGGACCGAAGGAGGCGATGGAGTACGAGCGGACGGCCTGGTAGCCGTCGTCGGCCGTCAGCCGCAGGTCCAGGTGCTGACCGGGCTGGTTACCGGGCCAGCCTGGCACCTCGAGAACGATCATCCGGGCGTGTTCGGTGGCCGCGGTCACGGAGACGACCGTGCCGACCAGCCAGCCGGAGACCTGCGGACTGGTTCCGACGGCCATCAGGAGTACCGGTCCTCGGTCCACGGGTCCCCGTACAGGCTGTAGCCGTTGCGTTCCCAGAAGCCGGGTTCGTCCCTCACCTGGAGGTGCAGGCCACGGACCCACTTGGCCGACTTCCAGAAGTAGAGGTGCGGGATGAGGAGTCGGGCCGGTCCCCCGTGCTCGGCTCGCAACGGCTTGCCGCCGAACTCGAACGCCATCCAGGCCTTGCCCCCGCGCAGATCCGCCAGCGGCACGTTGGTCGTGTAGCCGCCGTAGGAGTGCACCATCGCGTACTGGGCGCTGGAGTCGACGTCGGGCAGCAGATGGTCCAACGACACCCCGCGCCAGCGCGTCGCCAGCTTGGACCAGCGGGTCACGCAGTGGATGTCGACGGTGATGCTGTCGACAGGCAGCGCCATCAGCTCGCGCCACGACCAGGAGCGACGCTCGCCGTGCTCGGAGACGAGCTCGAAGGACCAGCGGTCCGTGTCGATCCTGGGTGTCGGCCCGGCCGAGAGGACCGGGAAGTCCTCGGTCACGAACTGACCGGGTGGCACCCGCTGGTCCGGTTCTCGACGACGCGATCGAAATCCGCGGCTGACGATCGACACCGGCCCTCCTCGCCTGGGTTCGCTCAACGGGAACCGACGAGCGCCTCAGGGTCAGCCTAATGAGCGCCTGCCTCGACCTCCGGCGGCCCACCCTTCGGACGCCGTCGCCGCTGTACTCCGGGCTGTCCGACCTCACTTCGTGCTGTCCGACATCGCGCAGCCGTACGGCCGAGGAGCCTCAGATGTCCGTCACGCAGTGGTGGGTCGGTGCCGGCGTGCTCGCCTTCCCAGAGGCGGGCGGGCCGGTCGGGTGACCGACGCGCGCTGCCCGACGACTGATCGTCTAGGTGGACCCTCAGTCGACCTTGCAGCCGCAGAGTCCGCGCTCGTCGTGCACGTTCGGGAAGCGGCAGGCGAGCGGGATCCCCGGGCGCCATCTCGTGGACCGGGCGCGCGGGTGCTTGTAGTTGCCCTTGTCATCGCGGGTCAGCACCTTCACGATGCACGACGGGCACCACGCCGTCTCGGCGCTCAACGGCCATTCGGTCGCCAGCGAGTCGGTCGCGGTGTCCTCCTCGACCGCACGGATCCAGGCCTCGTCGACCTCGTCCTCGGTCAGCGCGACCAGCTCGGGCCCGTCCGGCGAGTACTTCTTGATCCGCCGGCACGTCGCGATGTGCAGCTCCCGCGCGGCGGTCGAGTTCGTCTCGGTGTTGGCAACGACCGGCTCGCCGGTCACCCGGTAGACACGGCCTCGGAACAGGGCTTCACGATCAGTGGTCACGCTGATGTTCACTTCTTCCCGCTGGAAACCACCATGCCCGCACGCGGGCGTCGCGGTGTCGAGCGACTATGCCGCCGGGCTTTCGACGGGTTGGCTCGCGGGCACTTTCGGCCCCTTCGGAGGTGCTGGAGGGTGGGCGATACTGGGTTCGAACCAGTGACCTCTTCGGTGTGAACGAAGCGCGCTACCACTGCGCCAATCGCCCTAGCCCCGGAGGGCTCGCCCACCTTATCCCATGGGAGGCGTCGGTTTCACATCCTGAGCGCGGCCCCTGATCGACGGCCACGGCTCAGGGATCGACGAGCTCGGCGCTCCTGGCCAGGAACTGCGTGGCGATCTCGGCCGTCTTGGGACCGACGGCCTGATACTCCACCCCGTCCCACTTCGTCACGGCCTGGACGTCACGGAGCGACGAGGTGATGAAGACCTCGTCGGCTGCGGCTGCCGTCGCCAGCGTGAAGTCCTCCTCGACGATGTCGCACCACTCCAGCAGCACGTCGCGGGTGACGCCGGCCAGCGGCCCCGAGACCAGCGGCGGCGTGAGGACCCGGTCGCCGAAGACGCAGAAGATGTTGGTCCCGGTGCCCTCGCACACGTCACCGGCGGTGTTCAGGAAGATCGTCTCGGACGCGTCCCGGGCGTGCGCGTACGCGAGTCCGCGAACGTTCTCCCCGTACGACGTCGACTTCACCCCGGTGAGCGCACCGTGCTCATTGCGCCGCCACGGCGCCGTCACGATCTCGACTGCCGAGGCGGGCCGCTCGGTCGGCTCGGCGATGACGACCAGGTTCGGCGGGCCGAAGGCGGCGCCCGATCCGAGCGGCCCGAGACCCCCCGTGTACGTGATCCGGATCTTGCCGAAGTCCCACGCCTGGTCTGCGCACACCGCCTCGATCGCCCCACGTACGACGGCGTGGTCGGGCGGCGGCAGCTCCAGCGAAGCGGCCGACCGGGTCATCCGGTCGAGGTGCCGCTGGACGGCGAACGGACCGGCAGCGGTGATCTTCAGGGCCTCGAACACGCCGTCTCCCACCACGAAGCCGTGGTCGGTGACCGGGATCGACGGAGTCTCCTCCGGGTCGTAGAGGCGGCCGTCGAACCAGATCGTCCTGGTCGGGGCGACGGGGGTCGAGGCGGGCGCGGCCGGTGTGACGGTGGTCATGCTGCGAGCCTAGTCCGGGGGGCTGACAGGCGGCTGAGACGGTTTGGACTCCGCCCATGACCTCGGCTATGGTTCCTAACCGCGCCTGACTCCGGTCGGTCGTGTGCGGACGTGGCTCAGTTGGTAGAGCATCACCTTGCCAAGGTGAGGGTCGCGGGTTCGAATCCCGTCGTCCGCTCGGAGCGAGTCTCGCCCATCCCGATGGGGAGCAGTGTTCTCCAGTCCAGTCGGAGGAGCGAGGCTTCTCAGGGTGGAGTGGCCGAGAGGCGAGGCAACGGACTGCAAATCCGTGTACACGGGTTCAAATCCCGTCTCCACCTCGGGCGATTGGCGCAGCGGTCGCGCGCTTCCCTGACACGGAAGAGGTCACTGGTTCGAACCCAGTATCGCCCACCAGCAACACCCCTAGCCAGAGCCCATTTCGATGCCCTGCAGGCCACCGTCAGACTGGCCGCGAGCGGCACTGCTTACCAAACTGCTTACCCCGCAGAG
>DATDBH010000168.1:0-10961 GCA_036524985.1 Microlunatus sp. | reverse complement strand
GAGAGCGGGGCCGAGGGCAACGAGCCGGCGCCCCGGGCCGCGCTGCCGATCGCGACCGGACGCCGGGCCGCGGCGAAGCTCTGGCACCAGGTGCTGCGCTTCCGCAAGCTCGCCTGGGCGGCCCTGCTGCTGACAGTGCTGGCGGCGTCGGCCGGGGTCGTCGTACCGCTGCTGCTCGGCGACGTCGTCGACATCGTGCTGGACGGGGACGGCACCCGACTGGGCTTGCTGGTGGTGCTCCTCGTGGTGGCCGCCCTCGCGTCCGGGGTGCTGACCGCGGTGTCCCGCCGCTTCAGTGACCAGCTCGGCATGACCATGGCCGCCGACCTGCGCGAGCAGGTGATCGACAAGGCGCTGCAGATGGACTCCGCGACCCTGGAGCGGGCCGGCACCGGGGACGTCACCTCCCTGGTGACCGAGGACGTCGAGCTGGTCAACACCTCCGTCCGGGTGGCCGCCGGCGTCTTCACCTCGCTGGTCACCGTGGTGCTCACCTTCGTCGGCTTCGCCACCCTGGACTGGCGGCTGGCGCTGGCCTTCCTGCTCGTCTTCCCGGTGCACGCCTTCGGGCTGCGGCGGTTCCTGCCGGCGGCCGGTCCGCTGTACGCGAAGGAGCGGGTGGCGGCCGGTGAGCGCACCCAGCAGGTGATGAACGTCCTGCACGGCGCCCCCACCGTGCACGCGTACGGGATGGAGGCCCGGCAGACGGCCGTCGTCGAGCGGGCCTCGCGGCGGGCGGTCGACGCGGCCCTGACCGCCATCCGGGCATTCTTCCGGTTCGCCTCCACCATGAACATCGCCGAGGCCGTCGGGCTGGTGTCGGTGCTGACCATGGGCTTCTTCCTGGTCCGGGCCGACCAGGTCAGTGTCGGGGACGTGACCGCGGCGGCGCTGCTGTTCCACCGGCTGTTCGGGCCGCTGGGCACCCTGCTGATGTCCTTCAACGACATCCAGTCGGCGGGGGCGGCGCTGACCCGCCTGGTCGGGGTGGCCGATCTGCCCGTGCCGCCCACCGGCGCTCCTCGGGACCGGCCCACCTCGGCCGACCTGGTCGCCTACGGGGTGTCACACACCTACCTCGAGGGTGAGCCGGTGCTGCACGGCGTGGACGTACGGGTTCCGGCCGGCCACTCGCTGGCCGTGGTCGGGGAGAGCGGTGCCGGAAAGACGACTCTGGCCGCCATCCTCGGCGGGGTGTTTCCGGCCACCGACGGGCTGGTGACGATCGGTGGCGTCGAGGTGGCCGAGCTCGATCCGGTGCAGCTGCGGCAACGGGTCGGCGTGGTCACCCAGGAGGTGCACGTGTTCAGCGGGTCGTTCCGGGACGACCTGCTTCTGGTCCGACCGGACGCCACCGACGACGACCTGCACGCCGCGCTCACCGTGGTCGGCGCCGACCGCTGGGTCGTGGCGCTACCGGAGGGGCTGGACACCGTCGTCGGCGAGGGCCACCACAAGCTGACCGCGGCGCAGGCCCAGCAGGTCGCGCTGGCGCGGATCGTCCTCGCCGACCCGCCGGTGGTGATCCTGGACGAGGCCACCGCCGAGGCCGGCTCGGCGGGCGCCCGCGAGCTGGAGCTGTCCGCCCGCGCGGCCCTGGCCGGGCGTACGGCCGTGGTGGTCGCCCACCGCCTCACCCAGGCCCAGGAGTGCGACGAGGTCGCCGTGATGGCGGGTGGTCGGATCGTCGAGCAGGGCACCCCGGCCCAGCTGGTCGCCGCCGGCGGCGCCTACGCCACGCTGTGGGAGGCCTGGCACGCCAGCTGAGTCTCTGCCACGTGCCCCGACCCCAAGAACCCCGGCCCGCCCCCAAGAACCCCGGCCCGCCCCCAAGAACCCGCTGACGCACTCCTCCGGCACCTCACGCACATGATGCAACGGCCGCGTGAGGGGTCGGAGGAGCGCATCAGCGGGAAGGAATGGGGTCAGGTGGCCTTGCTGGCGCTGCTGAGGGCGTCGGCGAACTCGGTGAAGATCGGCGCGTTCGCTGTGTACGAGTAGGGCGCCGCCGGCTTCCAGGCGTGCACCTGACCGGCTTTCACCGCCGGCAGGGCCTGCCAGGTGGGCTGCTTGTCGGCGGCGGGGATGACGCCACCGCGGCTGTCGTCGAAGATCACGTCGCCGCTGAACTCGTCGAGCTTCTCGTAGCTGACCTCGTTGAAGTACAGCGACGGGTCCGACACCTTCGCGTCGACGAAGGTCACGCCGAGCGTCTCGAGGTAGGCGAAGTCGGGGTGCTGCGCGGCGTTCGCGATCCAGATCTTGTCGGCCGAGCGACTGATGCCGAGCACGGTCAGGTCCGGCTTGGCCGCGGCGGCCGCCTTGACCTCGGCCACCGCCGCCTCGAAGTCGGCTTTGGCGTCGGTCACCGCCGGGGCCGTGATGTCGGCCCCGAGCTTGGCCGCCAGGGCGGAGAAGTTCTCGATGATCTGCAGCAGGTTGAGGTTGAGCATCTCCATCCCGATGGTGGGCGAGACCGCCTCGACCTTGGCCTGTAGGCCGTCGGGGAGATACCAGAGCTCGTCACCAACGAACATCAGGTCGATCAGCACCTGCGGGTTCATGGCCGCGAACTTCTCCACATCGAACTGCCCGTACACGTCGGACAGGACGGTCATCGTGCTCGGGTCCAGCGAGCCCGCCTGATAGCTGAGCTTCCCGTCGATCGGCTTCAGGTCGCCGTACGCGCCGGCCACCTGGTAGCCGAAGTCGAGCAGGGTCGCGGCCGCACTGCTCTGGGCCACCACGGCGGTGGCGGGCAGCGCGAACTCGACGACCTTGCCGCGGGCGTCGGTGTAGCTGAAGGTGTCCGCAGCCGACGGACTGGCCTCGGAGCCCGCTCCACCGGCGCTGGCGTTGCAGCCGACCAGGGTGGCGACGGAGAGGGCGCCGAGACCGGCGAGGAAGGTACGCCGACCGAGGGTGCTCTTAGCTGTCATGCAGGCAAGGCTAGCCTTACTAATCGGGCCCGGGCGCCATCGGTCCACTGTGACAGCATGGCGAGATGCCCTCGCTGGTCTTGTCCGAGCTCGATGCTGCCCTGCTCACCGACCTCCGGACGAGGGTGGCCGCCGCCGACTACACCGTCGACCGGGTGGTCGCGGCCATGGGCCCGACCGCGCACGCCGCCCTGGCCCGCAACCACACCCTCCCGGCGGAGCGGGCGTTGGCTGGACGCGACGACGCCCTGGCCACCCTGATCCGGCTGTGGCCGCTGCAGCGACCGGTCGAACGCACGGTGGTCGAGGCCGCGTTGCCCGGCCTGGTGGCCCCGCTCACTCGGGCCGGGATCCTGACCGAGAGGTCGGGGGCGATCTCGGCGACCGTGGATCTCCGTCCGTACGCGACCGAGGACGCCGACTTCTTCGTCTTCGCCGACCTGACCCCGGGTCTGGACAGCAGGGCCGCGCCGATGCGGCCGGACTACGTGCTCGGGCTGTCGTCGGCTTCCAGCACGCTGGCCCAGCTGACGGTGCGCCGCCGGGTCGGCACCGCCCTGGATCTGGGCACCGGCTGCGGAGTCCAGACCCTGCACCTGGCCGCCCACGCCGAGACGATCACGGCCACCGACGTCAACGCCCGCGCGCTGGACCTGGCGGCGGCGACCCTCACCCTGAACGGCGTCGAGGCGGAGCTGTTGAACGGCTCGCTCTACGAGCCCGTACGGGATCGCCGTTTCGACCTGGTCACCACCAACCCGCCGTACGTGATGTCGCCCCCGCGGACCGGCGAGGCCCGGCTCGCCTACCGGGAGACCGGCTACGCCGGTGACGCGCTGATGGAGCACCTGGTCCGGCACGCCGTCGATCACCTCAATCCGGACGGCACCTGCCAGATCCTCGGCAACTGGGCCCATCGGACCGGGCAGCCGTGGGGCGAGCGGCTGGCGGGGTGGGTGGCCGGCACCGGGCTCGATGCGCACGTGGTGCAGCGCGAGGTGCTCGAGGTGCCGGAGTACGTCGAGCTCTGGCTGGCCGACGCCGGCCTGAGCGGGTCCCCCGACTACCGACTCCGGTACGCGGAGTGGCTGGACTACTTCGACGGGCTGGGCATCGAGGCGGTCGGGATGGGCTGGCTGCTGCTCACCCGGGCCGGCCGGGACGACCCGTGGCTCCGGCTCGAGGACTGGCCGTACGCTGTCGAGCAGCCGATCGCGCCCGCCCTGGCCGCCGAGGCGGGCTGGATCGACGACTCCCGTCTGCGGGACGGCGCGCTGTTGGCCCGGGCCTGGGAGCTGACCGGCGACGTGGTGGAGGAGACGACCGGCCAGCCCGGCGCGGCCGATCCCCAGCACATCGTGCTGCGTCAGCAGCGCGGCTTCCGGCGGGCGGTCGAAGCCGACACCGGCCTCGCCGGCGTTCTCGGCGCCTGCGACGGCGATCTCCCGCTCGGCGCCATCGTCGACGCCCTGGCCGACCTGCTCGCGGTGGACGCCCTCGATCTCCGCGCGGACATCCTGCCCCGGCTCCGCCCCCTGATCGCCGACGGCTGGTTCGCCTGACCCTCCCGCGGATCCATCCCCGGCGCCCCCCGGATCCACCTTCGCTCGGGTTCAAACCCGAGCGGAGTCGCTCGATCCGGACTTCGCTCGGGTTTGAACCCAAGCGGAGTCGGAGGGTGGGAGGGGCTGGACCTCCCCGGGGGAGATGGACGGGGGCTGTATGGTCCCGTCCGTGGCCCCATCGGCCACCGGGCGGACGAGTTCGACCGTCATCAGCAGTAGAAGAGGACAGCGTGGCTACGACAAAGGGCCGACGACTGGTGATCGTCGAGTCGCCGAAGAAGGCGACGCAGATCGCCAGCTTCCTGGGCGACGGATACATCGTCCAGTCCAGCCGTGGGCACGTCCGTGACCTGCCGACCGGGGCCGCCGAGGTGCCGGCCAAGTACAAAGGTGAGAAGTGGGCGCGGACAGGCGTCAACGTGGACAACGACTTCGAGCCCCTTTACGTCGTCAACCCCGACAAGCGGGCGACCATCCGCTCCCTCAAGGACGCGCTGTCCGGAGCCGATGAGCTCCTGCTGGCCACGGATGAGGACCGCGAGGGCGAGGCCATCGCGTGGCACCTGCTGCAGGAGCTGAAGCCGAAGGTGCCGGCCCGGCGGATGGTGTTCCACGAGATCACCCCGCAGGCCATCGCCGAAGCCGTGGCCAACCCGCGCGACCTCGACGTGAACCTCGTCGACGCCCAGGAGACCCGGCGCATCCTCGACCGCCTGTACGGCTACGAGGTCTCCCCGGTGCTGTGGAAGAAGGTCATGCCGCGCCTGTCGGCCGGCCGGGTGCAGTCGGTCGCGACCCGCCTGGTGGTCGACCGCGAGCGTGAGCGGATGGCCTTCCGCACCGCGTCCTACTGGGACATCGACGCCGTGCTGGACGCCGGCGCGGAGGCCGAGCCGCCGCTGTTCGCGTCCCGGCTGGTCACCGTCGGTGCCCAGCGGGTCGCCCAGGGACGCGACTTCAGCTCGCGCGGCTCCTTGCAGAGCAGGGGCAATGAGCAGCTGATCCACCTGGACGAGGCGTCCGCGACGTCGCTGACCGAGGCCCTGCGCAGTGCCGCGTTCTCGGTGAAGAGCATCGAGTCCAAGGAAGTCACCCGCCGGCCCTCGGCCCCGTTCCGCACCACGACGATGCAGCAGGAAGCCGGCCGCAAGCTCGGATTCACTGCCCAGCGGGCGATGTCGGTGGCGCAGTCGTTGTACGAGGACGGCTTCATCACCTACATGCGGACCGACTCGGTGCAGCTGTCCGACACCGCGATCACCGCCGCCCGCAACCAGGTCCGGCAGCTCTTCGGGCCGCAGTTCCTGCCCAGCTCGCCCCGGGTCTACACCTCCAAGGTGAAGAACGCCCAGGAGGCGCACGAGGCCATCCGCCCCGCCGGGGAGACGTTCCGTACGCCGGCCCAGACCGGCCTGCGCGGCGACGAGTTCCGCCTGTACGAGCTGATCTGGATGCGCACCATCGCCTCGCAGATGGCCGACGCCAAGCTGCAGCGCGTGACCGTGCAGATCGATGCCCGCCCGGCCGCGGAGAGCGGGCAGCCCTCCTGTGGCTTCACCTCCACCGGCTCGACGGTCACCTTCCCCGGCTTCATGAAGGCCTACGTGGAGTCGACCGACGACGGCGGCGCCGACGACGAGAGCCAGCGGCGCATCCCCCAGCTCACCGAGGGCCAGTCGCTGCGGCCCGACGAGGTGACCGCCTCCGGCCACGAGACGCGCCCGCCCGCCCGCTACACCGAGCCCTCCCTGGTGGCCAAGCTGGAGGAGCTGGAGATCGGCCGGCCGTCCACGTACGCGTCGATCATCCGCACCATCACCAGCCGCGATTACGTGTTCAAGAAGGGATCCGCGCTGGTCCCGACCTGGTTGGCGTTCGCGGTCACCCGGCTGCTGGAGGAGCACTTCCCCAAGCTGGTGGACTACGCGTTCACCGCTGAGATGGAGGACGTGCTCGACGAGATCGCCGACGGTCGCGCGCAGCGGCTGGCGGTGCTGACCGACTTCTACTTCGGCAGTCCCGGTGGCGAGTCCGGAGGTACCGGGGATCGAGAAGGCCTGCAGCAGCTGGTCTCCGAGCTCGGGGACATCGACGCGCGCAAGCTGTCCACCTTCCCGCTCGGCGACCTGGAGTCCGACGCGGAGGGCTCGGGGATCGCTGTCCGGGTTGGCCGTTACGGCACCTACGTCGAGGATGCCGAGAACCGCCGCGCCAACGTCGCCGATGATCTTCCACCCGACGAGCTCACCGTTGATCTTGCTCGGGAGCTGCTGTCCAAGCCGATGGGCGAGGAGCGCGAGCTCGGACTGGATCCCGACACGCACACCCCGATCGTGGCCCGCAACGGTCGCTTCGGCCCCTACGTCACCGAGGTGCTGGGCGAGGACGCCCCGAAGAGCGCGAAGGCCCGGACGGGTTCGCTGTTCCAGTCGATGAGCATCGAGAGCGTCACGTTGGAGCAGGCGCTGCGACTGATGAGCCTGCCGCGGGTGGTCGGGGTCGACGAGGACGGGGCCGAGATCACCTCGCAGAACGGGCGCTACGGCCCGTATCTCAAGAAGGGAACGGATTCCCGCTCGCTGGAGTCCGAGGACCAGATCTTCGACATCACCCTGGACGAGGCCAAGGCGATCTTCGCCCAGCCCAAGCAGCGCGGTCGAGCGGCGGCCAAGCCGCCGCTGCGCGAGCTCGGTGACGACCCGGCCAGCGGCAAGCCCATGATCATCAAGGACGGCCGCTTCGGCGCGTATGTGACCGACGGCGAGTTCAACGCGACCCTGCGCCGGGGTGACGAGATCGAGTCGATCACCCCCGAGCGCGCGGCTGAGCTGCTGGCCGAGAAGCGGGCCAAGGGGCCGGCTCCGACCAAGCGGGCGGCGAAGAAGACGACCTCGACCGCCAAGAAGGCCGCGGCGAAGAAGACGCCGGCGACCAAGACGGCCGCCACGAAGACCACGGCCCGCAAGGCACCGGCCAAGAAGGCGGCGGCGAAGAAGGCACCCTCGGTCGGCTGACCATGATCAGCAGGTGATCGGTCGCACGAGACCCGGCCCCAGCGGGCGCGAACGGCGGGAGAATGACCCGGTGAGCAAGACCAAGCGACGGCATCCGAAGCCGGTGGCCAAGGCGCGACGGGGTGACGCGGACCCGAGCGCGCCGACGCCGACCCCGGCCCGTCCGAGACCGACGGCGCCGCCGCGGCCGGCCGGTCAGCGGCTGTTCGACATGCCGTACAGCTCACAGGTGCCGAGCCCCGTGCGACCCGATCTCGGGCTGGCCTCGCTGGTGGCGCGGGCCGGCCACAACGCCGGATACGACATCGACCTGACGCTGCTGGACGCCGCCGACCACCGGCTGATCCGTACCGGTCTGCTGCTGGCCCACCGGGTGCTGGACGGGCGCGGTGAGTGGTATCTCGGCGCCCCCGACTGGGTGCCGTTGCTGCCCAAGGAGCTGATCATCCCGATGGGGCAGGCCGAGCTGCCCGACGACCTCGCCGAGCTGGTCCGGCCGTTCCGCCGGGGCGCTCCCTTGTCGCCGGTGGCGGCGCTGCGCTGCGAACGCCGGGAGTTCGCCCTCCGCGACGGCGAGGGCCAGACCGTCGCCCTGCTGCGCGACGACAAGGTGACGGTACGCCGCAACGGCCTGACCACCGCCCGCTACCGCGAGGTGATGCTGACCCCGGTCGGTCCCGGGTTGGACGCGGCCCAAGCCGAGTGGCTGGGTCAGTGCCTGGGCGCCGCCGGGGGCACCGAGATCGAGCGGTTCCCCCGGTTGGTGCGGCGTCTCGGTGCGCCGGCCACCGGGCCGTCGGATCTGCCGGCTCCGGCCACGCTGACGGACGGTACCTTCGGCCAGTTCCTCACCCAGGTGCTGGGCGCGGGCGTCCGCGATCTGATCAGCGGCGACCTCGCCATGATCTCCGGCGTGACCGGCGCGGAGGACCGGCTGATCGAGTCGGCTCGGATCCTGCGCAGCCGGCTGGAGGGTCTGCGGACGGTGCTCGGCACGGACTGGGTGAACGACGTGGTGGACGACCTCGACTGGCTGGTGGCGCCCGTGCAGGTCCCTCCCCTCTCCGTCTCGATGGCCAGCTCGCGATGGCCGCGCGTCTCGACCCGGTCCGACGACCTCGCGGCTCTCGGCGGTCCCGGCAGCTACGTCGAGGTGACGGCGCAGCAGGCCGCTCCCGACGGCTACCGGGCGCGGCTGCGCAGCCTGCGTTACCTGTCCCTGCTGGAACGGCTGGTGGCGGCGGCCAGGGCGCCGAAGACCGGGGCGGACGCGACCCAGCCCGCCGCCGAGGGCGTCGAAGCCCTGTATGCGGTCGCGACGGCCAGGTTCGTGCGCGCCGCCGACCGGCTGACGGTCGAGGGGACCCCGCAGACCTGGGCCACGGCCTGGTCGGCCGCGCAGGACCTGTCGCGCTCGGCCGTGATCCGGTCGTTGGTGGCCCGCGAGCGGACCGCCGAGGACCTGGAGCGCTTGGGTCGCGCGTTCGGCCTGCTGGAGCGGGCGCACCTCGCCGACCAAGGGGCCGCCGGCATCCTGGAGCGGATCGACGAGCTCACGCCGGCCGAGGCGTTCGAGGCCGGCCGGCAGTTCGAGCGGGATCGGGAGTCCTCTCGTACGGTGCGGTCGGAGTTCGTGACCCGCTGGCCGAAGACCCGTCGAAAGCTCGGCCGAGCCGGTGGGTGAGGGGGCCGGGTGAGCCATCCCGGGGTGCTGGCGGAGACCGGGCTGTTCGTGGTCTTCGAGGGCGGCGACGCCGTCGGCAAGTCCACCCAGGTCCGGGCGTTGGTGGACTGGGTGCGGGCCCAGGGCCTACCGGTGGTGGCGACCTTCGAGCCCGGCGACACCGCAGTCGGACAGACCATCCGCCGGGCCGTGCTCGACCCGGCGACCGGCGACCTGTCGCCGCGGACCGAGGCACTGCTGTACGCCGCGGACAAGGCGCAGCACCTGGCCGAGGTGGTCCGTCCGGCGCTGGCCGCCGGATCGGTCGTCGTCTGCGACCGGTACGTCGACTCGATGCTGGCCTACCAGGGCGCCGGCCGGGTGTTGGCGCTGGCCGAGCTGGAGTCGGTCGCCCGCTGGGCCACCGAGGACCTGCGGCCGCATCTGACGGTGCTGCTGGATCTCGACCCCGGAGAGGCGGTCGCGGCCAAGGTGGAGAAGGACCGGCTGGAAGCGGCCGGCGACGACCTGCACCGGCGGGCCCGGGACTTCTTCCTGGGCCTGGCCGCGGCGGATCCCGAGCACTACCTGGTGCTGCCGGCCCGACTGCCCATCGCCGAGATCGCCGAGCGCGTCCGCGACCGCGTCCGTCCCCTCCTCCCTTCCTGAGGCCTCAGGCATCAAGATCCGCTGACGCACTCCTCCGTACGCTCACCCACGCCGTGCAACGGGCGCGTGATGGGTCTGCGAAGTGCGTCAGCGGGATGGGGGGAGAGGTGTCGGCGGTGCCGGGCAGACTGGGCCCCGTGAGCAGCACCGACCCAGCCCTGGCCGAGGCCGGCAGCGACCCGGCCGAGACCACCGGGGTGTGGGCCGACCTGGTCGGCCAGGAGCGCTCGGTCGCCGTGCTGCGGCGGGCCATCGCCGGGCACGCCCACGCGATGACCCACGCCTGGTTGATCACCGGCCCGCCGGGGTCCGGTCGGTCCAACGCGGCGCGCGCGTTCGCCGCCGCCCTCCAGTGCCCGCGCGGTGGCTGCGGCACCTGCACCGAGTGCCGGACCTCGCTGTCCGGCGCGCATCCCGACGTCACGCTGGTCCGGACGGAGCTGCTGTCGATCGGGGTCGACGAGGTGCGGGAGCTGGTGCGCCGGGCGTCGATGAGCCCGACCCTGGGACGTCGTCAGGTGCTGGTCATCGAGGACGCCGACCGGGTCACCGAGCGCGGCGCCGACGCGTTGTTGAAGGCGATCGAGGAGCCCGCCCCCCGGACGGTCTGGATCCTCTGCGCCCCGACCGCCGACGACGTGGTGATCACCATCCGCTCGCGCTGCCGGTCGCTCACCCTGCAGACCCCGACCATCGACGACGTCACCCGGCTGCTGCAGACCCGGGACGGCATCGCGCCGGAGCTCGCGGCGTATGCGGCGCGCGCCGCCCAGGGGCACGTCGGCCGGGCCCGCGCCCTGGCCCGGCACGAGTCCGCCCGGGACCGGCGGCGAGCCATCCTGGAGATCCCCTTCCGGCTCAAGGACCTGTCGGGTTGTCTGCAGGCGGCCGACACCCTGGTCAAGACCACGGCGGAGGAGGCCAGCACGGCCACCGCCGAGCTGGACGCCCGGGAGCGCAAGGACCTCGAGGAGGCCTTGGGGTTCGGCACCAAGGGCGCCCGGCCACGGCAGGCGGCGGCCGCGATGAAGGACCTCGAGGACCAGCAGAGGGCGCGGGCCAAGCGACTGCAGCGGGACGCCATCGACCGGGCGCTGACCGAGCTGACCGG
>DATDBH010000167.1:0-2990 GCA_036524985.1 Microlunatus sp. | reverse complement strand
CCCCGCCCCAGTACTTGAGCTCGATGATCGCGGTCTTCAGGCCGAGCTGGGCGGCGCGCACCGCGGCGACATAGCCGCCGGGACCGGCACCGAGCACGACGACGTCATAGTGGTCACTCATGGGCGTTACTCTAGAGAAGCCGTGAGGAGCCCTGCCACCGGCCGGTGTGTGGAAGACGACACGCTCTCGATACCAAGAAAATCTCACATATGAGTTACGGTCGATCATGTGACGGATACTTCACTGGATCGGATCGGTTCCCTTATTCGCGATGCGCGCAAGCATCGGGGTCTCACCCAGACCCAGCTCGCGACTGTGCTCGGCACGAGTCAGAGCGCCGTGCACCGCATCGAGGCCGGTAACCAGAACGTCAGCCTGGAGATGGTCAACCGGATCGCGGCGGCGCTGGACTCTCCCCTCATCTCGGTCGGACCGACCGGTCCGGTGCACCTGCGGGTCCGTGGCGGAGCCAAGCTGAACGGCAGCATCGAGGTCCGCTCCTCCAAGAACGCGGCCGTGGCGCTGTTGTGCGCCAGCCTGCTCAACCGCGGGCGTACGGTCATCCGCGGCATCGCCCGGATCGAGGAGGTCAACCGGATCCTCGAGGTGCTGGTCAGCATCGGGGTGCAGGCCAACTGGCTCAACGACGGCGCCGACCTCGAGCTGATCCGCCCGCACGAGCTGAACCTCGACCGGATGGATCTCGAAGCCGCCCGCCGCACCCGCAGCGTGATCATGTTCCTCGGACCGCTGCTGCACAGCTACGACAACTTCGAGCTCCCGTACGCCGGCGGCTGCGACCTGGGCGCCCGCACCATCGAACCGCACCTGCAGGTGCTGCGCCGCTTCGGTCTGGACGTCACCGCGACCGACGGCTTCTACCTGTGCAAGGTCGATCCGGCGGTCGAGCCGGAACGGCCGATCATCCTCACCGAGCGCGGCGACACGGTGACGGAGAACGCCCTGCTGGCGGCCGCCCTGTCCCCCGGGGTGACGGTGCTGCGCAACGCGAGCCCGAACTACATGGTCCAGGACCTCTGTGTCTTCCTCACCCGGCTCGGTGTGGAGATCGACGGCATCGGCACCACCACCCTGCGGATCCGCGGCGCGCGGCAGATCAACACCGACGTCGAGTTCGCTCCGTCGGAGGACCCGATCGAGGCGATGAGCCTGATCACCGCGGCGATCGTGACCGAGTCCGAGGTCGAGATCCGCCGAGCACCCATCGAGTTCCTGGAGATCGAGCTGGCGATCCTGGAGGAGATGGGGCTCGACTTCACCCTGGGCGAGGAGTATGTGGCGGAGAACGGCCACACCCGCCTGGTCGACCTGACCGTGCGGCCGTCGCGCCTCGCGTCGCCCATCGACAAGATCCACCCGATGCCGTTCCCCGGGCTGAACATCGACAACCTGCCGTTCTTCGCCGTGATCGCGGCCACGGCGCAGGGCAAGACGGTCATCCACGACTGGGTCTACGAGAACCGGGCGATCTACCTGACCGAGCTCAACCGGCTCGGCGCCCACGTGCAGCTGCTGGACCCGCACCGGATCATCGTCGAAGGGCCGACCCGGTGGCGTGGCCAGCAGGTCGTCTGCCCGCCCGCCCTGCGCCCTGCCGTCTGCATCCTGATCTGCATGCTCGCGGCCCGCGGCGAGTCCGTGCTGCGGGACGTCTACGTGATCAACCGTGGCTACGAGGACCTGGCCAACCGACTGAACGCGCTCGGCGCCAACATCGAGGTCTTCCGCGACTGAGCGCCCCCCGCCCGACCACGGCCGGCGGACCCCGCCCGGTCGGGTTCACGCCCACTCGCCGGTCGATCCGCTCGGGTTCCGCTCATCGGCTCGAGGCGCGCCCCGAGCGGATGAGCGCGACTCGAGCGGATCACGGCAGTTCGAGCGGGCGCAGGCGGATCAGCGCAGCCGGACGACCTCGAACGTGTTCGTCGGCCTCACGATCTCGTCCTGAGCCGCGACCAGTTGCAGCTCCGGCAGCCCGGAGTCGACGGTCGCCTTGAGCACCCCGTAGACCACCGCCGCCGTCCTGCCGACGGAGGCCGCCACCGAGCCCGTGGACAGCAGGTTGGCCAGGAACATCGCCGCAGTCAGATCGCCGGCGCCCGTGAACGTACGCGGCAGCAGCGGCGTCGTCACCGACCAGGCGCCCGCGTCGGTCACCCCGATCATGTCGATGGTCCCGCCCGCCGCAGACTCGTGCACCACCGAGGTGACCAGCACGGTCTCCGGGCCCATCGCCCGGGCCGCGTCGGCTGCCTCGAGCACCTCGGCCACCGTCCCGGTCGACCGGCCGGTCAGGTACTCGAGCTCGAACTGGTTCGGAGTGATGATCTGGGCCGCCGGCACCACGGTGTCGCGCATCAGCTCGGGGATGCCGGGCCGGACGAAGAACCCGCGGTCCACGTCGCCCATCACCGGGTCGCAGCAGTAGACGGCCGCCGGGTTCTGGGACTTCACCAGCGCGACCGCGTCCAGGATGACGGCCCCGACGTCGGCGCCCCCCTGGTAGCCGGACAGCACCGCGTCGACCGCGGCCAGTGCACCCCGCTCGTCGATGCCGGTGATGACCTCGGCAACCTCTTCGGCGGCCAGCAGCGGGCCACGCCACTCGCCGTACCCGGTGTGGTTGGAGAAGTGCACGGTGAGCACCGGGTAGACCTCGACTCCCATCCTCATCAGGGGAAACGTCGCCGCGCTGTTGCCGACGTGGCCGTACGCGACCGAGGACTGGATGGACAGGATGGTGGTCACGGGCGTCATTGTGACACCCGGTGCTCCAGCGAACCCCAGGATTCCGTGGCCCCCGCGCCTGTGACCGGGGCCACTTCCAGGCCTTGACCCCTCCCCCTAGAGTTGTGCCCATGTCGGCCGGCGTCGAGGACAGGAGCAGCCGCGATGCGCACAGCGGCGCTCGTCTCGCCCCGAGTCATCCGCGGCACCACGGTCTCCGCACCACGCCCAGGATCCCGAC
>DATDBH010000166.1:0-11122 GCA_036524985.1 Microlunatus sp. | reverse complement strand
TTCATCTTCCTCAACGCCAACCAGAACTTCCCGTTCGGCGGAACCTCTATCCTCATCATCGTCGGTGTGGGTCTGGACACGGTCAAGCAGATCGAGAGCCAGCTGCAGCAACGCAACTACGAAGGGTTTCTCCGCTGATGCGCCTCCTGATCATGGGTCCGCCCGGTGCCGGCAAGGGCACCCAGGCCAAGCTGATCGCCGAGCACTACGGCATCCCCGCCATCTCCACCGGCGACATCTTCCGCGCGATGAAGACCGCCGACACCCCGCTGGCGCGGCAGGTGCGCGACATCATGAACTCCGGCGGCTACGTCAGCGACGAGATCACCAACCAGATCGTGGCCGAGCGGTTGGCCGAGTCCGACTGCGACGGCGGCTTCCTGTTGGACGGCTACCCCCGGACCCCCGCTCAGGTCGACACCCTGGACGCGGCGCTGGCCGAGCGTGGCACCCCGCTGGACGTGGTGCTCTCGCTGCGCGCCGACGAGGATGCGGTGGTGGCCCGGCTGCTCAAGCGGGCCGAGATCGAGGGAAGGGCCGACGACAACGAGGAGACGATCCGCGTCCGGCAGCACGTGTATGCCGACCAGACCGCTCCGTTGCTCGACGTGTACGGTGCGCGAGGTCTGCTGGTCGAGGTTGATGGGCTCGGTGAGATCGACGAGGTCTCCGAGCGGGTGTTCGCCGCCCTGGACGGCCGGGCCGGAGCCGGGAGCGCGGAGCCGGCAGGGGCTCCCTCCTGAACCTCCTGCGGCGGCGCAGTGGGATCGAGCTGAAGTCACCCGATCAGCTGATCGGCATGCGCAAGGCCGGCCTGGTGGTGGCGGCGGCACTCAAGGCCACGGCCGGGGCAGTGCGGGCCGGCATCACCACCGCCGAGCTCGATGCGGTCGCCGCCGAGGTGATCCGGACGTCGGGCGCGACGCCGTCGTTCCTGGATTATCACGGCTACCCGGCCGTCACCTGCATCTCGGTGAACTCCGAGATCGTGCACGGCATCCCGGGTCCCCGGGTGCTGGCCGACGGTGACAGCGTCTCCATCGACTGCGGGGCGATCGTCGGAGGCTGGCACGGCGACTCGGCGGTCACGGTCCAGGTGGGCGCCGGCAGCGAGGCGGCGCGGGCGTTGAGCGAAGGCACCCGGCTCGCGATGTGGCACGGCATCGCCGCCGCCCGCCTGGGGGGCACCGTCGGGGACATCTCGGCCGCCGTCCAGGCCTACGTGGGCTCGCTGCCGACCCCCTACGGGATCGTGCAGGAGTACACCGGACACGGGATCGGGTCGGCCATGCACCAGCCGCCGGACGTGCCGAACCTCGGTCGGGCAGGCAAGGGTCCCAAGATCGTGCCCGGCCTGGCGCTGGCGATCGAGCCGATGCTGACCGCCGGCGACCCGGCCAACTCGGTGCTCGACGACGACTGGACCGTGGTCACCGACGACGGGTCGCTGGCCTGTCACTGGGAGCACACGATGACGGTCACCGACACCGGTCTCTGGGTGCTGACCTCTCCCGACGGCGGCGAGGCGATGCTGGCCGAGGTCGGCGCCCCGTTCGGTCCGCTGGCCGACTGACACTGACGTCCCTGAGCCGAACGTGCGGTTCAGTGGTGACCCGACCGCGTGTCGCGGCCTGAACGGGCACTGAGCCACACGTTGGTCACGAGGCGACCGGCTGCCAGGCCGGGTCGCGACCGATGAACCCGATCAACCGGTCCTGCACCGGTGCGTCCTCGGGCACCGACACCTGCGGACCGTACTGACCCGACGCCCGCAGCATGGCGTCGATGGGCTGCATGCCGGCCAGCAGCTCCCCGGCCAGTGTCGGATCGAGAGTGTCGTCCTGGCCGGTCGCCCGAGCCAGGTCCCAGGTGTGCATGAACACGTCCACCGTGTAGAACCTGTCGATCGCGGCATCCAGCGGGTGGGTGCCGGCCATCGGGTGGCTGAACTCCCGGTCGGCGTCGGGTCCGTCCAGCAGCGCCTGCATGGCCGCCGCGTGGGCGTGCCAGGCGCCGGCGGGGTCATCGGTGACGGCGGGTCCGTCGACGACCAGCGTGATCCCGCCGCCCGCCAGGAATCCCGGCATCCACTCGACCAGGTGCGCGACCACGTCCCGGGCGACCCAACCGGGCACCGGAGCCGGCGCCTCCCAATCGCGCACGCCGTCGACGCGATCGGAGAAGGTGCCGGCCACCCAGGCGTGGCGTGCGGACGGGGTCACGCGTCGCTTCCGGCGGCGAGCACCCGGTCGAGCTTGGCGTAGCCCTGCTCGACACCGACCTCCATGCCGCTGCGCAGCCAGGCGTCGCGGCCCTCGAACGAGTCGCACAGGGACTGGGCGTGCAGCCGGGTCCGTCCGTCGCCGAGGTCTTCGAACCTGAGGGTCTCCAGCGACACCTCCTCCGGCATCCCCTCCCAGGTGAAGGTCTGCACGATGGTGTCGTCACCGATCCGGTGGAAGCAGCCGCGGAAGGCGAAGTCCTGACCGTCGCGGCCGGCGACGTAGCGCCAGCTGCCGCCATCGCGGACGTCCCACACGTCGATCCTCGTGTCCATCCCGTCAGGCCCGACCCAGCGGGCGAACAGGTCGGGGTCGAGATGGGCCCGCATCAGCTGGGCCGGGCTGGCCTCGAAGTCGCGGGTGATCCGGATGATCGGCAGCCGCTCGTCGGCGCTGATGGTGGCTTCGGAGGTCCTGGTCGTGGTGGTCATGATGCTGTTCCTTCCGTGGGTGGGGTGGTGGCGTCGGTGTGTGGGGGCCCGGCGTCGGTGAGCTCGGCCAGCACCGCGTCCAGGCGCCGGTAGCGCTGTTCTGCCCGTCGGCGGTAGCGCTCGATCCAGGCGGTCATCAGGTCGAACACCTCCGCTTCCAGGTGGACGGGTCGGGTCTGTGCCTTGCGGCTCTTGGTCACCAGGCCGGCATCCTCGAGCACTCGCAGGTGCTTCGAGATGGCCTGCACGCTGACCTCGTACGGCTCGGCCAGCTCGTTGACCGTGGCGTCGGCGACTGTCAGTCGCGCCACCAGGTCACGCCGGGTCGGATCCGCGAGTGCGGCGAAGACCCGGGAGAGCTGATCGGCCATGAGACCCTTCCTCAACTACTTGGTTGATTAGTAGCCTAAAGGCGCGGGATGCGGTTGTCAACCCGTTGGTTGAATAAGGACAGCGGGCTGTACCGACTCGGCGTCAGCCGCGTGAGCTGCGCGGCGTACGGCCGCGGACCACCCCGACGAAGGCCTGGGTGAGCTCGTCGTCCCGGTCGACGCGCCAGATCAGGGCGATGGTGGTCGGCGGCAACCCGACCACGGGACGGTGCACCACGTCCTTGCGGTGGTGCAGTCGGGCGACCGACATCGGCAGGACGACGATGCCGGTGCCGGCGGCAACTGCCTCGACGGCCTCCTGGGCACTCATGCCCGGGAAGCCGAGCTGCTCGACGCCAGGCGTCAGGTCCCCCGGCGGGCCGCCGATGAACTGCTCGTCGGCGAGGTCGGCGAGAGCGATCTCGTCGTAGGCGGCGACCGGATGATCGCGCGCGACGACGACGACCGTGACCTCGTCGTAGAGCCGGACCAGATGGAGACTGTCCCGGTCGACCGGCAGCCGGACCAGAGCCATGTCGACATCGCCCGACCGGACGGCGCTCTCCGCCTCCGACTCTTCCTGCGGGACCAGGTGCAACCGGATCCGGCCCGGACGCTCGCGCCACGACCGGGCCCACTTGTCGGGGGTGACGCCGGCCACGAAGCCGACCCGCAGCCCGTGGCCGCCAGGCCCGGTCGGGTTGCCGCGGGTCTCACTCACGCCGACGCCCGCAGGTGATGACGGGGGCTCGCCCCGAAATGGCGCTTGTAGGCGGCGCTGAAGGTGAACGGACTCGGATAGCCCACCAGCGGGGCGACGGTGGAGACGGTGGCGTCGCGTTCCCGGAGCAGATCGGCGGCAACCGTCATCCGCCAGTCCGTGAGGTAGGCGATGGGGGACCGGCCCATCGTCTCGGTGAACCGGCGGGCGAACGCGGCCCGCGACAGGCCGACCGTGTGCGCGAGGGAGGCGACCGTCCAGGGCTCGGCGTAGTCGTCCTGGATCAGCCGCAGGGCCAGGGCGATGCAGGGGTCGGCCCCACCGGTGAGCCAGGCGGGGGAGGCGTCGCTGTGGTGGGCCCAGGCCCGTACGACCTCGATCACCAGCAGATCCAGCAGCCGGTCCAGGGCCGCCCGCCGGCCGGCCCGCGGCGTGCCGAGCTCCGCGGCCAGGAGATCGATCAGGGGGTGGCCCGGGTCGCCGGCCGGGAGCACGAGCAGCCGGGGGAGCGCGTCGACCAGCCGACGGCCGATCTCGCCGTCGGAGGCGTAGGTGCCGACCAGCATCGTCGTCTCGCCGCCGGCGCTGTTGCCCCAGGCACTCACCCCGAGGCTCAGGACCTTCTCCAGAGGCTGGCCGCCGGGGCCGACGCAGACCTGGCCGGGCAGGATCGTGGTGTCCGGTGAGGTCGACGGGCCGTCGGCGACCTGGTACGGCTCGGGCCCACGCAGGAGCGCGACGTCCCCCGGTCGCAGGACCGACGGGGGCTCGCCGTCGAGCCGCAGCCACGCCTCGCCGGCGGTGACCGCGAGCAAGGACAAGGGTGCGTCGTCGCGGACGTCGATGCCCCACGGCGCCGTCATCACGACCTTCAGGGCGAAGGCCGCGCGAGCGCGGGGACCATCGAGGAGCGCGGCCAGATCATCCATAGTGAGACGATAACGCAGGAATGCAAGCGGATAACGCATGGATCGTCTTGCGCGGGGGCGATTGACTCGTGGGCATGACTCGAAGGCATCGATGACCAGCGAAACCGCGAGTGAGCCGCGGTGAACTGGTTGATCCTGGTGGCCGCCGTCGGGGCCGGACTCACAGCCGGGGTGTTCCTCGCCTTCTCCAGCTTCGTGATGACGGGGCTCGGACGGGCCCCGGCCCCCGTCGGCGTCCGGGTGATGCAGGAGATCAACCGCGCCGCCCCGAGCCCGGTGTTCCTGCTGACCCTGTTCGGCACGGCGCTGCTGGTGACCGGGTTGGCTGTGGTGGCGGTCGTCGGCCGCGGGCAGGGGTGGGGTCTGGTCCTGGCGGGCGCGGCGGCGTACCTGGTCTGCATCGTGGTGACGGTCGCGTATCACGTGCCCCGCAACGAGGCCCTGGCGGTGCTCGACCCGGCGGCCACCGACATGGTGGGGCTGTGGCGGACCTATCTGAGCGACTGGACCCGACTGAATCACCTGCGCGCGGTGTCCGCGGCCGCCGGGAGCATGCTGTTGCTGCTCAGCCGGTGGCCGAGCTGAGCGACGCTGCGGAAGCCCTCCCCGACCGCGCGCGGTCACGGCGCGTCGGCGTCGTCCGGATCCGGTCGGGTCACCTTCTCCGCACCGGTGACCGACTGGGACTCGGCGATCACCACCGAGCCCGCGGCGCCGTCGACGGTGATCCACTGACCGGTGCTGATCCGGCTGGTGGCGTCGGGCACGCCGACCACGGCCGGGAGGCCGTACTCGCGGGCGACCACCGCTCCGTGCGACATCGACCCGCCCATCTCCATCACCAGGCCGGCGGCGGTCAGGAACAGCGGGGTCCAGCCCGGATCGGTCGACGGGGCCACCAGGATCTCGCCCGGCTCCAGGTGGGCACCGGCGGGATCGAGGATCACCCGGGCGAGTCCGGTGACCAGCCCGACCGACGCGGGGCTGCCGATCAGAGCGCCGTCGGGGGTGTCGGTGCGGATGGACGTCTCCGGCTCGGTGCCGTCGGACAGCAGCATCCGGGGGATGTGCCGCCTCTTCAGCTCGACCGCGTACGACTCCCGGTTCCGCCGCACCTCGTCGCGGTGGTCGATCCCGTCCAGGGCCCGGCGCGCCTGTGGCAGATCCAGGAAGAAGATGTCGTCGCGGTCCGCGATCGCTCCGGCGGCCACGGCGGCGGCGCCGACCAGCTGCAGCTCGGCGCGGGCAGCCGCGAGGGCGTACACGAACAGCGACTTGGGTCGCTCCCGGAGCCCGATCAGGTTCCGGGCCCGGTCCAGGGCCAGTCGGACCACGGCCGCGCGCAGCGGTCCGGCCGGCCCGGAGCGACGGGTGTCTCGCACGATCCGATCGATCGCGGACTCCGCGATCCGGGCGCCGTCAAAGAACTGCCGCTCCGGCGCGAGGTCGGGGTCGTCCAGCTGGAGGTAGTTGGCGAGCACCCCGAGCAGGTGGGACGGGTCGTCGCGCCACCGGGGCATGCCGAGGTCGATCTCGGCGACCGCGCGGTGCCCGTACGCCTCGAGGAAGACGCCGAGCCCGTCCTGGATGACCGCGGGCAGCGTTCCCTGTGCGTAGGCCCGCCCCGCGGCCGCTGCCGACATCGTGGTCAGGGAACGCGCGGCATCGGGGTCGGCGCCGATCCGGCTCGCCAGCCGCCAGAGGTCGAGATCCATCTCGGTGGTGACGTTGTGGGGCAGCCCGCGCCGAACTTCGGCGAAGAGCACCGGGTCGAGGTCGGGCGCCAGGCGTCGGGCGACCGCGATCGACATCAGCCCGGCGGCGGCGTACGGGAAGACGCTGGGCATCACCAGGAACGTGTCGGTGCCGAGGCGCTCCTCGACCGCATCGAGCCGCTCGGTGGGGGTCGCGGACGCCGGGATCTGCCAACGGTCGCGGACCGACTGCTCGATCTGGTCGACCCGGTGCAGGGCGGAGATGGGGCTGATCAGGGCGTGCGCCAACCGAAGCGGTGCCCTGGTGCGGGCGAGGAGCCTGAGCACCAGCGGCCAGGCTGGGCCGGTAGTCGCCTCGTCGGGTCCGAACCGGGGGTCGTCCTCGAGGTGCTCCAGCACCGCCTTGGTGCGCGCCTCCATCACGCCGGCGACCCGGACGGCCACGCGGCGCGCCCGCGGGTGACGGAGAGCCGGTGTGATGTCCACGAAGATCCGCTCACCGGCGTCCACCAGACCCGACGGTCCCCGGTAGCGGTCACCGGGCGGATGGCCGGCCACCGTGCTGACCGCCGTGCCGAGAAGCCGGAACGCGGCTCGCCCCATCGGGGTGATCGGCCTGGTCAGACCCTGGGCGAGGCTGACGCAGAGGAAGGCTCGATCGCCCCTGTCGGCGTGGTGGGCCGCCCCCGGGATGGCGGCGGAGCCGGGGACCGGGTAGAGGGTGGTGATGGCCCGGGCCTGGGTGAGCCAGACCCGTCCGTCGGCGTCGATCGCCCACTCCGTGTCCTGCGGGCTCTCGTAGACGGCGGCCACCGATGTGGCGAGTGCGGTGAGAGCGTTGAGCTGGGCATGGGTCAGACAGGGCCCGGCGGAGGCGCTCAGGTCCACGGTCCGGGTGCCGCCGCCGGCGATCGACAAGACGGCGGAGCGCTTGTCGCCCACGGTCGTCTCGACCGTCGCGCCGGTGGTCGCGTCGAGGACGAAGCGGTCGGGGTTCACCGCTCCGGACACGACGGACTCGCCCAGGCCAGGACTGGCGTCGATGACCAGCTGGCGCCGGTTGCCGGTGACGGGGTTGGCGGTGAACATCACCCCGGCCACCTCCGCATCGATCATGCGCTGCACGACGACCGCCAGGCTGACCTCGGCGTGGTCGATGCCCTGGGTGGTGCGATAGCTGACGGCCCGCTCGGTCCACAGCGAGGCCCAGCACCGTCGGGTGGCGTCCAGCACGGCGTCGGCGCCGACGACGTTGAGGTAGGTGTCCTGCTGGCCCGCGAAGCTCGCCCCGGGCAGGTCCTCGGCGGTGGCGGAGGAACGGACAGCCACGGGTACGTCGTCGCCGAGCGATCGATAGTGCCCCGCGATCGCGGCCGCCAGCTCGTCCGGCACCGGTGTGGCGAGCACCCGATCGCGGATCCGTGCGGCGACCCCGCCCAGGTCGTCTCGGTCCTCGGGAACGGCGAGCTCGGCGATCAGGTCGTCGAGGCGGTCACCGACCACCCATCGGTAGGCCGAGGTGGGCACGCAGAAGCCGGCGGGCACGGGCAGGTCGGCTCCCAGCATCCGACCGAGATTGAGTGCCTTGCCCCCGACCAGCGCCAGATCGTCGGGACCGATGGCGCCCAGGTCCACGACCTGCCTTCCTGCCTTATTCAGCATATGATGAATTATCCTCGTGTTTCGCTCCCCGTCAAGACCCAGCTCCGCGGTGGATGCCTCACCTCCCCGGGTCGGTGGAGGGTCGCTGCCCTGCAGGTCGCCGAGGAACCCTCAGTCGAACAGATAGCCCTGGACGGTGGCGCCGACCCGGTCGACCAGGTCGTCGATCGGGGCGGCGACCAGGTCGGGCAGCCGCAGCACGTAGCGCGCGATGATCAGCCCGGCGATCTGCGACGCGGCGAGATCGGCCCGCAAACCGGCATCCGGGGCGTCGAGTCCGGCCGCGACCTTGTCCAGCAGCTCGCGCCGAAGGAATCCGGCCAGCAACGGTGTGGCCCGCTTGCTGCTGAGGCTGGTCCGGAGCATGACGAGCGCGCGGGGCCCCACGGTCGGCGACTCCCACATCCCGAGCACGAAGGCGACCAGGCGCTCGCCGGTCCGCTCCCGTGGTCCGGCCAAGATCTCCGGCACGGCCAGATCGGGCCGCAGAGGGGCGCCGATCGAGGCCGCGAACAGATCGGCCTTGGTGCCGAAATGATGGTGCAGCAGAGCCGGGTCGACCCCGGCCCGGGTCGCGATCGCCCGGGTCGTCGACGCGTCGTACCCGTGCTCTCCGAACTCCTCCGTGGCCGCCGCCAGAATGCGTTCCCGGGCGTTCGACTCGCCCTTGCGGGGCCGCCCGCGGCCACGGCGTACCACCTCCTCCGGGGGAGGCGTCGCCGGCTCGGTCACCCGGTCAGCCTAGGACGCGGGACGACGGGTGCGCGGTCAGGTCGCGCTGATCGACGCCCGCGGGCGGTGGGTAGCGTGGTGATCATGGACTACCCGCTCAGTCGCCGAGCCGATGTCGTCGAGACGCTGCACGGTCGAGAGATCGCCGATCCCTATCGCTGGCTGGAGGATCCCGACGATCCCGAGACAGTGGACTGGGTCGAGCGGCAGAACGCGGTCTCCGAGGCCTATCTGGCGTCGTTGCCGGAACGCCCCTGGTTCGCCCGCACCATGACGGCGGTGCTGCACCGAGCCCGGGCCGGGGTGCCCTTCCGCCGCGGCGGTCGCTACGTCGTCGCCCGCAACTCGGGGCACACCGACCAGGACATCTGGTACGTGGCCGACTCCCTCGCGGAGCTGCGGGCCGGCGGGCGCGTGCTCGCCGATCCGAACCGGCTCTCCGCCGACGGGCGCGCCTCCCTGCAGAGCCTCACCATCTCCGCCGACGGCCGGTACGCGGCGCTGGGAGTGAGCGAGTCCGGGAGCGACTGGCAGACCTTCCGACTGCGTGATCTGGCCGGCCCCGGTGGCGGCCCGCTGGCCGGGGAGGAGGTGGCCGATCCGCCCATCACCACGAAGTTCTGCGCGGCGGAGTGGTTGCCCGACGGGCAGTCCTTCGTCTACCTGGACTTCGACCACACCGGTGACGACGGCACCGGCACCGGCGTGCTGACGGGTGGTCGGCTGAAGGTCCACCGGGTCGGCGGGCCGGTCGACCATGATCAGCAGATCCTGGCGTTCCCCGAGAACGACCAGATCTTCTGCTACCCAAGGGTGATCGGGGACGGCCGCTACATCGCCGTGACGATCACCGAAGGCACCGAGTCCGCGAACCGGCTGTGGCTCTACCCCCTCAGCGTGGCCGGCGGCCGGAGCGTCCTCGGTGAGCCGATCAAGATCATCGACGAGGCGGTCGCGGAGATGCTGCCGATCGAGGTGGTGGGCGAGCGGCTCTATCTGGAGACCGATCTGGATGCGCCCCGCGGCCGCATCGTGTGGACCGCACCGGCCGCACCCGCCGGCGCCGACGGTCGGCCGGTGCTGACCGAGGTCTACCGTCCGGGGGAGGACACCCTGTTGGCGGTCGAGGCGGTGGGTGGCGGCCTGGCGGTGGCCACCTCGGCCGATGTGCGTCCGGTCGTCCAGGTGCTCGAACTCGACGGCACCGTACGCCACCGCCTGGAGCTCGCCGGCGGTTCGCTGGTCGGCCTGGACGGGCGCGCGGATGATCATGATCTCTTCGTCGGGCTGTCGTCGGTGACCGCACCCACGACGGCGTACCGGGTCGACACCCGGACCGGGGAGGTGGAGCCACTGGCCGACCTGGTGCCGACCAGCTCGGCGGAGGTGCCGGATCCGGTGATCATGGTCGAGCGTCGCCGAGCGACCAGTGCCGACGGCACATCGGTGCCGTACTTCGTGATCACACCGGAGGGCTGGCAAGGGCCGGGACCCACGCTGCTGTGGGGGTACGGCGGTTTCAAGATACCGATCTTCGCCGACTACCGACCTGGCTGGACCGGGTGGCTGGCCGCCGGTGGCACGCTGGTGATCGCGAACCTACGCGGGGGAGGGGAGTTCGGCACCGACTGGTATCACGACGGACGGCTGGACCGGAAGCAGAACGTGTTCGACGACGCGATCGCGGTCGCGGAGGATCTGATCGCCACCGGGGTCACCACCAGGGATCACCTGGCCGCGCACGGCCGCAGCAACGGTGGCTTGCTGGTCGGCGCGCTGATCACCCAGCGACCGGACCTGTTCGCGGCGGCGGTGCCCGGGGTCGGGGTGATGGACCTGCTCCGGTTCCACCTGTTCACCGTGGGTGCGGCCTGGAAGTCCGACTACGGGGATCCGGACGATCCGGAGGACTTCGCCAGCGCGTTGGCGTACTCGCCCGTGCACAAGATCAGCGAGGGCTCGTCCTATCCTGCCACCCTGGTGCTCACCGGTGATCATGACGATCGGGTGGTGCCGTTGCACAGCCACAAGTTCATCGCCGCCCTGCAGCGGGCCCAGTCCGGCGACGGCCCTGTGCTGACCCGGATCGAGACCGCCACCGGGCACGGCGCCGGCAAGCCGGCGACCCTGGTGGCGGCGGAGTGGGCCGACCTGCTGGCGTTCTGCGCACACCACACCGGACTCGTCCCCGGCACGCCCGTCAGTCCGCGGGATGCCTGACTCAGCCGGACATCTCCATGAACAGGATCTCCCAGACGTGCCCGTCGGGATCGGCGAAG
>DATDBH010000165.1:0-19675 GCA_036524985.1 Microlunatus sp. | reverse complement strand
GCGTCGAGGTCAGCCTCAAGCGCGAAGGACTGCTGCCCGGCGGGCTCAAGGTCCGCCGCCGTGCGCCCGACTGGCACGAACGCCTTATGAAGGAGACACGCGGCCAGGACCCCGACTACCGGGACCCGAAATACTGGCAGGAATGGGTCAATCTGATCGCGCTCGCCGTGAACGAGGAAAACGCCTCGGGCGGCCGCGTGGTCACCGCACCCACCAACGGCGCCGCCGGGATCATCCCGGCCGTGCTCTACTACGCCCTGCACTTCGCCCCTGGCATGGACAAGGCCACCCAGCAGGACCGCGACGACGTTGTGGTCAAGTTCCTGCTGACCGCGGCGGCCATCGGGGTGCTTTACAAGGAGCAGGCCTCCATCTCCGGCGCGGAGGTGGGCTGCCAGGGCGAGGTCGGCGTGGCCTGCTCGATGGCTGCCGGCGCGCTGGCCGCGGTGATGGGCGGCAGCACCGAGCAGGTCGAGAACGCCGCCGAGATCGGCATGGAGCACCACCTCGGACTGACCTGCGACCCGGTCGGTGGCCTCGTCCAGATCCCCTGCATCGAACGGAATGCGATCGGCTCGGTCAAGGCGATCACCGCCGCGCGGTTGGCGCTGCACGGCGACGGCCGGCACACCGTGAGCCTGGACAAGGTGATCAAGACGATGATGGAGACCGGGGCCGACATGAAGATCAAGTACAAGGAGACCTCGCGCGGCGGTCTGGCCGTCAACATCGTCGAGTGCTGAACCCCCGCTGCTCGCCGGCGCTGCGGCTGTCCAGAGTCATCACGACGTCATCCGGTCGACACAGCGCCGTGGAAGCATGGTCGGCATGCAGCGCACCGTCTCCGCCTCGATCGATCTCGCCCTCTCCGGGCCCGTCCGACTCATCTACAGCGTCGCCGTCGCCCAGGGCGCACCCCTCTCCTCGGAGAGCCTGGAGATCACGGTGGACGGCACCGCCGTCGAGCCGACCGAGATCATCGACGCTCACGGCACCCGGCTGCACTCGGTGTTCGCCCAGGGGTCGAACGCCTCACTGCGCTATCAGGCCGTGGTCGACGGGGTCGCCGACGAGCCGGCCGTGGTCGACACCGACGAGATCGTCTACCTGCGCCCGAGCCGCTATTGCGAGTCCGACACACTGGCCCCGACCGCGGCCGGTGAGTTCGCCGGGCTGAGTGGTCTCAACCTGCTGAACGCCGTCATCGACTGGGTCAACCGGCAGCTCACCTACGTCTCCGGCTCCAGCCTGCCGACCGACGGCGCCGTCCGTACGCTGCTCGGCCGCCAGGGCGTCTGCCGCGACTTCGCCCACCTCTCGGTGGCGCTGCTGCGGTCGTTGAACGTGCCGGCGCGCCTCGCCGCCGTGTACGCACCGGGCCTCAGCCCGATGGAGTTCCACGCCGTCGCCGAGGCCCTGGTCGACGGCCAGTGGTGGGTGGTCGACGCCACCGAGCTGGCTCCCCGGCAGAGCCTGCTGCGGGTCGCGACCGGCCGCGACGCCGCCGACACGGCGTTCCTGACCAGCTTCGGGGCCGGCACCACGCTGACCGGGCTCGAGGTCACCGCTGTCGTGGACCACTTCGAGCTCGACAACACCCAGCTGTTGACCCAGCTGCGCTGATCGTCCTTCTGCCCGGCGACTCGTGCCTCTGCCGGGCGACCGGAGACCGTCGGCACCAGCGCCGGAACGGCAGGCGGGCCCTTCGTGTCCACTTCCGCGAGTCGGAACTTGTGGTCCGTCGTTGCCGCGTGTGATCCTGGGAACGTTATTTCCACTACGGATCGTCGGGCACGTACCTGCCCGTGGAAAGGAAGTGTGGCGTGGCCACAGTCAGTTTCAAGGACGCAACTCGCGTCTACCCCGGAGCGGATCACCCCTCCGTCGACAAGCTCAACCTCGACATCGAGGACGGCGAGTTCATGGTCCTCGTCGGCCCGTCGGGGTGCGGGAAGTCGACCTCGCTGCGCATGTTGGCGGGGTTGGAGGAGATCAACGCGGGCAGCATCTACATCGGTGACCGCGACGTCACCGATCTGCCACCGAAAGACCGCGACATCGCGATGGTGTTCCAGAACTACGCGCTGTACCCGCACATGACCGTCGGCGACAACATGGGCTTCGCCCTGAAGATGGCGGGGGTGCCGAAGACCGAGCGGCAGCAACGGGTCCAGGAAGCCGCCCACCTGTTGGGTCTGGAGGACTTCCTCAACCGCAAGCCCAAGGCCCTCTCCGGTGGTCAGCGGCAGCGCGTCGCGATGGGCCGGGCCATCGTCCGGTCCCCGCAGGTCTTCTTGATGGACGAGCCGCTGTCGAACCTGGACGCGAAGCTGCGGGTCTCGACCCGTACCCAGATCGCTGCGTTGCAGACCCGGCTCGGAGTCACCACCGTGTACGTGACCCACGACCAGGTCGAGGCCATGACCATGGGCGACCGGGTCGCGGTGATGAAGGACGGGATCCTCCAGCAGTGCGACACCCCGCTGAACCTGTACGACAGCCCGAAGAACCTGTTCGTGGCCGGCTTCATCGGGTCTCCGGCCATGAACCTGATGGAGGGTGACGTCGCCAGCGACGGCATCCACATCGGCGACTATGTCGTCGGGGTGCCGCGCGAGGTGTTGGCGAAGGCGCCGAACGAGAAGCGTCTGGTGTTGGGGATCCGGCCGGAGAACTTCGCCCTCGGTGAGGGCAACGACGGCATCGGCATCGACGTCGCGGTGGTGGAGGAGCTCGGCGCGGACGCGTTCGTGTACGGGACCGTCGCCGGCTTGGCCGATGAGGACAAGCTGACCGCTCAGCAGATCACCGCCCGCATCTCGTCGCGGAACCCTCCGGAGCGCGGTTCCACCATCCGGTTGAAGATCGACCCGGAGCACGTGCACGTGTTCTCCCAGTCCGACGGCCGTCGCCTGTCGGAAAGCTACGCCCGGTAAGCACCGATCGACCGGACGGGCCCTCCGCTTCGGCGGGGGGCCCGTTCGGCTTTCTGCGGAGGTGGCGCCGCTCACAGGAGCTGCTCGGCGGACCGGCGCGGTGCGGTCTGTCCGCCGTCGGTGCGAGGATGGACCGGTGCCCAGGTTCTTGTCAGCGCAGCCGGACGCCCGACTGATCACCCTGCCGTGGGACACGCCGCTCGCCGAGTGGCCCGCGGACAAGCTGGTCGCCCTCCCCCGCGGCATCTCCCGCCACGTCGTCCGGTTCGTCCGGGTGGGTCACGAGGTGTACGCGGTCAAGGAGGTGCTGGAGCATCTGGCGCTGCACGAGTACCGGCTGCTGCGCGACCTGACCCGGATCGACATCCCCTCGGTCGAGGCGAACGGGGTGGTGCTCAACCGGTTCGACGTCGACGGCGAGCCGCTCGACCCTGCGCTCATCACCAAGCACCTGCAGTTCTCGCTGCCGTACCGTTCGCTGTTCTCCCGCGGCGTCCGGCAGGACACGGTCAACCGCTTGCTGGACGCCATGGTCGTCCTGCTGGCCCGACTGCACCTGAGCGGGTTCTTGTGGGGTGACGTCTCGTTGTCGAACACCCTGTTCCGGCGCGACGCCGGGGCTTTCGCCGCCTATCTGGTCGACGCCGAGACCGGCGAGTTGCACGACGAGCTGACCAACGGCCAGCGCGAGCACGATCTCACCATCGCCCGGACCAACCTGTTCGGCGAGTTCTGCGACCTGGAGGCCGGCGGTCTGCTCGACGCGTCACTCGACCCGCTCCAGCTGGTGGAAGCCATCGAGAACCGCTACCGCGAGCTGTGGGGTGAGCTCACCGGGGTGGAGGAGTTCGACGGCAGCGAGATGCACCGGATCGAGTCCCGGGTCCGTCGCTTGAACGCCCTCGGCTTCGATGTGGCCGAGCTCGACATCACCACCGACTTCGCCGGCTCGACCATCCGGATCCAGCCGAAGGTGGTCGACGCGGGCCATCACTCCAGGCGGCTGCTGCGCCTGACCGGTCTCGACACCGAGGAGAACCAGGCCCGCCGGCTCCTCAACGACCTCGACTACTACCGGGCCCGCACCGACCAGCAGAACGCCGACGAAGCCATCGTGGCCCATCAGTGGCTGACCGAGCGGTTCGAGCCGGTGGTCAACTCCGTGCCCCACGAGATGCGCGGCAAGCTGGAGCCGGCCGAGCTCTACCACGAGGTGCTGGAGCATCGGTGGTATCTGAGTGAGCGTGCGGGCCAGGAGGTGGATGCGTACGACGCCGCTCAGGCCTACATCCTCACCGTGCTGCACCGCCTCCCCGACGAGGCGGTGGCCGTCAGCACCGAGGAGACCCTGGTCGGGTTGGCCAATCCGTACGACCCCTCGATGGGTTTCGCCGACGGCAGCGACGACAAGCCGTACGACCCCTGGGAAGATGCCGACGAGGGACCCGGCGAGGACGAGGAGCCGGCCGCTGCCTATCTCGACATCGCCGCCCTGCGCGCCCGGAAGAGCAAGCCGAGCCTCTGAAGCCCGGCCCGGTGGCGATAGCCCTGGACGACGGGACCGAGCCTCAGCGGGGTGGCATCCGGAGCGCGCCGTCGAGCCGGATCACCTCGCCGTTCAGCAGCGGGTTGGCGATCAGCTGGGAGACCAGCAGGGCGTACTCGCTCGGCCGGCCGAGCCGGGCGGGATGTGGCACCAGCGCTTCGAGGCTGGTCCGGGCCTGCTCGGGTAGCCCGGCCATCATCGGCGTCTCCATCACCCCCGGGGCGATCGTCATCACCCGTATCTGTCGTTCTGCCAGGTCGCGAGCGGCCGAGATGGTCAGCGCGGCGATGCCACCCTTGCTCGCCGCGTACGCCGCCTGGCCGATCTGACCGTCGTACGCGGCCACGCTCGCCGTCATCACGATCAGTCCCCGGTCGCCGTCGCTGAGGTCGTTGCCGGCCATCGCCGTCGCGGCCAGCCGCAGCACGTTGAAGGTGCCGACCAGGTTGATGTCGATCACCCGCCGGAAGTCGTCCAACGGCAGCGTGCCACGCTTGCCGACGATCCGTCCCGGGGTGGCCACGCCCGCGCAGTTGACCACCACGCGGAGCTCACCCGCTTGCTGGGCCGCATCGATGCTCGCCTGCACCTGCTCCTCGTCGCGGACGTCCGCGACGAGGGCGGTCACCCGCTCCCGTGGCGCCAGCGCAGCGACCGCGGCGGGCAGATCGACGACCACCGCCCGGGCGCCGGCCGCCAGCACGCTCTCGACGGTGGCGGCTCCCAGTCCGGAAGCCCCACCGGTGACCAGGACGACGTCGGTGTCACGCAGCTGCATGGCCTCAGTCTCGCGTCCCGCCGGCGATGGCTGTGGCCGGGTTGTCAGGTCAGATCAGCCTCGCAGACCGATCCGGAGTCGACCGGCAGGTTGGACCGCCGCTGCTCAGGTGGCTGCATGATGTGAAACGACCCCTCGAACCCCACCGACCACCCGACACGCCGCGAGCTCCGCGGACGAGCGGCAGATTCCCGTCACGAAAGAATCCAGGTCAGGGGGAGTGGCGAGACAGTCTCACCTCAGCAGCTGACGCGCGATCACCAGCTTCTGGATCTGGTTGGTGCCCTCGAAGATCTGTGTCACCTTCGCTTCGCGCATATAGCGCTCCACCGGGAAGTCCCGCGTGTAGCCGTAGCCGCCGAGCACCTGCACCGCATCGGTGGTCACCTTCATCGCCGCGTCGGAGGCGACCATCTTGGCGACGGCCGCGTCGCGGGTGAACGGGCGTCCCAGGTCCTTCTTGCGCGCCGCCATCAGGTAGCCGGCTCGCGCCGTGTCGACCGTGGCCGCCATGTCGGCCAGCAGGAACTGGATCCCCTGGAACTCGGCGATGGCGGTACCGAACTGCTCCCGCTGCCGGGCATGGTCGACGGCCACGTCGAGAGCCGCCTGAGCGAGCCCGGTGGCGCAGGCGGCGATTCCCAGCCGCCCGGAGTCCAACGCGTCCAGGGCTATCGCCATCCCCTGACCCTCGGCCCCGACGCGCCGGTGCTCGTCGACGGGGACGGCGTCGAGATACACCGCGGTCGTGGTCGAACCGGTGAGCCCCATCTTCTGCTCGGGCTGGCCGAAGCTCAGTCCCGGGGCGTCGGCCGGGATGACGAAGCAGCTGAGGCCCTTCGTCCGGTCGTCGCCGGTTCGCACGAAGGTGGTGTACGTGTCGGCCTGCGAGCCGTGGGTGATCCAGGCCTTGGCGCCGCTGATCGAATACCCCTCATCGGCGATCTTCGCGCGGGTGCTGATCCCGGTGATGTCCGAACCCGCCTGGGCCTCCGACAGTGCGTAGGCGCCGAGTCGGTCGCCGGCTAGCAGCGGGGCCAGCAGGTCGGCCTGCTGGTCGGGGCTGCCGTACCGGTGGAGCGCGTGGCAGCTGAGCACGTGCACGGCCACACCCACGCCGACGCTCATCCAGGCGGCCGCGATCTCCTCCAGAGCCTGGAGATACACCTCGTACGGCTGGCCCGCCCCGCCCAGCGCCTCGGGGTACGGCAGACCGAGCACACCCGCTTCCCCGAGCAGGGTGAACATCTCGCGCGGGAAGGTCCCGGCGGCCTCGGCGGCGGCCGCCCGCGGCGCGAGCTCGCCGCGAGCGATCTCACGTACCAGTCCCACCAGCTCCGCACCCTCGTCGGTCGGCAGGACGCGGTCCACGGTCACTAGGCACCATCCTTCTTGTGAGCATCTGGTTGGAGACACCGCGCTGGGGAGCGGTACTGACGAGGGTACGCTAGTACCGCTATGGAATCCACCTTCGCCGTCTCGGAACGGCTCACCACCCGGCAGCGCCAGCTGGTCGACGAGCTCGTCGACCTCTTTCTCTCGCAGGGTTTCGCCCACCTGACCTTGGATGAGATCGCCGCCCGCCTGGGCTGTTCGAAGCGAACGCTGTATGCGCTCGCCGACAGCAAGGAGCAGCTGGCCGTCCGGACTGTGCGGTTCTTCTTCAAGCGGTCCACCGATCAGGTGGAGGCCGCGATCGCCGACGCTCGCTCCCCCGCGACGAGAGTCACCCGCTATCTGGAGGCGGTTGCCGAGGCCCTCCGTCCGGCCGGACCGGAGTTCCGCCGCGACCTCGCCCTGACGGCGGCGACGCGGGAGGTCTACGAGCAGAACACAGCCGCGGCCGCGGTCCGGGTCCGGCAGCTCATCGACGAGGGCATCCGCGTGGGCGCGTTCCGCAACGTGTCGGCGGTCTTCGTCGGCGAGGTGGTGACCGCCACCATGCGGCGGATCACCTCCGGCGAGATCGGCCGGGCGACCGACCTGGACGACGCGCAGGCGTACGCGGAGCTGGCTCGTCTCGTGGTCGCCGCCATCCGGCGTTGACCGCTACTGTGACCAGGGTGAGCGAGGATCTGCACCAGCTGGGCGAGTTCCTGGTCAGTACCGCTGCCGCCGTCGTCCGCCGGGTGCCGACCGACGGCATGGAGGTGAGCCTGGCGGCAGCGCGGGTGATGGCGCGGATCCAGGACAACGGCCCCTGCCGGATCAGTGACCTGGCGATCCAGGAGCGATCGTCGCAGCCCACGATCACCAACCACGTCAAACGGCTCGAGGCGGCTGGACTGCTGCAGCGGTCGCTGGACCCGAGCGACGCCCGGGCCTGGTTGATCGATCTGAGTCCGCTCGGGCGACAGCGGCTCGTCGAGATCCGCGCCCGGCTGGGCACCAACATCGAGCCCATGCTCGAGCAGCTGTCGGCGCGCGACCGCAAGGCCCTGCGGGCCGGACTGGAAGTCATGCAGCGCATGGTCGCCGCTCGGTAGGCTGCCGGGGTGAGCCTGCGCCTGTACGACACCGCGACCCGTGAGGTCCGCGACTTCGAACCCCTGGTCCCCGGCGAGGTCTCGATCTACCACTGCGGCCTCACCGTGCAGTCGGCTCCGCACGTCGGACACATCCGCAAGGAGGTCGTCTTCGACGTGCTGCGCCGGTGGCTGACCTGGCACGGGCTGCGGGTCACGGTGATCGCCAACGTGACCGACATCGACGACAAGATCTTGAACAAGTCCGCCGAAGCCGGCGTTCCCTGGTTCGCGCACGCGTACCGGTTCGAGCGCGAGCTGCACGACGCGTACGCCGCCCTCGGCTGCCTGCCGCCGACGTACGAGCCCCGGGCGACCGGGCACGTGCCGGAGATGCTCGAGCTGATCGAGGTGCTGATCGAGCGCGGGCACGCCTACGCGGCCGAGGACGGCTCCGGCGACGTCTACTTCGACGTGCGCTCCTGGCCTGCGTACGGGGTGCTCTCGCGGCAGCGGATCGAGGACATGGAGCCGGCCGAGGACGCCGACCCGCGCGGCAAGCGCGACCCCCGCGACTTCGCCCTGTGGAAGGGCCACAAGCCCTCCGAGCCGATCACGGCCTCGTGGCCGACGCCGTGGGGCCGCGGTCGACCGGGCTGGCACCTGGAGTGCTCGGCGATGGCCGGGAAGTACCTCGGCGACGAGTTCGACATCCACGGCGGCGGTCTGGACCTGCGCTTTCCGCACCACGAGAACGAGCTGGCCCAGTCGACGGCAGCCGGACAGCGGTTCGCCCGCTTCTGGATGCACAACGCCTGGGTGACCGCGGCCGGGGAGAAGATGAGCAAGTCGCTGGGCAACGGCGCGCTCGTCAGCCAGGTCGTGGAGCGCTACCCGGCGCGAGCCGTGCGCTTCTACCTGGCCCAGCCGCACTACCGCTCGGCCATCGAGTTCTCCGACACCTCACTCGACGAGGCGACCGCGGCCCTGGCCCGGATCGACAGCTTCGTCGACCGGGCGGTCGAGCTGGTCGGCCGGCCCGAGGGGTCCGTGCCGACCGCCTTCGTGACCGCGATGGACGATGATCTCGGCACCCCGGGCGCGGTGGCGGTGCTCTATCAGGCTGTTCGCGACGGGAACACCGCCCTCGCGGCCGGCGACAAGGAGACCGCAGCCGCGCGGCTGGCGGAGGTGCTGGGCATGCTGGCGGTGCTCGGCCTGGACGCGGCCGACCCGATCTGGCAGCACGGCGGTGACGACGCCAGGTTGGTCACGGTGGTCGACGGCCTGGTCGGGGCGCTGTTGGAGCAGCGGGCGGCGGCCCGGGGGCGGCGTGACTTCGCCGCGGCGGACGCGCTGCGTGACGCCCTGAACGACCTGGGCATCACCATCACCGACACCCCGGCCGGACCTCGTTGGTCCCTGGCCGCGCACTGACCGCACGACCCGAGCACGACCGAGCAGGTAGACGAGGACATGGTAGGCAACAGCCAACGCAAGGGCGCCGTCCGCAAGAGCGGCAAGGGCAACACCGCGGGTTCCGGTGGGCGGGTCCGCCGCGGGCTCGAGGGTCGGGGCCCGACTCCGAAGGCGGAGGACCGGCCGTACCACGCGGCGTACCGGGCGAAGAAGGCCGCCGAACGCAGGCCGGGCGCCGGCAAACGGCCCGGGGAGGGCCGCCGCAGCGGCAAGCCCGGCGTCGGGGCCGAGTGGGTGATCGGTCGGAACGCGGTGCTGGAGGCGCTCGAGGCCGAGATCCCGACCAAGACCGCGTACGTGGCCGAGGGCGCCGAACGCGACGACCGGCTGCGCGACATCCTCAAGCTGGCGGCCGGGCGCAGCCTGCCGATGCTCGAGGTCACCCGGGTCGAGCTGGACCGACTGACCGGGGGCGGGGTGCACCAAGGGGTGGCCCTGCAGCTGCCCGAGTTCACCTACGCTCACCCCGACGACCTGCTCGGGCTGGCGATCGACTCCGACACCCCGCCGCTGATCGTGGCCCTGGACTCGATCACCGATCCCCGGAACCTCGGCGCGATCATCCGGTCCGCCGTCGCCTTCGGGGCCCACGGGGTGCTGATCCCCGAGCGACGCTCGGCGGGGATGACCGCCGCGGCCTGGAAGACGTCGGCCGGCGCCGCGGCCAAGGTGCCGATCGCCCGGGCCACCAACCTGACCCGGACCCTCAAGGCGTACGCCGACGCCGGGCTGTTCCTGGTCGGCCTGGACAGTGAGAGCGACATCGACATCGCCGAGGTCGCCGAGTCGTCCGGTCCGATGGTGCTGGTGGTCGGCAGCGAGGGCGACGGCCTGTCCCGGCTGGTCCGCGAGACCTGCGACACCGTCGCCGCCATCCCGATGGGCGGCTCGATGGAGTCCCTGAACGCCGGC
Source organism: Microlunatus sp. (assembly GCA_036524985.1). GTDB lineage: Bacteria > Actinomycetota > Actinomycetes > Propionibacteriales > Propionibacteriaceae > Microlunatus. The sequence continues at coordinate 9,559 of DATDBH010000165.1, read as the reverse complement.
GTCGCCGCCGGCATCGCGCTCTACGAGATCTCCCGCCGTCGCTGACCCCGACTTCTGCACGGCCATCCACAGCTGACGTCGGTGTCGCTCCAGAAGATCGGGGTCGAGCGGGTCACCCGGCGCAGGTAAACTCCGCCCGGTGACCGACCTGCTTGCACCCGCCACCACCGACGCTCCCTCGATCGACGTCGCCGCCACGGCGTCGGAGGCCTATCGGGCCGCCCTCGCCGTCATCGAGAGCGTCGAGCCGCGGGTGGCCGACGCGACCCGGGCCGAGCTCGCCGACCAGCGGTCCTCGCTGAAGCTGATCGCCTCGGAGAACTACGCCTCGCCGGCGGTGCTGCTCACGATGGGCACCTGGTTGAGCGACAAGTACGCCGAGGGCACCGTCGGTCACCGCTTCTACGCGGGCTGCCAGAACATCGACACCGTCGAGTCCCTGGCCGCCGAGCACGCCCGCGAGCTGTTCGGCGCCGAGTACGCGTACGCGCAGCCGCACTCCGGCATCGACGCCAACTTGGTGGCTTTCTGGTCGATCCTGGCCCACCGGGTCGAGACCCCTGCACTGGCCGAGCTCGGTGTCAGAGGAGTCAACGACCTCACCGACGAGCAGTGGGAGACGCTGCGGCACAAGTTCGGCAACCAGCGGGCCCTCGGCATGAGCCTCGACGCCGGCGGCCACCTCACCCACGGCTTCCGCCCGAACATCTCCGGCAAGATGTTCCAGCAGCGCTCGTACGGCACCGACCCCACCACGCAGCTGCTCGACTACGACCAGGTCGCCGAGGCGGCCCGGGAGTTCAAGCCGCTGATCCTGATCGCGGGCTACTCCGCGTACCCGCGTCGGATCGACTTCGCGAAGATGCGCGAGATCGCCGACGAGGTGGGCGCCACCTTGATGGTCGACATGGCCCACTTCGCCGGGCTCGTGGCCGGCAAGGTGTTCACGGGCAACGAGGACCCGGTGCCGCACGCCCACATCGTCACCTCGACCACGCACAAGTCGCTGCGCGGCCCGCGGGGTGGCCTGGTGCTGGCCACGGAGGAGTACGCGCCGAGCGTCGACCGGGGCTGTCCGCTGGTGCTGGGCGGACCGCTCGGCCACGTGATGGCGGCCAAGGCCGTCGCCTTCGCCGAAGCCCGGACGCCCGCGTTCCGGACGTACGCGCAGGCGGTCGCCGACAACGCGCAGTCGCTGGCCGAGAGCCTCAAGCGGCGCGGGGCGAATCTGGTCACCGACGGCACCGACAACCACCTGGTGCTGATCGACGTCACCGGCTTCGGGCTGACCGGCCGCCAGGCCGAGTCCGCGCTGCTCGACTCCGGCATCGTCACCAACCGCAACGCCGTGCCGAACGACCCGAACGGTGCCTGGTACACCTCGGGTGTCCGGATCGGCACCCCCGCCCTCACCACGCGCGGCTTCGGGGCCGACGAGTTCGACACCGTCGCCGAGCTGATCGTCAACGTGCTCAAGGGCACCACTGCGGTGACCGCCTCCAGCGGGCAGCCGGGCAAGGCCAAATACACCCTGACCGACGGACTGGCCGACGCCACCAAGGCCGCATCCGCCGAGCTGCTGGACGCGAATCCTCTGTATCCGGGGCTGCAGCTCTAGCCCATTCCCGTCGGCCGCTCCCCTGGAGGTGACGTGGGACCCACCACCCTGACCTCCATCGGGCTCGCCCTGGTCGCGATGCTGATCCTGGCCCTGACGGCGTACGGGTACTACCTGCTGCTCTTCGACGGCGCGAGCCTGCGGCCGGCCGAGGACAACCCGGACCGGGCCATCGACACCGCCGTCCGCGACCTGCGGAGCGAGATCGAGGCGTACGAGCGTCGGAACCGTCAGCCCTGACGACCTAGAGTGCACTCCAAGGTGCACACTGACACGATGGACGCGGAGGACCGGGCCCACACCATCCGCCGCGCCCACGCCGTCCGCGAGCTCGCCACCGCCAAGGGCGTCACCGCCGGTCAGTTCGCGTTGCCTGGGTGCTGGCCCAAGGCGACGACGTCGTGCCGATACCCGGCACCAAGCGGGTCCGCTGCCTCGAGGAGAACGTGGGTGCCGCAGCGATCACGCTCACAGCCGACGATCTCGCCGACCAGGCCGCCGACGTACCGGTCGACGCCGTGCAAGGTGAGCGCTACCCGGACAGGTCCAGCATCGACGCCTGAGCCGCCCCCAGACTCCGAGTTGTCAGCCTCAGTGGTGGCCCCGACGACCACCGAGGCTGACAAGTCGGGGGCGTCACCCGGGGGTCACTCCTCGGCGATCACCTGCTCGAGGTCCTTGAGCCGGTCCAGTCCGCGGACCATCTGGCCCATCCGCGGGTTGGCCGCGAGCTCCTCGCGGTGCCGGTGCAGGAACCGCCAGTAGCCACCAGTGAACGGGCAGGCGTCCTCGCCCACCCGCTTCTTCGGGTCGAACCGGCAATCGCCGCAGTGGTTGCTCATCTTGTCGATGTAGGCGCCGCCGGAGGTGTACGGCTTGGTGGCCAGGATCCCGCCGTCGGCGTGCTGGCTCATCCCCACCACGTTGGGCACCATCACCCAGTCGAAGCCGTCGACGAACGCCCGGTGGAACCAGTCGGTCACCTGCTGCGGCTTCCAACGGTGCTGCAGGGCGTAGTTGCCGAGGACCATCAGCCGCGGGATGTGGTGGGTCCAGCCAGTCTCACGGACCGAGGTGAGCGCCGAGGGTACGCAGGCGGCATCGGTCCCCTCGGGATCCGAGCTGATCACCGAAGAGCCACCGTGTCGCCATGGCGTCCCGCGCCCGCTTCACTCGATCTCCTACTCTGGCTGCATGGCTGCCGCGCTCTCCCGACCACTCCTCCGCCTCGGCCTGGTGCTGGTCGCCGCCGGACTCGCCCTCACCGGCCTGACGTCCTGCACTTCCGACAGCCAGGGCACCCAGGATGCGTACAAGATCGGCTGTCCGGCCCTGGATGCTGCCATGGCCGGCGGATCGGTCGCCAACCAGGCGGCGATCAAGGGGCTCGAGACGATCCGTGACTCGGGTCAGCTCGATGCCGAACCGGCGAAGTGGGTCGACGCCGCGCTGGGCGCCCTGCAGTCCGCCAACCCCGACGACATCCCGGCCGACGCACGCAAGATGCTGGTCGACGGCTGCGCCGATCACGGCTACACCCTGCAGAACCTCTGACGCGACCCACCCCGACCCTCGGCGGTCATGCATGAATATTCGACATATGGCATGAATATGTTCTAGGCTCCGATCTCGTGTCCAAGGTCTTGAACTCTCTTCCCGTCGGCGAACGCGTCGGCATCGCCTTCTCCGGTGGACTCGACACCTCGGTGGCGGTCGCCTGGATGCGCGAGAAGGGTGCGATCCCCTGCACGTACACGGCTGATCTGGGCCAGTACGACGAGGACGACATCGAGACCATCCCCGAGCGTGCCCACCAGTACGGCTCGGAGATCTCCCGGTTGGTCGACTGCAAGGAAGCGCTCGTCGAGGAGGGACTGGTCGCGCTGCAGTGCGGTGCCTTCCACATCCGTACGGCTGGCCGCACCTACTTCAACACCACGCCGCTGGGCCGGGCCGTCACCGGCACCCTGCTGGTCCGGGCCATGCGGGCGGACGGCGTCGACATCTGGGGCGACGGGTCGACGTACAAGGGCAACGACATCGAGCGCTTCTACCGGTACGGCCTGCTGGCCAACCCCCAGCTGCGGATCTACAAGCCGTGGCTGGACGCGGACTTCGTCGAGGAGCTGGGCGGACGGGCGGAGATGTCGGCCTGGCTGGCCGAACGCGACCTGCCGTACCGGGCGTCGAAGGAGAAGGCGTACAGCACCGACGCCAACATCTGGGGCGCCACCCACGAGGCCAAGAGGCTGGAGCACCTGGACACCGGCGTGGAGATCGTCGAGCCGATCATGGGCGTGGCCTCCTGGCGCGATGACGTGGAGATCGCTCCCGAAGTCGTCACCATCGCCTTCGACCAGGGGCGGCCGGTGGCCATCAACGGTCAGACCTTCGCCTCCGCCGTCGCGCTGGTGCTGGAGGCCAACGCCGTCGGCGGCCGGCACGGGCTCGGGGTCAGCGACCAGATCGAGAACCGGATCATCGAGGCCAAGTCGCGCGGACTCTACGAGGCGCCGGGGATGGCGCTGCTGCACATCGCGTACGAGCGGCTGCTGTCGGCGATCCACAACGAGGACACCATCGCCAACTACCACGCCGAGGGTCGGCGACTGGGTCGGCTGATGTACGAGGGCCGCTGGCTGGACCCGCAGTCGCTGATGCTGCGGGAGTCCCTGCAGCGTTGGGTGGGCTCGGCCGTCACCGGTGAGGTGACGCTGAAGCTGCGACGCGGCGAGGACTACTCGCTGCTGAACACCTCCGGGCCCTCGCTCAGCTACCACCCCGACAGGCTCTCGATGGAGCGGGTGGTCGACGCCCCGTTCGGCCCGCTGGAACGGATCGGTCAGCTGACCATGCGCAACCTGGACATCGCCGACTCGCGGGCCCGCCTGGAGCAGTACGCCGCCCAAGGCATCGTCGGGGGCGCCACGGCTGAGCTGGTCGGCGGGCTCGAGCCCGGCTCGTCCACCGCGATCGCCCGGGGCGCCGGGCCGGATGATGAGCAGGAAGCGCTCGACCGCGCCGCCATGGAGTTCGGCACCGACTGAACACCCGACAGCAGCCGATCCAACCCACAGAGTGCGGCTTGCTCACCGTTGTCGTGAAGGAGCCGCACTCTGCCGCTCGGGTCGGCCACCTGGATCAGGCGCTGGCCGGGGACTTCGGGCTCTTCGGGCTCACCGGAGACTTCGGGCTCACCGGGGACTTGGCGCTGACCGCTGACTTGGCACTCACCGGGGACTTGGCACTCACCGGAGACTTGGCACTCACCGGGCTGGCCGGGGTCGCCGCGGTGTTCGCCGTGTTCGCCGTGTTCGGCGTGACCGCACTGTTCGGGGTGTTGGGCGTCACCGCGGTCGGATCGACCGCCGGCAGCACACCCGCCGTGGCGTCGGCCGCCAGCGAACCGGACTGCACCGAGGTCGCCACACTGGAGCCCTGCTGGGGCGAGGTGACCTCGAACCCGCTGGCGAACGCCGCCACCGGGGACAGCGCCACCGCCGCGGCGCCGCCGGCCAGGATCCACTTCGTCTTGTTCAACATCGTCATCACTCCTTGTCAGTTGGGTCAGCACCCCTTGTTGCTGACAAGAACCAGGAAACCAACTGCAGATGAGGCGAACAGGAAGCGGCGATGAGAGCACTCTCACGGGCGGTGTTGTCGTCACTCACTGTTCGCTGCGCGCCGTAGCCCGGGAATCAGACTTCGCGGGGCGTTGCAGCACCCGCGGAGTCGGGGGCTTGCGCGTTCCGCGTGCCGGTGCGCTCACCGAGAAGGAGCAACGGACACGCTAGGGCCGCGCGGAACGTGCCCGATCCTCCTTGTCGAGGACGCGGGCTTCAGCGCGTGCTCTCGCTCTCGGCCGCTCGTGACGAGCAGGACCACAGCTGTGTGAGGTCCTCGGTGCGACTACGCACCCAAAATCCTCACACTCTGCGTCGCGACGGGGCAGTTAGCGGGAGAACAGCTCGCCGGAGACGGTAGTGATGAAGTTCTTCAGCGAGGCGGGCAGATCGCGGAGGTGCCAGCCTTGCGGTCCGTGATACCAGCCGAGGTCGTAGCGGTCCTCCTCGGCGTCGTCGTCGGAGGCCACGATGGCATCGAGCCAGCGCTGGTGCCCGCCGAGCACCACCGCATACGGCAGCAGCTCGGAGATCTCACTCAGCTCTCGGCCCGGTGGCATCTGGTCCGTCGGGTGGGACATCAGATCGGAGCGCAGCGCGCCGAGCCCGGCGAGCAGCGCGGCTCCGGACTTGGTGCGAGCCGGCATCTCCTGGGCCACGAACATCACGCCGAGAGCCAGCACGATCAGGGCGAGACCCACCAGTCCGAAGGTGGTGAAGGCGGCCAACACCACGGTGATCACGACCGCGCCGATCAGGGCGCCGATCGCGGTCTGGGTCCAGCGGTTGCGCGTGGCATCGGGCCGTCGCTCGAACCAGCCGTTGGACACCACCTCGTCGTAGAGCTTGTCCTGAACGCCGCCGACCGTCTCGTAGACGCGGGCGGGCAGCTCGGAGACCTTGACCTCGTCACGACCGATCACCCCGTCCAGCAGGACGACCTCGAACGGACGCAGATCATCCGCGGGGCTGTCGGTCCGGGCGAGCGACCAGTCGGTCGCCGCGAAGTCGCCCTCCCGCGGCAGCTCGGTGATGCGCAGGTGACCGTGCACCGCGAGGTCGATCAGGGTCGCGGTGATGTCGATGGGATCGACCCGCTCATCGGCCACCGTGCCGACGTGGCCCGGTCGGACGTCGCCGAGCACCCGGAACTCGCTCTGGCCCGCACCCACCGGCACGAACTCGGCGGCACGGATGACCTCGGCACCCGTGCCGGCGTCGACCCCGGCCCGTCGATGCAGGGCGAGCAGACCTGCGCCGCCCAGGACGAGCAGCCCCAGCGCCAGAGCCAGGGGCAGCGGACGGGCGGAGAAGGCCCGGGCCAGCGTCCAGACCTCCTCGATCTGCTCGTTGCTCGCCAGAGCCCCCGGCGGGAAGCCGATCTGGACCTGGACGAACTCTCCGGGACCGCGCGAGCCGTCGCGGAAGGTGGGCTGCTGGGCATCATCGGTGCCGGCCGCTGCGTACTTGCAGGGCACCTCGGAGTTCGGTGAACCCGCGTTGCACTCGATGAAGGAGAACGGCACCGGGATGGCGACGGTGGCCGCGAAGTCGGTCACCGTCGCGTCGAAACCCTGCAGCAGCGGCCACTCCAGGGCCGTGCCGTCCGGAGTGGCGATCACCGCGCCGACCACCGCGTACTCGAGGCTGACCCTGGTCTGTCCGTTCGTCGGGAAGGTGACGACGGTGTAGCGATCCTGCTCGATCTGCAGGGTCGGCTCGAACGGCTCACCGCCCGCGGTCGCCTGGAAGCCACTGAGCTCGTAGACGTAGCGCCGGTCGCCCAGCAGGTCCTTCTTGAACTCCAGCGTCTGCTTGACCTCCGCGGGCGCCTGTCCGCTGAAGGTGATGTCCTGCCGCACCTTGAGGGTGCCGTCCAGTCCGAGGCTGGCCGCCACGACGAAGGTCGACGCCGTGCCCTCGGCGCGGGCAGTCCCGGCGCTCGGCCCGGCGATCAGGCCCCCGAGCACCAGGAGCGCGGTGAGGAACAGCAGGATCGCCCGCGCCCGCGCGGCAAGCGCGACGGCGCCGCCCCGTACGCGTCGGCGGTCGGCGGTGAAGGTCTCCGGCACGCGCTAAGCCTCCCACAGGCCCGTTGCGGACGGGTCGACTCCGTCGACGGACGCGCCCGTCGGAACTCCCCGGCCGTTAGGCTTCGGCACGTGACGCAGCAGCAGTGGGGCGGCGGGCCGCGCGGTGGCCAGAGCCCGTACGCCACCCAGCCACCCCCCGGCTGGGGCGGTCAAGGGTTCGGCCAGCCGGCCTATGGCGCCTATGGGGCCTACGGCGGCCAGCCCGGTCAGGCAGGCCAGCGCTCACCGAACCCACCGGGTGGCTTCGGCGGCCCGCAGCCGGGGGTGCCGCACTACGGTCCTCCGGTCCAGCCGCCGCGCAGACGCAGCCCGCTGATGTCCCTGCTGCTGGGCCTGGTGGCGCTGAGCCTGCTGGCCATCGTCGGGTTGGTGCTGGTCAGCGCCGTGACGGGTTCGTCGGACTCGGCGTACCAGAACGACAACTACCAGGTGCCGCCGCCGGACAGCGCTCCACCGCCGATCCCCCTGCCGACCACCTACGACGAGGCCGAGGACTGGCTGGTGAACAACCGGCTCTACGCCCAGACCGCTCCCATCCCGGTGCGCTGCGACAACCCGCCCATCAACGTCGCGAACGCCTCCGACGCCGATCTGGAGATGCACTTCAACGGTCAGGTCGAGTGCCTGATGCGGGTCTGGAACCCACCGGTGACGGCCGCCCAGTGGCTGCTGCCCCGACCCTCGGTCACCATCTACGGGGAGAAGATCACCACCAAGTGCGGTGAGTCCGGTGTGAACGCCTTCTACTGCAGCGCCGACCAACAGATCTACTTCTCCAACCTGCTCCCGCAGGCCGTGCCGATCGTCCGGACCAACAAGTGGGCGGCCGACGTGGTGATGGCCCACGAGTTCGGGCACGCCATCCAGGGCCGGACCGGGCTGCTGGTCAGCGCGCACGCGCTCGCACAGAACGCCGAGTCCGAGCGAGAATCCAACCAGCTGATCCGACGGCTCGAAACCCAGGCCGACTGCTTCTCCGGCATCTACATGCGGTCCGTCTCGCGGTCGCTCGGGGTGCAGCAGAGCGACCTCCGAGGGATCCAGGACACCTACGTCGCCGTGGGCGACGACACCATCACCGGTGAGCCGAACGTCGAAGGCAACCACGGTCTCGCCCGCACCCGCGAGTTCTGGGGGACGACGGGACTGGGCACCAGCGACATCGGCAAGTGCAACACCTTCAGCGCGCCGGCCGCCCAGGTGCGGTAGCGGTCACGACCGCAGGTTCGTCGGGTAGACCAGAGCGGTGGCGATCGCCGCGACGCCCTCACCGCGGCCGGTCAGCCCGAGCCCGTCGGTCGTCGTGGCGGATACGGTCACGGGCGCCCCGGCAGCGTCTGACAGCGTGTGCTCGGCCTCGGATCGGCGGGCCGCGAACCGGGGCCGGTTGCCGATGAGCTGAACGGCCACATTGGCGATCTCGAACCCGGCCGCTCGCACCCGGGCGGCGGTCTCGGTGAGGAACGCGGCTCCGCTGGCACCCTGCCACTCCGGGCGATCGGTCCCGTAGTTGCTGCCGAGGTCGCCGAGCCCGGCCGCCGACAACAGGGCGTCGCAGGCGGCGTGAGCGACGACGTCGCCGTCGGAGTGGCCTTCCAGGCCCGCGGGTTCGTCAGAGAACAACAACCCGGCCACCCACAGGGGGTGGCCGGGTGTCAGTCGATGGACGTCGACCCCGATGCCGGTACGGAACGGGGCCGGGCGGCGTTCGCTCAGGAGGCGAGAACCTCGTCGAGCAGCACCTCTGCCTTGTCCTCCGCCACACGCTCGGCGAGCGCGAGCTCGGACACGAGGATCTGGCGGGCCTTGGCGAGCATCCGCTTCTCTCCAGCGGAGAGACCACGCTCCCGCTCACGACGCCACAGGTCACGAACGACCTCGGCGACCTTCATCACGTTGCCGGAGTGCAGCTTCTCCAGGTTCGCCTTGTAACGTCGGGACCAGTTGGTCGGCTCCTCGGTGTGCGGTGCGCGCAGCACACTGAACACCCGCTCGAGCCCGGCGGCGTCGACGACGTCACGAACTCCGACGAGGTCGAGATTGCAGGCGGGCACCCGAACGATGAGATCGGTCTGGCCCACGATTCTGAGTACGAGGTAGAGCTTGTCTTCACCTTTGATCTGACGGGTTTCGATGTCCTCGATCACGGCGGCCCCATGATTCGGGTAGACCACTGTTTCGCCGACTGTGAAGGTCATATTTTCTTTTACCCCTTTCGCGGGTTC
>DATDBH010000164.1:0-4203 GCA_036524985.1 Microlunatus sp. | reverse complement strand
AGTTCGGCAGGGTCGAGATGTCGTTGCCGAAGGTCGCCGAGTCGGCGGTGAACCGATCGCCGGTCAGCTGCATGCCGTCGCCGGAGTCGCCGGCGAAGCGGATGACCACCCGGTCGAGCGTGTGGACCTGTCGCACTGCGTAGAGCCTTCTTCCGTCTGGGTTGTCCCCCGCCGCATGTGCCGGGGTGGCCCCACGCGGGTGTGGTGCGAAGGACCTCGGTGCGGTTCTCGCCGCGTCGGCGCGTCAACGCCTCAGCCATGATAAGGGCGTCCTCACCGCGAACTATTCCCTTCTCAGGGCTCAGGGCGTGTTCGGTGACGGACGCCACGTCGGATGCCGGGGTCGGCGCGTCGCACCTCAGGCGGGACCGCCGTGCTCGACCGGCCGCCGCAGCGGACCGGTGCCACCCTGCTGCCAGGGGAGTGGGCCCGCCAGCGGCCGGTACTCGACACCGATCGCCGACAGCCGCTCCAGATGGGTGGGCAGCCGCTCCGAGAACTCCTCGAACGAGCGTCCCGCCGGCGACGACCACGCCACCTCCGCGTGGGCGCAGGCCCGCGGGAACAGCATGTAGTCGACGCGCCGGGTGTCGGGCATGTACTCCCGCCACACCTGGCACTGGGTGCCGAGGACCAAGTCATGCACCTCGGTCGGCAGCCCGGTCAGCGGCTCGAACGCGTACGCCTGCTCCAGCGGCAGGTGCCCGCCGATCGCGTACGCCTCGGTCGGGTCGTCGCTGGGGTAGTAGTCGAAGTAGGTGTGGGTGACCGGGCACATGATCACGTCCAGGCCGGCCTTCGCGGCCGCGATCCCGTACGAGGCGTCCCGCCAGGCCATCGCCACCGCGCCCTCCAGCGGGCCCTCGTCGTTGATCTCGTCCCAGCCGACCAGGCGGCGGTCGCGGGCGGCCAGCCAGTCTCGCAGCTGCTCGGTCAACCAGCGCTGCAGATACTCCGGTCCGGGCAGACCGCGCCGTTCGGCGAGGGCGCGGGCGGCGGCGCTGGCGAGCCACTCGTCGCGAGGGCACTCGTCGCCGCCGACGTGCACGTACGGGCTGTCGAAGACTTCGAGCAGCTCGGTGTAGAGGTCGAAGATCACCGTCATCGCGTCGTCGGTCATGTTCAGCACCTCGGGGAAGACACCGAACGTGGTGGCCGGCTCGTAGCCCGTCTCCGGGTGGTTGCCGAGCTCGGGGTAGGCCGCCAGCAGAGCCAGTACGTGGCCGGGGAACTCCAGCTCGGGCATCACGGTGATCCCGCGGTCGACGGCGTAGCGGACCAGCGCCCGCAGCTGGTCGTGGGTGTAGAAGCCACCGTGCGGGGTGCCGTCGGCGAAGTCCTGGTGGTGGCGCTGGGTCTGTGACCGCCAGCTGGCCCGCTCCTGCAGCCTCGGGTACTTCCGCGAGGCGAACCGCCAGCCCTGGTCCTCGGTGAGGTGCAGGTGGAACACGTTGTACTTGTGCAGCGCGAGCAGGTCGACGAAGCGGAACAGGTCGGCCAGCGGCATGAAGTGCCGGCCGACGTCGAGGTGCACACCGCGCCAGCCGAACCGCGGTTCGTCGGTGATCTCGACCCCGGCCAGGCTGAGCCAATCGCCGGTGGGCGCCGGCCGGAGGACGGACGGTGGCAGCAGCTGGCGCAGGGTCTGGGTGGCCCAGTTGATCCCGCGGTCCGTGGCCGCGGTGAGCACGATCCCCTCGGAGGAGACCTCGACCGCGTACGCCTCGTCGGCCAGACCCTCGTCCTTGACCAGCCGCAGCGCCCCGTCGGTGGCGGTCGGAAGGTCGAAGCCCGTGCCGGGGGAGAGCAGGCGGCGAACGGCGGCGGCCCAGCCGGGCTCGTCGGTGTCGATCGCCAGGTCCGCGGTCAGGGTGAAGCTGCCGGTGCCGGGCACGGTGCTGACCGGCCTCGGGAGAACGGGACGCGAGAGGTTCGGACGAGCGGGGCGGTGGGAAGCGGGACGGTCGGACGGCGTCGTCGAAGTGCTCACCTGCTTCACCCTAGGCGCTGCCCCCGGCCCCAATTCCAGCTCCGCTCGGGTTCAAACCCAAGCGAAGTTGGTCTGGGGTGGGCCGATCTCGACTCCGCTCGGGTTTGAACCCAAGCGAAGTCGGGATGAGGCTGTCAGGAGGCGAGGGTCGGGTGGGACTGGGGGTCGGCCAGTAGGTTGGCGAACACGAGCTCGGCGGCACCGACTGTGAGGACATCGGCACCCAGCTCCGCCGGGACGATCTCGAGCTCGGCGCTGAGCGCGGCGAACCCCGTCCGGCGGACGCGATCCTGCAGGGCCGTGCCGGTGGCGGCGGCGAGGTCGGCCAGGAACCCGCCCAGCACCACCACTTCCGGGTCGAGCACGTTCACCGTGTTTCCCAGCGCCTGGGCCAGCCACCCCAGCTGGCGCTCTACCTCGGCGATCGCCGAAGGTGACCCGGCCGCGACGGCGGTCCGCAGCGCACCGCCCAGCGACTCGGCGGTGACGTCATCCAGGCCGAGCACGTCGAGCAGTCCGGCTCGCGTCACCTCCGTCTCCAGACAGCCCGTGCGTCCGCAGTGACAGAGGTGACCGGACGGGTTGACCACGGAGTGGCCGAGCTCGCCGGCGTACCCGTGCCGACCGAGTAACGGCTCGCCGCCACTGACCACACCACCACCGATCCCGCTGGCGCTGCCGTTCAGGTAGACGACGTCGGTCCGGTCCCGACCGGCGCCGAACCAGAGCTCGGCCACCAGGGCGGCACGGGCGTCGTTGGACACCACGCACCGGTAGCCGGTCGCCGCCCTCAGCCGGTCGGCGAGCGGCTCGTCGCGCCAGCCCAGGTGGGGGGCCAGGGTGACGGTGCCGGTCGACCGCTCGACCAGACCCGGCACGGCCACCCCGACCCCCAGCACCCGGAAGCGCGCATCGAGCTCCGACCGCATCCCGTCCACCAGGGCCGCGACCAGGTTGACCGCCTCGGTCGCCGTGGGGGCCGCGGAGACGGGGTAGCGGATCCGCTTGTGCACCGTCCCCCCGAGGCCGACCAGACCGACCGTGACCGCGTCGATGTCCGGGTTCACCGTGAGCGCGACCACCGTCTCGGCCGGCGTCACCAACGGACTGGGCCGCCCGACGCCGGCGGGCGACGTGGGCCCGGTCTCGAGGACGAGTCCCAGCTGCACCAGCTCGGTCACCAGGCCACCGATGGTGGACCGGTTGAGCCCGGTCCGCCGGGTCAGCGCGGCCCGGGACTGGGCGCCCTCGCGGTGCACCAGGGTGAGCAACCTGCTGAGGTTGTGCCGGCGCGCCGGGGCCGCCGTCACGCTCGATCCGGCGGGCTGGCTCATCGACACCCCCGAATTTTGTTGTCAGGGCCGACGCCCTGCGGATAGCGGCAGGCTAACGCATTTCGGCCCTTGACGTGACGGTTTGACCCGAATATGTTGTGCTTATCAACATTTGATCCGAGCAGCCAACGGAGGCACCTTCATGAGCTTCACGCCCACTCCCGCCGACAAGTTCTCCTTCGGTCTGTGGACCATCGGCTGGGTCGGTCAGGATCAGTTCGGCAGCGCGAGCCGGGAGCCGCTCGACGTGGTCGAGGCGGTGACCAAGCTCGGCGAGATCGGCGCGTACGGGCTCACCTTCCACGACAACGACCTGTTCCCGTTCGAGGCCACCGACGCCGAGCGGACCTCCCAGATCGACCGGCTGACCAAGGTCCTGGCGGACACGGGGGTGACCGTGCCGATGATCACCACCAACCTGTTCAGCCACCCGGTGTTCAAGGACGGCGGCGTCACCTCCAACGACCGGGCCGTGCGCCGGTTCGCGCTGCGCAAGCTGCTCCGCAACATCGACCTGGCTGCCGAGCTGGGCGCGGAGACCTTCGTCATGTGGGGCGGTCGGGAGGGCAGCGAGTTCGACGCGGCCAAGGACGTGCAGGCCGCGCTCGCCCGCTACCGCGAGGGCGTGAACATGCTGGCGGAGTACGTCACCGATCAGGGGTACAACCTGCGTTTCGCCATCGAGCCGAAGCCGAACGAGCCCCGCGGCGACATCCTGCTGCCGACCGTCGGCCACGCCATCGCCTTCATCCACACCCTCGACAAGCCTGACCTGTTCGGCGTCAACCCCGAGGTCGGCCACGAGCAGATGGCCGGGCTGAACTTCACCCACGGCATCGCCCAGGCCCTGGACGCCGGCAAGCTGTTCCACATCGACCT
>DATDBH010000163.1:0-33867 GCA_036524985.1 Microlunatus sp. | reverse complement strand
GGTCACCCGGCCGCGGCACACGAGGAACTTCCCGGACGGGCTGTGGCAGATGATCGAGGAGAACGGCCGAAGCCGGGTCTACCTCGGCGTCCACTGGGTCTTCGACGCGTTCGCGGTCAAGCCGAACGGGGCGATGGACCTCACCCAGAACATCGGCGGCGTACGGCTCGGCCTGAACATCGCCAACGACCTCGCCACGCACGGTCTGAAGGCCGCCACCGCGGCCGGACCACGCGTGCCGTAGTCCCGCCCTCCCCCGGAGATCGCCGACAACCCCCTGGTCACCGATATCACCGACCAGCTCACCAGGGCGGTCGACGCCAAGGCCGTCGACCAGAAGAAGACCGCCGAGCGCTCCATCCACTTCTGGGGGATCGCGACCGGAATCGCCGCCCTGGCGAGCAGACTCTTCGGCTCCTACTTCCTCTCCACCGTGGGTATCGCCGTGCCTGCGGTGTGGATGGAGATCCTCGGCACCGCACTGATCATCGGGTCCGGCACGAAGCCCCTGCACGACCTGATCAGCATGATCGAGAAGAAGAAGGAAGTCGCCGTGATCGCCGCCGCCGGCTGAGCTCAGTCCGCTGCTCGCCACTGCCCACCACGCCGGCGCTGGCCCCGGACCGAGGGAACCTGTCCCGTTCATCCTCGGTCCGGGGCTTCTGCCTGCTGCCACCCGGCTCGGCTCTGGGCTCGCCCGTCTGGTCATCACTCAGCCGTCCGGACCAGAAGTCAGTGTCGGTAATCCCCCAGACGGAGATTCTGATTCGGCTGCTGGGCTGATGAAGAATCGAATGACAGGGCAGAGCCTAGATGCATGAATGTATTCCGCACACCAGCGAGTTCCGCGGAAAGCCGCGAAGAATTCTCCACTACTGAAGCGGAGCGCATGATCGGGTTGATCATGCCTCGCGCTGCTGCCGCTGTCACAGGTCTCGTTGTCGCCCTCTCCTTCGCCGGGTTCGCGAGCGCGGGATCTCCACCAACCCAGCCTTTTGCCCACACCACGGCCGTTGCCCAGGAGGCATCGCGATGAGCATCGAACCCACCCCCTCAGGTCACAACACCCGCACCGACGTCGATCCTTGCTTGCAAGCCTCGGTCGAGACGGCACCGACACTGCCTCGACCTCCCCGCGTCGTGCAGAGCCTCGACTCCATCGAGTCCTGGATCGCCCCTGCGCTTCGGCGAATCAGCGCTCCGCTCCTGCGCGGTTCCCTAGCGCTCGTCTTCGTCTGGTTCGGCGCTTTGAAGGTCGCCGGCGTCACTCCGGTCGCCGACCTGGTCGCCGACTCCGTTCCCTGGCTGGACCGGGCCTGGTTCATCCCCGTCCTCGGACTGGTGGAGATCGTCCTGGGTGCGGCCATGATGCTCGGGCGGTTCCTGGCGATCGTGAGCCTCATCCTGGTAGGCCACCTGGCCGGCACGTTCATGGTGCTGGTGATGCAGCCCGAGCTGGCGTTCCAGCACGGCAACCCGATGCTCTTGACAACCATCGGTGAGTTCGTGATCAAGAACCTGGTGCTCGCCTCGGCGGCGATAGCAGCCGCCGCCTGGAGCCGTCAGGTCTGGTCTTCCGCCAAGCCGGCCCGCTCGGCCTGAACTCGATTCGAGGTCGGCTCGCCCTGGTTCCTGGTGGCCGTTCCCGGAGGTGACGACTCTCCCTCCGGGTTCGGCCATCGCAAAGGCGGTCCTGGCGCACAGATCCTTCTTCCGACCGGGCCACCTGGCACCCGGATCTGGCCTCTGCCTTCGGCGCCGGCGACTCTTCCGATGTCGCGCCCGCCGACACAAGCGTCTTGACCCAGGGCTCACCCTTGCGTGTGTTGACCCACAGATCGATGTCGCCAATGTCATCACGGTTGCGGAGGTCGGCACTGTTGACAATCCTATCGCCGATAGGTAATTTACCTATCGGCGATAGTCTCAACGAGAGGAGGGTTCCGTGGTGGTCGTCAGCAGCGTCGCCCAGCGTCGAGAGAGCAAGATCAGCTCGATCGTCGAGGCCGCCTGGAGCCTGGCACGCGAGCACGGGATCCAGCTGGTCTCGTTGCGGGACCTGGCCAAGAGGGTCGGGATGCAGCAGCCCTCGCTGTACGCGTACTTCGACTCCAAGAACGCCCTCTACGACACCATGTTCGCCGACGGCAACCGCCAGCTGCTGGCGACGTTCGATGCGCTCGAGCTTCCCGACGACGACGCGCGAGCGGCACTCAAGGCCTACCTCGGCGCCTTCGCCCAGTTCGCCGTGGCGGACCCGGCGCGCAACTCCCTGCTCTTCCGTCGGGTGATCCCTGGCTTCGAGCCGAGTGCCGAGTCCTACGCACTGGCCCAGCAGGCGCTGGACCGCTGCACCACCGCGGCCAAGGCCGCGGGCGTGACCGACGGCGGCGACATCGACTGCCTCGTCGCGATGACCGCCGGTCTGATCGAAGCCCAGCTGAGCAACGAGCCTGGGGGCGACCGCTGGCTTCGGCACCTCGATCACCTGACCGACCTCCTGGTTGACAACGCCACGAAAGGGCAGAACCGATGAGCACCACGAGCACCACCGGCGTCACTCGCATCGACCGCGAGGAGGCTCGAGCTCTCGCCTCGGCCGAGTTCGAGAAGTTCGCCGCCCTGGCCGCTTCGCTGACCCAGCAGGAGTGGGCGACCGACACCGACTGCGTCGGCTGGGACGTCCGTACGATGGTCCTCCACGTGCTGGGCTCCGCTGATGCCCAGGCGTCCCCGTCGGTCTTCCTGCATCAGCTGCGCCGCGGCCTTCCGCTCAACAAGGAGATCGACTCCCACCACTGGGTCGACGGTCTCAACGAGCTCCAGATCCGCGAGCGCTCGAAGCTCACCAACAGCGAGGTGGTCGCTCAGCTCGGAGCGGTCGGCACCAAGGCCGTCAACGGCCGGTTCGGCACTCCACTGCCGATGCGCTACGTCCCGGTCCCGTTCGGCGAGCCGATCGGCTGGAAGCCGGTGAACTACCTCCTCGAGGTGGGCTTCACCCGCGACGTCTGGGCACACCGCATCGACATCCACGCCGCCATCGGCCGGCCCATGGAGCTCGACGCCGCCCACGACGGACGTCTGGTC
Organism: Microlunatus sp.; assembly: GCA_036524985.1. Lineage (GTDB taxonomy): Bacteria > Actinomycetota > Actinomycetes > Propionibacteriales > Propionibacteriaceae > Microlunatus. The sequence goes on along the minus strand of DATDBH010000163.1, from coordinate 30,777 downwards.
GCCGACATCGTCGGGGAGTGGGCGGCGCTGCACCGCGAGCCGTTCGAGCTGCACCTGACCGGCACCGCCGGCGGCACCTTCAGTCAGGGCGACGACGGTGAGCACGTCGAGATGGACGCGCTCGACTTCGTCCGCACCCTCGCCGGGCGACTCACCGCCGACGGTGTGATGCGCCACCCGCTGCCCCTGTGACGCCTGACCCTCACTGACCCCTTCCTGGAGAGGAACATCATGACCACCAGCACCGCCGTCGATCAGGACCTCCGGATGCTCGCGCACCGCTTCATCAGACGATGTGATCAACGCCCAGGACCTCGACGGGGCTCTGGTCGCCATGGTCGCCGAGGACTTCGTCGAGCTGAACCCGTTCCCTGGCCAGGGCCCCGGCCGGGACGGCCTGGCCGACGTCCTCGCCATGATGTTCACCGGCTTCCCGGACCTGCACTGGACGCTGCACGACACCCTCGTCGAGGGTGACAGGGTGATGGGCTTCTCCACCTGGACAGGCACCCACCAAGGTGCCTTCATGGGGATCCCGGCGACCGGACGCACCGTCACGATCGAGGCCTGGACCATCGACCGCTACCGCGGCGGCATCTTCGTCGAAAGTCGCATCATCATGGACGTCGCAGGACTGCTCGGCCAGCTCGGCGTCCTTCCGACCCCCTGAAGCCGCTTGACGGACTGCGGGGCGGGGCAGGGCCGTCAGATGACCGCGAGCAGGATGCCGCCGGTGGCGCCGACGATGACGATCGACCAGGGTGGAAGGCGCCACGACACGAGCAGCACGAAGCACACGAGGGCAACCCCGAACGATGCTGGATCCACGATGGCGGTGACGAACACCGGGTCGTACAGGGCCGCGACGAGGATGCCGACGACCGCCGCGTTCGCGCCGCTCATGAGCGCCTGGGCTCTCGAGCGGGTGCGAAGAGCGTTCCAGAACGGCAACACCCCGATCAGCAGCAGGAATCCGGGCAGGAACACCGCGACGAGCGCCACGGCCGCGGTCACCAGGCCCGCGGCGCCCGGTGCGACCAGTGCGCCCAGGTAGGCCGCGAAGGTGAAGAGGGGTCCGGGGACTGCCTGCGCGGCGGCGTACCCGGCGAGGAACTGCTCCGGCGTCACCCAATCGGGAACGACCTCGGCCTGCAGCAGCGGGAGCACGACATGTCCGCCGCCGAACACCAGAGCGCCGGCGCGATAGAAGGCGTCGGCGACATCGAGCACGCGCGCACCGGTCGCGGCGGCGGCGACGGGAAGCCCGATGATCAGCACCCCGAACATCGCCAGAGCGCTCACCCCCGCGCGCCTCGAGACCGGCACCACCAACTCACCGGTGACCTCACCAGGACTCTCTCGACAGAGCACGAGACCGGCCACGGCCCCGAGCACGATGGCGGCGACCTGACCGATCGAACCCGCGACGTACAAGGTGACCAGCGCCGCGCCCACCGCGATCGATGCGCGCTGCACGTCGGGAGTGAGCGTCCGCGCCATGCCCCACACCGCCTGCGCGACGATCGCGACCGCCACGATCTTCAGGCCGGTGAGGATCCCCGAACCGACGAGGTTGTCGAAGAAGAAGCCACCGTACGCGAAACCCACCAGCAGGATCGCCGACGGCAGCGTGAACGCGGTCCACGCCGCGAGAGCGCCGAGCGGGCCGGCGCGGAGCAGGCCCAGAGCGAATCCGACCTGACTTGACGCCGGCCCCGGCAGGAACTGGCTGAGCGCGACGACGTCGGCATACTCGCGATCGCTGAGCCACCGCCGACGTGTCACCAGCTCGTCGCGGAAGTAGCCGAGGTGCGCGATCGGGCCGCCGAACGAGGTCAGCCCGAGCTTGAGGAACGCGCGAAAGACCTCACCGACGGTTCCCGCCCCGGGCGCTGCGAGCCGGTCGTGCATTCCACGACCATAGAGCGCGCCGATCTGGACGCGGCAGGCGATCCACCTCAGCCGGCGAGCTGCGGCCACACCGCGGCCACGACGACCACCACCAACAGCCCGATCAACACACCGGAGACGATGAGCCGTCGGGCGCGGGGATTCACCCGGCCAGGATAGGAGCCCATGCCGAGGCGACGGTCTACCGTGTCTGCCATGGGAGAGCTGAGGCTGTACGCGCTCGGCATCGACGAGCTGCGAGGCCTGGTCGGCGCCGGCGACAGGACGGCCGAGCTCCGAGAGGCCGCCCGCCGGGCGTTCGCTCCCCCGGAGCAGCCGAGGGCCCGGGGACTGATCGGCAAGCTCGGCCCGATCTTCCGCCGAGCCCCCGACGCACCGGTCCTCTCCCCCACCGACCCGGTGCCGCGGGACGTCGACGTCCTGTTGGCCGGGGCCTACATCTCCCCCGAGCGGATGGGCGCCAGCTGGCGGGTGCTGGAAGTGCTGGTCCAGTACCGGTGCTGGGGGTCGACCCGATTGCCCCTCAACCCGCAGTCGCTGGACGACCTGGACTTCGCCCTGGCCCGCGGCGGCGTGGCCGCGGCCGTCGGCCTGGGTCATCTGCTCAGATCGAACACCGACGTGCGCCTCATCCCGGTTCGGGGGTTGACGGTCGGGTGGCACCGACACGACAAGGCGCTGGCCATGGCCGAGGCCTATCGGGCAGCGATGCCCCAGATCAAGACCGACGAGCAGCGCGAGCTGGTGTCCGCCCTGGTGAGGTGGCTGGACGGCTTCGTCTCCTGGTCCCAGGTAGCCTCCGGGCTCGGTCGGCCGGTGCCGGACCTGATCGGCTTCTGGGCCGACTGACTCGTCCGGCCTGGCCGGCGGTTGCGAGCGCTAGGCGGCGGGCAGCGACCGCACCATCAGCACCCCGTCGATCGCCTCGATCGCCGCGACCACACCGTCCGGCACGTCGCTGTCCACGTCGAGCAGCGTGTAGGCGAGGTCCCGGCGGGACTTGTTGGTCATGGTCGCGATGTTCAGACCAGCGGCCGCCAGCTCGTGGGTGATGCTGCCGACCATGTTGGGCACGTTGGCGTTGGCCACCGCGATCCGCCACCGCGACTCCCGCGGCAGCTCGACATCGGGGAAGTTGACCGCGTTGCGCAAGGTGCCGTCGAGCAGGTAGTCGCGCACCTGATCGGCCGCCATCACCGCACAGTTCTGTTCAGCCTCCCCGGTCGACGCCCCGAGATGGGGCAGCAGGATCACCCCGGGCTGTCCGACCAGCTCCGGCACCGGGAAGTCGCAGACGTAGCGAGACAGCTGACCCTCCCGCAACGCGTCCAGCACGGCCGCGTCATCCACGACGCCGCCCCGGGAGAAGTTCAGCAGCACCGCGCCCGGCTTCAGCTGAGACACGGCGCCGGCGTCGATCATCGCGCGGGTCGCGTCGACCAGCGGGACGTGCAGGGTCAAGAAGTTGCTGTGCCGCAGCAGATCGCCCAGGCCGTGGGCCTTGCGGACCGACGCGGGCAGACTCCACGCCGCTTCGACGGTGATCTCGGGGTCGTAGCCGATGACGTCCATCCCGAGCTTGATCGCCGCATCGGCGACCAGGCAGCCGATCTTGCCGAGTCCGACCACCCCGAGGGTGTGCCCGGCGAGCTCGTAGCCGACGTAGGTCTTCTTGCCGGCCTCGATCCGGGACTCCAGCGCCGGGTCGGTCGGGCTCTGGGCCGCCACGTACGGCAGCGCCCGGTCGATGTTGCGTGCGGCCAGCAGCATTCCGGCCAGCACCAGCTCCTTGACCGCGTTCGCGTTGGCCCCGGGGGCGCTGAACACGGGCACACCGCGCGCCGACAACGCCTCCACCGGGATGTTGTTCGTCCCCGAACCGGCCCGGCCGACGGCGAGCACCGAAGCCGGGATGCTGACACTGTGCAGGTCGGCCGACCGGAGCAGGATCGCGTGCGGATCCGCGACATCCGCCGCGACACTGAAGCGCTCCCACGGCAGCCGCCGCAGGCCGCGCGCTGACAGGTGGTTGAGCACCTGTACGCGGAACTTGTCACTCATCGCGCCGTCTCCTGTGTGGGTGGGTCAGCCGCGGGTGGCGGCGAAGTCGTGCAGGTGGTCCACCAGCGCCCGGACACCCTCGATCGGCATGGCGTTGTAGATCGACGCGCGCATCCCGCCCACCGACCGGTGGCCCTTGAGCTGGATCAGCCCGCGTTCGGCGGCCGCGGTCAAGAAGGCGGCGTCGAGGGCGGGATCGGCCAGGGTGAAGGGGACGTTCATCCGCGACCGGTCCGCGGGATCGACCGGGTTGGCGTAGAACGGCTCGGCGTCGATGACGCCGTAGAGCAGCTCGGCCTTGGCGATGTTGCGCTGCTCGGCCGCCTCGAGACCCCCGTCGGCCAGCAGCTGCGCGAAGACCAAACCGGCCAGGTAGATCGCGTACGTGGGCGGGGTGTTGTACATCGAGCCGGCCAAGACATGCGTGGCGTAGTCGAGCATCGGGGTCAGCGGCTGGTCGGCCAGCCCGACCAGGTCGTCGCGCACGATCACGATGGTCAGTCCGGCCGGGCCGATGTTCTTCTGCGCCCCCGCGTAGATCAACCCGAAGCGCGACACGTCCAGCGGCCGGGAGAGCAGCGTCGACGACATGTCGCTGATCAACGGCACCTCGCCGACGTCCGGCACGGTGGAGAACTCGACGCCGCCGATCGTCTCGTTGGCGGTGTAGTGGACGTACGCGGCGTCCTCGCTGAGGCGCCAGACCGCCCGGTCAGGCACGTAGGTGAACGAGCGGTCCTCGGCCGACGCGGCCACGTTCACGTCCGAGCGGCCGAGCTTGCGCGCGGCGCCGATCGCCTTCTTGGCCCACTCACCGGTGTGCACGTAGTCCACGGTCGCTTTCCCGCGCAGCAGGTTGAGCGGGATCATCTCGAACTGCAGCGACGCCCCGCCCTGCAGGAACAGCACGTGGTAGCCGTCGGGCACGCCGAGCAGGGTCCGCAGATCGGCCTCGGCCCGCGCCGCGATCTCGGTGAACTCCTTGCCCCGATGGCTCATCTCGGTCACCGACTGCCCGGAGCCGTGCCAGTCCAGCATCTCGTCCGCCGCCTGCCGCAACACGCTCTCGGGCAGCACGGCCGGTCCGGCGCTGAAGTTGTACACCCTGCTCATGAGCGGTCTCCTTCCGGGGTGACCACGACGACCAGATCGCCGCCCTCCACCTGCTGCACCGACCCGAGCGCGAGCCGCTGGACCGTGCCGGCGACCGGGGTGGTGATGGCCGCCTCCATCTTCATCGCCTCGATGGTGGCCACGGTCTGACCGGCCTCGACCCGATCGCCTTCCGCCACGGCCACCGAAACGACGCCCGCGAAGGGAGCGGCCACGTGCCCGGGCTTGCTCAGGTCGGCCTTCTCGGCCGCCTTGATGTCGACCTTGACGGAGGTGTCGCGCACCCTGATCGGACGGAGCTGGCCGTTCATCGTGCACATCACGGTGCGCATCCCGCGTTCGTCGGGGTTGCCGATCGCCTCGAGCCCGAGGATCAGGCTGACCCCGCGACCGAGCGGGACGGTGTGCTCGTCGCCGGTGCGCAGCCCGTACAGGTAGTCCAGGGTGTCCAGCCGGCCGACGGCGCCGTACGTCTCCCGGGCCAGCGTGAAGTCCTTGGTCGGTCCCGGGAAGAGCAGCCGGTTGAGCGTCTGTTGCCGTACCTGGCCCGGGGTGTCGAGCAGCCGGGAGTCCTCCTCGGCCAGGTCGACGTCGCGGACCGGGATCACGCGTCCTTCCAGCGCCTTGGTCCGGAACGGCTCCGGCCAGCCGCCGGGCGGGTCACCGAGCTCGCCGTTGAGGAAGCCGATCACCGAATCGGGGATGTCGTAGTTCTTCGGGTTCGCCTCGAAGTCGGCCGGGTCGGCCCCGATCGCCACCAGCTGGAGCGCCAGGTCGCCGACCACCTTGGACGACGGCGTGACCTTGGTCGGGCGACCGAGGATGCGGGACGCGGCCGCGTACGTGGCCTCGACCGCCTCGAACCGGTCCCCCAGCCCCAGCGCGATGGCCTGCTGGCGGAGGTTGGACAGCTGACCACCGGGGATCTCGTGGTCATACACGCGACCGGTCGGGCTCGGCAACCCCGACTCGAAGGGCGCGTAGATCCGGCGGACCGCCTCCCAGTAGGGCTCCAGGTCCATCACCGCGCGGAGATCCAGGTGGGTGGCCCGCTCGGTGTGGGCCAGCGCGGCGACCAGAGCCGAGGCGGGCGGCTGGGAGGTGGTGGCGGCCATCGGCGCCGACGCCACGTCCACCGCGTCCACGCCGGCATCGACCGCGGCCAGCAGGGTGGCCAGCTGCCCGCCGGCGGTGTCGTGGGTGTGCAGGTGCACGGGCAGGTCGAACCGCTCGCGCAGCGCCGAGACCAGCCTGGTCGCCGCCGGCGGCCGCAGCAGCCCGGCCATGTCCTTGATGGCCAGCACGTGTGCCCCGGCGTTGACGATCTGCTCGGCCAGCCGCAGGTAGTAGTCGAGGGTGTAGAGCGTCTCGTCCGGGTCGTTCAGATCGGCGGTGTAGCACAGCGCCACCTCGGCGACCGTGGTGCCGGTCTCGCGGACCGCGTCGATCGCCGGCCGCATCTGGTTGACGTCGTTCAGGGCGTCGAAGATCCGGAAGATGTCCACACCGACGGCCGCCGCCTCGGCCACGAAGGAGGTGGTGACCTTGGTCGGGTACGGGGTGTAGCCGACCGTGTTGCGCCCGCGCAGCAGCATCTGCAGGCAGAGCCCCGGCATGTTGTGCCGGAGCACCGCCAGCCGCTCCCAGGGATCCTCCTGCAGGAAGCGCAGCGCGACGTCGTACGTGGCCCCGCCCCAGCACTCGACGGACAGCAGCTCGGGCAGGGTGCGACCCACGTACGGCGCCACCCGCAGCAGGTCCTTGGTCCGCACCCGGGTGGCGAGCAGGGACTGGTGCGCGTCACGGAAGGTCGTGTCGGTGACCTCGACGCCTCTGCGGGAGCGCAGGTCGGCGGCGAAGCCCTCGGGGCCCAGCTCCAGCAGCCGCTGCCGCGAGCCGTGCGGCGAGGGCTTCCCGAGATCGACCCCGGCGGGCAGCTTGTCCCGCGGGTCGAGCAGGGTCGGCGCGTCGCCGTACGGCTTGTTCACCGTGACCTCGGCCAGCCAGCGCAGCATCCGGGTGCCGCGGTCGGCGGGGACGTGGGTGGTCAGCAGCTCGGGGCGCTGCTCGATGAACGCGGTCGACACGTCGCCGGCGATGAAGTCCGGATCGGCCAGCACGGCCTGCAGGAACGGGATGTTGGTGCTGACGCCCCGGATCCGGAACTCGGCCAGGGCCCGACGGGAGCGAGCCACGGCTGCGGCGAAGCTCCGGCCGCGGCAGGTCAGCTTGACCAGCATCGAGTCGAAGTGCGGGCTGATCTCCACCCCGGTGTCGACGGTGCCGCCGTCCAGCCGGACACCGGCGCCGGCGGCCGACCGGTAGGCGGTGATGGTGCCGGTGTCGGGCCGGAAACCGTTGACCGGGTCCTCGGTGGTGATCCGGCACTGCAGGGCGGCGCCGTTGATCCGTACGGTGTCCTGGCTGAGTCCCAGGTCGGCCAGCGACGAACCGGAGGCGATCAGCATCTGCGACTGGACCAGGTCGACGTCGGTGATCTCCTCGGTCACCGTGTGCTCGACCTGGATCCGCGGGTTCATCTCGATGAAGACGTGCTGGCCGGCGCGCTCCCCCTCCGTCTCCACCAGGAACTCCACCGTGCCGGCGCAGGAGTAGTCGATCGAGGTGGCGAAGGCCACCGCGTCCGCGCACAGGGCCTCGCGCAGCTCGTCGGAGATGTTGGGCGCCGGGGCGATCTCGACGACCTTCTGGTGCCGGCGCTGGATCGAGCAGTCCCGCTCGAACAGGTGCATCACGTGCCCGGTCGTGTCGGCCAGGATCTGCACCTCGATGTGGCGTGGGCGGCCGACGGCCTGCTCGATGAACGCCGTCGGGTCACCGAAGGCGCCCTCGGCCTCGCGCATGGCCGCCTCGACCGACTCCCGCAGCTTCGCCGGGTCGTCGACCCTTCGCATGCCGCGACCGCCGCCGCCGGCCACCGCCTTGACGAAGACCGGGAAGCCGATCTCCTCCGCGCCGGCCACCAGCTCGTCCAGGTCGGCCGACGGCGGGGTGGACCGCAGCGTCGGGATACCGGCGGCCTTGGCCGCCTGCAGGGCCCGCACCTTGTGGCCGGCCAGCTCGAGCACGTCGGGCGGCGGGCCGATGAAGGTGATGCCAGCGTCCAGGCAGGCCTGCGCCAGCTCCGGGTTCTCGCTCAGGAAGCCGTAGCCGGGGTAGATCGCGTCCGCGCCGGACTCGCGCGCGGCGCGGATGATCTCGGCGACGTCGAGGTAGGCCCGGACGGGATGCCCGCGCTCCCCGATCAGATAGGCCTCGTCGGCCTTGATCCGGTGGACCGCGTTGCGGTCCTCGAACGGGTAGACGGCGACCGTGGCCGCGCCCAGCTCGTACGCGGCGCGGAAGGCACGGACAGCGATCTCACCGCGGTTGGCGACGAGCACCTTGGAGAACATGCCAGGAATCTATCCGGCGGTTCCCGGCGCGCTCCGCACCCGTCCACGCTGACGACGACAGCCTCGCCCGAGGATCAGGCCAGCTGGAACCGTACGGTGACCTGCGCGCTCACCCGCTGCTCGGCCGGCTCCAGGTCGAGCTCGGGCTCCGGTCCGCCACCGGCTTCCATGGCGAAGGCGGCCTTGAAGGCGCGGGGCTGGTGGGCGAAGGAGCCGTCGAGATCAGACACCTCGAGCAGCGAGCCCAGGATGGCGTCGAAGGCGGCCGCATAGTCGGACGCCCGCTGCCGGGCCTCGTCGATGGCCGCGATCCGAGCCTGTCGGTAGATCGGGTTGCCCGGCCGGAGCGACCACCAGGGGCCGTCGAGCTGGGCGCCGTCCAGGGCGGACAGGTCCGCGATCAGCCGGGGCAGGGCGGCGAAGTCGGCCACCACGAGCTCGCTGCTCAGGCTGCCGCGATAGCCGCTGATCTTGCGCGCACCGCGGCCGGAGAAGACCGGTCCGACGTGCAGGCCGGAGGTCGCATGCCGCTCCAGAACCGACCGATGCTCCTCGACGATCGCGCGGAGTCGAGACGACGCCTCCGCCAGGTCGCGACGCACCCGGTCGGTGTCGGCACCGCCCGCGTGGATCGTCACCGCCAACGTGGCCAGGTCGGGTGCGCAGCCGAGCTCGGCCTCGCCGCGGACGGTCACCAACGGGGTCGTCATGGAGGTCACCGTAGTCGGCGAATCCGCAACGGATGGCCTCGTCCCCGATCACGGGGACGAGGCCATCCACAGACCCTCGTCGGCGGTCGATCAGGCCGAGCGGAGGTGCGGCAGTCCGCGCAGCGACTCGCCCAGCGTGACGTGCTCACGCCGGGAGATCACCGCGACCGCGACCAGCACCCCGAGCATGGTGAGGACGCCACCCCCGATCAGGGTCCAGCGGGGTCCGAAGGCCTCGCCGACCCAGCCGATCAACGGCGCCCCCACCGGCGTGCCGCCCATCAGGACCATCGCGTAGAGGGCCATCACCCGTCCCCGCAGCTGAGGGTCGATGCCCATCTGCACCGAGGCGTTGGAGGCGGTCAGCGTGAGCAGGGCGGCCAGCCCCATGATCGGCAGCACGGCCGCGTACGCCCAGTAGGTCGGCATCAGACCGGCGACCACCTCGACCGCGCCGAAGACCAACGCCATGATCACGATGAACCGACCACGTGGGCGGTTCACCCGCCGGGCGGCCAGCAGAGCTCCGGCCAGCGACCCCACAGCCATGAAGGTGCCGAGGATGCCGTACTGCTCGGGTCCCTTGCCGAACTCCTGCTGCGCCATCAAGGCGGAGGTGAGCTGGAAGTTCATGCCGAAGGTGCCCACGAAGAAGACCACCATCAGCACCAGCAGGATGTCGCTGCGTCCGGTCACGTAGGCCAGGCCCTCGCGGATCTGGTGCTTGCCCCGGCTCGCGGGCAGGCTCGGTTCGAGCTTGCGTCCGTCGATGATCACCAGCGCGGCGATGAAGGCCAGGTAGGTGACCGAGTTGGACAGGATCGCCCAGCCCGACCCGAAGGCCGCGATCACCAGACCCGCCACCGCCGGGCCGACGATGCGCGCCGCGTGGAAGGTCGCGGAGTTGAGACCGATCGCGTTCGGCAGCCGGTCCCGACCGACCACCTCGGAGACGAACGCCTGGCGGGACGGGTTGTCGAAGGCGGTGCCCACACCGAAGGCGAAGGCGATCACGTACACGATCGGGGTGGTGGCCACCCCGGTGATGGCCAGGATGCCCAAGGTGGCGGCACAGATGGCCAACCAGGCCTGGGTGATCTTGAGCACGACCCGCTTGTCGAAGCGGTCGGCGACCAGCCCTCCGTACGCGGACAGCAACAGCATCGGCAGGAACTGCAGCGCGGTCGTGATGCCGATCGCCACCCCGGAGCCGCCGGACAGCTCGAGCACCAACCAGTCCTGGGCCACCCGCTGCATCCAGGTGCCGATGTTGGAGACGAAGGACCCGGTCACGTAGACCCGGAAGTTGGGGACGGCCAGGGCGGAGAACATGCCGCCCTTGGGCTGCTCGACCGGGTTCTGGGTGACGGATGCGGTGTCGCTGGTCGCGGTGGCTTCGGTGCTGTCGGTCGTCGCGCTCGTGGCGGCCGCCTCCCTAGGGGTCGTGCTGACTGTCGGTGATCATGGAACGGGCTGGTGCTGCTGGGTGCCGGCTACGTCTTGTTGCCGGCTACGTCTCGGCGATCTTCATCAGGAGGGGGATCGCGGTCCGCAGGCTCGCGCGTTCTTCCTCGGTGAGCTTCTCCAGCCGCACCGCGAGCCACTCGTTGCGCCGCTGTCGGTTGGCCTCGAGGAGCTCGGAGCCCTGCTGGGTCAGGCCGACGACACAAGCCCGCTTGTCGGTGGGACTCGGGGTCCGCCGCAGCAAGCCGCGGCCCTCCAGGTGGTCGACGAGCCGGGTCATCGACGGCGCCTTGACCTGTTCGTACGTCGCGAGCTCGCCGATCTGGAGCTCGCCCTCCCGCAGCAGCACGCCCATCGCCGACAGCTGACTCGGCGTCAGCTCCTCGGCGTCGGCGCGCGCCTGCCGCAGGTGCCGGGCCAGCCGGAACACCGCGGGGCGGAGCTCGCCGGCCAGCTGAAGGATCGACGCGTACGTGGGCATGCGTCAACAATATTACTTAGCAATGCTAAATACAACTCGGCTGACTGGTGAGATTCAGGTGACGGGGGCCTGGGTGCGGGCCAGCCGCTCCAAGGCGTCCGCGGCCTCGCCGGCTGCGTCGTGCTGCGCCAGCGAGGCCTGCATCCGGTCCACCGCGGCGCGGATGGCGGGATCGTTCAGGGTCCGCAGGACCATTCGCCGGAGGCGGCGTCGGGGCGGCCGCCACCGCGACCGCAGTCCGACACCGGACCAGGCGATCCGGGCCCCGATCTCCGCCTTCTCCTCGCTGCTACCGACCTGCACCAGCGGCACACCGTGGGCCAGCGCCGCAGTCACCCCGGTGTAGCCGCCGTTGGTGACGAAGGCGTCGACGTGCTGCAACACAACCTCGTACGGGATCCAACGGGCCACTCGGAGCCAGTCCGGGACCCCCTGGGGCAGACCGGCCCGCAGGTCGGCCATCGAACCGGCCCCGGTGGTCACCACCACCTGCCGACCGGCGCCCGCGAGTGCGGAGATCGTCGGCAGCACCAGCTCTCTCAGGTCGGGTCGCAGCGTGCCCTGACTGACGAGCACCGCCGGCCGGTCGTCGGCCAGGAACTCCGCCCACCACGGCGGCAGCTTCCGGTCCGCCCCCGCCTCGGGCCGCAGGGCCCCGACGAACCGCACCTGGGCCGGGAGATCGTGGCGGGGGTACTCGAACTCGGGGACACAGGCCTGCAGATGCAGGTAGGGCGACATGGCCTCCTCCAGCACGGACCGTCCGCTCTGCACCAGGCCGAGCTCGCAGCGAAGTGCCCCCAGCCGCTCCAGCGCCGGACCCCAGATCAGCTGGCGTCCGATCCGGGTCGTGACCCGGTTGCGACGTCGACCCTCCCGGCCGCGCATCGGCAGCAGACCCGCCCCGTACGGCGGGGTGTCGACGTCGGCGTACGTGAGGGGACCGTCGCCCAGGCTGGCCCAGACCGGACCGCCCCGCTCGTGCCAGAGCCGGGCCGCGACGAACATCGCATCGGTGAGGACGGCGTCGATCTGCCGACCGGCCGCGATCTCCTCCAGGTCGTGCACCCGGCGCGCCGCGTCCCCGACCAGCTGGTCGGCGAACCCCTGGCGCAGCCCGGCGATCGCCCGCAGACTCCCGGCTCCCCCGTACGCCGCCTCGAGGTCGGCGAACTCGCGTGCGTGGCTGAACCCGTGCGGCACCGCCCCGACGGCTGAGATCCGGTCATGGAACCGACGGGCCGCGTACCAGAGGACACGGTGCCCACGACCGATCAACCGGCCGGCGATCGGCACCAGGTTGACGGTGTGCGCGGTGATCGGGGTCGAGGCGAACAGAAAGGTCAGGCGACGCACACTCCGAGGTTCCACCGCAGCACAATCGACGGATGCTCAGTGCACCAGGTAGGTGAGCAGGCCCTGTACGAAGTAGATGACGAACAGGCCCGACACCACCCACATCAGCGGGTGCACCAGCTTGGCCTTGCCGCGGGCGGTCTTGAGCACCACGAACATCAAGAAGCCCGCGCCGATCCCCACCGTGATGGAGAACGTGAACGGCATCAGCACCATCGTGATGAAGGCCGGCAGCCCCTCCTCGACGTCCTCCCAGTCGATCTTGGTCACCTGGCTCATCATCAAGAACCCGACCAGCACCAGCACCGGTGTCGCCGCCTCCGAGGGGACGATGTTGACCAGCGGGGCGAAGAACATGGCCAGCAGGAAGCCGATTCCGGTGATCACCGACGCCAGTCCGGTCCGGGCCCCCTCGCCGACCCCGGCCGCGGACTCGATGTAGGAGGTGTTGGACGAGGTCGATCCGACGCCGCCGGCGGCCGCGGCGAGTGAGTCCACCATCAGGATCGACGACAGGTGTGGAGGCCGACCTCGCTCGTCGAGCAGCTTGCCCTCCGAGCCCACGGCGACCACCGTGCCCATGGTGTCGAAGAAGTCGGCGAGCAACAGGGAGAAGACCAGCAGCACCAGGGGCAGGAACAGATCGAGGCGGAAGCCGTCGGCGAACGAGGGGCCGAAGGCACCGAACACGTCCACGTCACCGATCAGACCGAGGTCGGGCAGGGCCACGATCGCGTCGACCTGCGGGACGTTGAGCGCCCAGCCGGTCGGGTTGTCGGCGGTCTTCGCCCCGACGTCGGCGGCCAGCTCGATCAGCACGGCGACGACGGTGGCGCCGACGATGGAGATCAGCATCGCCCCCTTGACCCGCTTGGCGTGCAGGATCGCCACCGCGAACAGGCCCAGCACGAAGATCAACAACGGCCAGCCGATGATCGAGCCGTTCACCCCCAGCTCCACCGGCGGGGTGCCGGCCGGCTTGCGCACGAAGCCGGCGTCGAAGAGCCCGACGAAGGTGATGAAGAGACCGATGCCGATGGAGATACCCACCCGCAGCGACCGCGGCACCGCCTTGAACACGGCCGTCCGGAAGCCGGTCAGCACGAGCGCGGCGATCAGCAGGCCCTCGATCACGATCAGCCCCATCGCCTGGGGCCAGGTCATCTGGGGGGCGATGGTGAAGGCCAGCAGCGCGTTCAGCCCGAGCCCGGCGGCGATGCCGATCGGGAACCGGCCGACGACCCCCATCAGGATGGTCATCACCCCGGCCACCAGGGCGGTCGCGGCGGCCACCATCGTGATGGCCTGGTCGACATTGGCATCGACCACGGCCCCGGCCCCGTCCAGGTACGGCAGTCCGCCGACCAGGTTTCCGGCACCGTCCGGCGCGGTGCCGATGATCAACGGGTTGAGGGCGATGATGTAGGCCATCGTGAAGAACGTGACGATGCCGCCGCGGATCTCCCGCCCGATCGTCGAGCCGCGCGCGGTGATGCCGAAGTAGCGGTCGACCGAGTTGAGCTCCGGCTCGTCGACGCGCGTGGTGTGAGCGGCCTTGGGCGACTTGGTGACCATGTCGGCATTCTCGCCCGGTCACTAGGCTGGGTGCGTGAGCGACCCGGTGCAGACCCCAGAGTCGGCGGTGGGCGACGAAGGGCACCTCATCCAGCAGGCCGAAGTGCCGCCGCTCGACGTCGACGGCGTCCAGGCGGCGACGGTCGGCACCGTCGTCTTCGCGATCGCGTCCGTGATCATGGCCGTCGGCTATGACCGGCTGGTGGCCGCCGGCGACGGCTGGTGGCTCGGGGTCGGGATCAGCGGGTTCGGGCTGGGGCTGATCAGTCTGGGCTACACCATCAGCCGGCGGCGCCGCCGCCGCCGTCAGGGTCCGTCCCCGTCTCGCGACTGACCGGCGCCGCCGGCGGGCGGGTCGGCTCGAGGGTCGACTCATCCAGACCGGCCAACAGCTTCTCCAGCAGGTCCGCCAGCTCGTCGACCTGTCCGCCGGTGAGACCACGCATCAGGTCGGTCTCCACCAGATTCGACTCCCGGATCGTCGTCGCGTAGAGCTGCCACCCGTGCTCGGTGAGCCCGACCAGGACCCGGGTGCGGTTGCTGGGGTCGGTGCTGCGGTCGACGAGATCGCGCTCGACCATCCGGTCCAGTCGATGGGTCATCGACGACGGCGCCACGTGCGCCGCGGTCGCGAGCTGGGTGGGCGTCATCCGGTTGCCTTCGGCCCTGGCGATCTCGCTCAGCACCGTCCACTCACCGCCCGACACGTCGAGGTCGCTCAGCTGCTGGTCGTACCACTGGTTCAGCCGCCGGGACACCCGGTGCACCGCGGTGATCACCCGCTGCACCGACTCGTCCGCACCCGCGGCGACGTAGGCGGCCACCAGGCGTCGGAAGTCCGCCACCTCGCTCCGCGGGCCCGGTGGGGACTCCACCGCGGTGCCCAACCGCGGCTCCTCGACGGGCTGTTCTGCCTGATCGACCATGCCCCCATCCTCGCCGACGGCCAGTCGCGACCGGAGGGACAGGGGTGGTGCGGACCGGGCTCCGCTGGGCGGACCGAGGTGTGGTGTCGTCCGTCATCCGACGGACAACGCAGCACTCCCCAGCCCTGAACCCACGGATTCCCGTCGCCTGACGGAAACCGCGGCGCGCTCCCGGTGCGCGAACCACGATGTCGCCAGCGCCCGACGAAGGACACCCAGAGTTCACCCGGCCGTTGCCCGATCGCGGGGGCGCCGTCATTGGCCACCTGAAAGTCTCCTGAAGCGTTGGACCATCCCCCGGGTGCGGTCCGGGCTGCCGAGGCGCAGTCGGGCCGCGACCCCCACCTGAGGAGACGTTGTGACGGATCTGCCCATGCTCGGACTCACCCACGGCAACCGCAGCGCGGTGACCTGCCACCTGAAGTGCGACAGCCAGTGCTCCCGCCCGGACCCGAACCCGTCGACCGAGCCGACCTTCGCCGAGATCGCCGGTCGGCAGCTGTCCCGCCGGGCCGTGCTGGCCGGCAGCGGAGCCCTGGCCGCCGCGGCCGCGCTGCCCGTGATGTGGCCCGAGCCGGCGGCCGCCGCCCCGAAGACCCCCGACGCCGGCCCGCTCTCCTTCACCGGGATCGCCCCGGTGTCGGCCGAGGCCGACGTCCTCGCCGTGCCGGCGGGCTACCAGTGGAACCCGATCCTGCGCTGGGGCGATCCGCTGTTCGCCTCCTCGCCCGCGTTCAACCCGAACCGCCCCGACGCCAAGGCCCAGGAGCTGCAGTTCGGCTACAACAACGACTACCTCGACATCCTGGTCGACCGACGTGGTCGTACGGGACTGCTCTGCTGCAACCACGAGTACACGAACCGACCGATCATGTTCGGCCCGACCACCAGCGCCGACGAGGAGGCCGAGGTGCTGCGGACGCTGATGGCGGCGCACGGCTTCAGCGTGGTCGAGCTGGAGCGGCGGGCCCGGAAGCTTCCGTGGCGCTACGTCCGCGGTGGCCGCCGCAACCGACGGATCACCGCCAGCACCCCGTTCCGGCTGACCGGCCCGGCCGCCGGCAGTGCGCTGCTGCGGACCGCCGCCGATCCGACCGGGCGCCGGGTGGCCGGCACCTTCGGCAACTGCGCCGGCGGCACCACGCCGTGGGGCACGGTCCTGTCCGGCGAGGAGAACTTCCAGGGCTACTTCGCCGCCGATCCGGCGGCGCGGGGCAGCAAGCGCTACGGCCTCACCAACACCCCCAGCGTGTACGGCTGGGAGAAGATCGATCCCCGCTTCGACGCCACCGCCAGCGCGTACGCGAACGAGCCGCACCGGTTCGGCTACATCGTCGAGATCGACCCGTACGACCCCTCCTCCACCCCGCGCAAGCACACGGCGATGGGACGCTTCAAGCACGAGGGCGCCAACGTACGGGTCGATCGTGACGGCACGGTGGCCGCCTACATGGGCGACGACGAGCGGTTCGACTACCTCTACAAGTTCGTCGCCACACGGAAGTACCGGCCCGCGAAGACCGCAGCCGCACGCCGCCACAACCTGGCCATCCTGACCGAGGGCGACCTCTACGTGGCCCGGTTCAGCGGTGAGCAGCGGCCCGACGGCGACAACCTGGGCCGAGGATCCTGGGTGCCGCTGGTGCGGGACGGAGAGTCGAGCGTGCCAGGGATGAGCGTCGACGAGGTGCTGGTCTTCACCCGCGAGGCGGCCGACCTCGTCAAGGCCACCCCGATGGACCGCTGCGAGGACGTCGAGCCCAACCCGACCACCGGCAAGGTCTACGTGGCGTGCACCAACAACGCCCAGCGCGGGGTCACCGCCGGCAAGCCCGGTCCCGATGCGGCCAACCCGCGGTCCGGCAACAAGAACGGCCACGTCATCGAGATCACCGAGCACCGCAACCGGGCCGGTGCGACCTCGTTCAGCTGGAACATCCTGCTGCTCTGCGGCGACCCCGACGACGAGTCGGTGCAGACCTACTTCGCCGGCTGGGACGGACCGGTGGCGCCGATCTCCTGCCCCGACAACGTGGCCTTCGATTCCGACGGCAACCTGTGGATCTCCACCGACGGCGCACCAGGCGCGATCACCAAGGCCGACGGCCTGTTCAAGGTGCCGCTCGAGGGCGCCGAACGTGGCCACGTGCAGCAGTTCCTGGCGGTCCCCAGGGACGCGGAGACCTGCGGCCCGGTCATCCACGACACCGACGGCTCGGTGTTCGTGGCCGTCCAGCACCCCGGCGAAGACGGCAGCTGGACCGAACCCCGGTCCTACTTTCCTGACTACGTCGCCGCCGGTCAGAAGCCCGACCGCGGTGACTGGCGCGGACCGCGGCCGACGGTGGTGCAGGTGACGAAGAAGAAGCGCTAGGAGTCCTGCCGGTCCTTCTTCGCCAGCACGGCCAGACGTTCGTTGTACGCCTTCAGCTCGGCGTCATCGTCGCGGTCGGCCTGACGGTCGAGGCGCTTGGTCTCCTTCGCGTCGCTGCGGACCCACTGGACGATCAGGGTCAACCCGATCAGCAGGGCCGGGATGTCGCCCGCACCCCAGGCGATGCCGCCGCCGAGCTGCTGGTCGGCCAGCAGCGCGGCGTCGTCGGTCTGCCCGAGCGCGTGCCACCAGTCCGGGCCGATCAGGGCGGCGGACTGCATCAACGAGAGTCCGAAGAAGGCGTGGAAGGCCATGGTGATCAACAAGATCAACAGCCGGATCGGGTACGCCGGCCGCTGCGGTCCCGGGTCGATGCCGACCAGGGACCAGATGAACAGGTAGCCCGCCAGCAGGAAGTGCACCGTCATCAGCACGTGCCCGATGTGGGTGAACATCGCCACCTGGAACAGCGCCGTGTAGTAGAAGACGATCAGACTGCCGGTGAAGATCACCGCAGCCACCACCGGCTGCCCGATGATGCCCAGGAAGCGCGAATGCACCAGCGCCAGCAGCACCTCGCGCGGGCCGAAGCTCCTGTCGCGGCGAGCGGCGAGGGTTCGCAGCGCCAGCGTCACCGGGGCACCGGCGACCAGCAGCAAGGGCAACGGCACCATCAGCGACATGTGCTGGATCATGTGCGCGCTGAAGCTCATCCGCCCGTAGACGGCCGGTCCTCCGCTGGTCAGGAAGGCCAGCAGCACCGCACCCAGCAGCCAGAAGACCGTCCGGTGCAGTGGCCAGGCGTTGCCCCCACGGCGGAGCTTGATCACCCCGGCCACGTACAGGCCGATCATGAGGGCGCAGATCGTCAGCCACAGCACTGACGGGTAGCCGACGGTCAGCCAGGTGGCCACCGAGATCGGCGGCGGCGGCGGGTAGCCGAGCAGCGACGTCGCGGGATCGGCCACCAGCGGCTCGACCGGCGGTGCGGAGCGGGCGAGGGCCACCGCGAGCCCGGTGGTCGCGGCCATCACCAGGATCTCCACGGAGGCGAGCCGGAGGAACCAGTGGGTCTTGGGGGGGCCGGCGGTGAGCCCGGGGATGGTGGCCCGGCGGTGCAACCAGCCGGCGATCCCGAGCAAAATCAGTGCGCTCGCTTTGCCGATCACCAGCAGCCCGTACGTCGACGCGAGGTTGGCCAGCCCGCCGAGGCGCAGGTAGGCGTTGATCAGACCGGAGACGGCGACCAGCACGAAGCACCAGCCGGCCAGGGTCGAGTAGCGGCCTGCCACCGTCGGCAGCCGGCGACCCCAGCCACGACCGAAGGCGACCAGGGCGAACAGTCCTCCGACCCACAGGCAGACCCCGATCAGGTGCAGCAGCAGGCTGTCCACGGAGTTGCCGTGGTCGAGCGAGCCGGCCGAGTGGCCACCGAGGGCCAGCGGCACGAGCGTGACCAGGGCCAGGGCGGTGGCCCAGGCACTGCCGGTCACGGTCCGGGCCAGGGTCGCCCCGATCGCGGCCAGGGCGGCGCCGAGACAGATCGCCACCAGCGTCTGACCGAGCTCGGTCTGGGTCCAGAACGAGGCGGCGAGGGTCAAGAAGCCGGGCGCCGACAACGCGCTGCCGGTCGCGTCGCCGGCGGTCAACAGCGCCACCGCGAGGGCGGCCACGAACCAGCACCGCGCGGCCAGCGCCCCGGCCCGGATCAACCGCAGCCGGTCACCCTCCAGGGCTCCCGCGCGTTGGCGCGCGGCCGGCGCGACCAGGAAGGTGCCGACCATGAGCAGCCCGATCGTGGCCGCGGCGGCGAGGTCGTGCAGCGTACGGGCGGCTGGCTGACCCCAACGGACCAGCGCCCCCGGGTCGAACAGGGCCGGCGTGACCGGAGCCAGGGCACCGGTCGCGGCCAGGATGCTGACGGCGATCAGCACCGCCAGTCCGGCGGCTCCGGCCACCACGCCCACCAGCCGCGCGGACACGGGGGCGGGTGAGGGCGTGATCGGGTCGGGCACGTCGTTCAGTCTAGGAAGCACGTCGGCGGCCGCAGGTCGCAACCATCAGTCGAGCACGTCAGGGTCGACCAGGCCGTCAGTCGAACAGGGAGATCGGCTCGTCCCAGGCGATGGTCTCCCAGGCCGGCGCCGGCAGGTCCTCGGCCTTGTTCTCCGCGACCACTGCCGAGTGCGCGCCACAGCCGTGGTCGACGCTGACGACGTGGGCGTCGGACGGGGAGTAGGCGTTCGCGCAGACCCCGAAGAGGACGCCGAGCGAGCCCTCGATCCGGGCGAAGAAGCCGCAGGTCTCACAGACGTCGGGCGCCTGCTTGGTCATCTCGTTGTCGGGTCCGCCCGGAGACGCGAGCCAGCGCTCGGCGGCCTCGTCGCGACCCTCGCGGGACAACACGCGCTCCCGACCGAGACCGAGCTCGGCCACCACGGAGCGGAGCTCGGAGGCCTCGGCCGGATCGGTGTCGGTGGCCCGCTCACCGCCGGTGTAGCCCGGTTCCAGCCGCGGATCCTCCGGCGCGGTCGGCATCAGCAGACCGGCCGTCACGTCACCCGGCTGGATCCGATCGGCCCACGGCACCCACTGCTCGGCCATCAGGGCCGTGTCGCCGGGCAGCAGCACGACCTCGTTCACCGTCGGCGCCTTGGCCCGGGCGGCCCGGACCAGGGTCACCGACCAGCGCCAGCCGGCGTACCCGGCGTGCGGGCAGGCGAAGAAGTGACTGACCACCCGGTCGGCGTCCGCCTCGATGCCCAGGTGCTCACCGACTCCGAGGGTGCCGGCGGCCTCCTCGGCCACCGAGCGAGCGAGATCGATCGCCTCGGCGCCGATCTGATCGGGCTTGACGGCACGAGCGCGCGCGGGAGCAGCCACAGCCGGCCTAGAGCTCGAGCTCGTCGGCGACGGCCCGCAGCACGCTGGCGGTCTTGCCGGCGGTCTTGGGGTCAGGGTGGCGGCCGCGACGGTAGCCGTTGCCGATGCCGTCGAGCATCTTGATCAGGTCCTCGACGATGATGGCCATCTGGTCCGACGGCTTGCGCTGCGCCTTGGACAGCGACGGCGGCGCCTCCAGCACGCGCAGCGACAGGGCCTGCTCGCCGCGTCGTCCCTCGACGACCCCGAACTCGACCTTCTGACCGGCCTTGAGCGTGGTCACACCATCGGGCAGCGCCGTCGACCGGACGTAGACGTCGCCGCCCTCGTCCTTGGTCAAGAAGCCGAAGCCCTTGTCGGCGTCGTAGAACCTCACCTTGCCTGTTGGCACGTCCACCCTCACTCGAACCACCCCGCCGACCGACGTCGCACGGAGACCACCTGTCTCAGCCCGCCAGCCTAGTGCGTACGGCATCGCAGCCCAACCGACTTCCCCCACTCCGCTGTTCCTCCTCCGACGTGTCAGCGTCGGTGGTCGTCCGAACCACCACACACGCTGACACGTCGGGGTCCTCAGGGGCGCAGGCGTCAGGGGCGCAGGGGAGCCAGCGGCAGGTTGACGATCGCTCGACTGAGCGCCTCGACCGGTGCCGCCGCGGCGCGGGGGTTGGCCAGCAGGGCCATCTCCACCTCGGGCAGGGCGGGCAGGGCGAAGCGTCCGGTCAGGATCCGCAGATCGGCCGGCACCCGGGAGCGGGCCAGCACGCAGATGCCGATGCCCGCCCGGGCGGCGGCCAGGACGCCGTTGATCTCGCGGGTGTTGCAGGTGATCCGCCAGGTCCGGCCGATCCCCTCCAGCGAGCTGATCGCCGCCGAGCGGCTGAGACTCGGGGCCTGGTACGTGATCACCGGGACCGGTCGATCCGGCTCCACCTGCACCCGCTCGTGCCCGACCCAGACCAGCTGGTCGCGGCGCACCAGCCGGCCCTCACCGGAGTCGGCGTGCTGGTTGATGAAGATCAGATCGAGGTGGTTGGCCAGCAGCCGCCGCTGCAGGATGCCGCTCTGGGTGACGGTCAGCTCGAGGTTGATCCGCGGATAGAGCTGCCGGAACTCGCGCAGGATCGTCGGCAGCTCGCTCAGCGCCAGCTCGTCGGCCGCCCCGAACCGCAGCCGACCGGCCATCGCCGACCCGGTGAAGTACGCCACCGCCTCGTCGTGGGCCGCCAGGATCGTCCGGGCGAAGCCGGCCATCGCCTCGCCGTTGTCGGTCAGCGCGACCGTACGGGTGTCACGCCGCAGCAGCAACCGACCCGCCGCCTCCTCCAACCGGCGGACGTGCTGGGACACCGCGGGCTGGCTGATCCCGAGCCGTTCCGCCGCCCGGGTGAAGCTGAGCCCGTTCACCACCGCCAGGTAGGTCCGCAGGAGCACGGGTTCGAACGTCTTGTCCTCACTCACACCGCACCGTCCGATCGATAGGGAACCTTCATAAGCAATCGTAATAGTAGATATAGGCACTATGTCGTTGTGGAATAGGAACGGTTCAACCTAGGTTGGCGGACATGGCTCGACGGCGAGCCGTCCCGCCGTTCCAGCGGCCCCAGCAGCACCACGTCTGACCTTTCGCACAGGAGTTCCCCGTGACCACGGCCGTCGCCGCACGCCGTCTCAGCCCCCGTTGGCCCCGTACGCTCGCCGCCCTCGAGGTCCGCAACTACCGCCTCTACCTCAGCTCGCAGATCGTCGCCACCACCGGGCTGTGGATGCAGCGCATCGCCCAGGACTGGCTGGTGCTCGAGCTCACCGGCAGCATCACCGCGGTCGGGGTGGCGGTGGCTC
The DNA here is from genome assembly GCA_036524985.1 of Microlunatus sp. GTDB lineage: Bacteria > Actinomycetota > Actinomycetes > Propionibacteriales > Propionibacteriaceae > Microlunatus. Next base: position 8,665 of record DATDBH010000163.1, on the reverse strand, counting down.
TGCAGTTCCTCCCGGTGCTGCTGTTCGGACTGGTCGGCGGCGTCATCGCCGATCGCTACCCGAAGCGGCGGATCCTGTTGATCACCCAGTCGGTCGCGGCCTCGATGGCCCTGACCCTCGGACTCCTCGCGCTCACTCAGACCGTCCAGGCGTGGCACGTGTTCGTGGTGGCCACCATCCTCGGTTTCGTCACCGCGGTGGACAACCCGACCCGACAGGTCTTCGTCTCCGAGCTGGTCGGCACCACGCACATCCGCAACGCGGTCAGCCTGAACTCCTCGGTCTTCCAGTTCGGCGCCCTGCTCGGCCCGGCCCTGTCCGGGCTGCTGATCCACGCGGTCGGCCAAGGCTGGTCCTTCATGATCAACTTCGCGTCCTGCCTGCTGGTGGTCACGATCGTCGCCGTCATCCGGCCGGCCACCCCCTCGTCCAGCGGACGCGTCCGCGCCAAGGGCCAGCTGCGGGAGGGGCTCAGCTACATCAAGCAGACCAGCGAGGTCGCCTGGAGCATCGTGCTGGTGGGCACCATCGGTGTGCTCGGGCTGAACATGCCGGTGATCCTGGCCGCATTCGCCGAGCACGAGTTCGGCACCGGCGTCGGCGGCTACAGCCTGTTCAACTCCTTGACCGCCATCGGTGCCCTGACCGGAGCCATCCTGTCGGCTCGACGGACCGGGGTGCTCCGGCTGCGGATGCTGGTCAGCATCCTGTCCGGCCTCGGCGTGATCCTGGTGCTGGCCTCGATCGCACCCACCATCTGGCTCTTCGGCGCCATGCTGATCGGGTCCGGGCTGCTGACCCTGCTGTTCCTGACCGGGGCCAACTCGCTGGTGCAGATGCGCTCGGACCCGGCGGTACGGGGACGGGTGATGAGCGTCTACATCATGGTGCTGCTCGGGGGTCAGGCGATCGGCGGTCCGGCCGTGGGCTGGTTGATCGATCACTTCGGCGCGCGACCCAGCATGTTCCTGTGCGGTGGCCTGGTCACCGTGATGGCGCTGCTGACGGGAGTGGCGATCGCCCGGCATGCTCACCTCGGGCTGGAGGTCGACCTGCACCGGGAGCAGAGTCACTCCCCGCTGCACATCGTCCAGCACTGAGCCCCGCGGAGAGTGTCGGCGTAGGGCGGGGGCACCGCTCGGATCGGGTGAGCGGCGCCGTACCCGCACCTAGGATGGCTGCCATGGCGACATGGGAGGACGGGCCGGAGTACGCGCCCCTCGAGCGACCCGACGCCTTCGCCGACCCCGCGGCGGCCACGGTCGGGCTGGAGGCCCCACCCGCCGCACCGCCGACCCCGCCCGCCCCGACCGAGCGCCCCGCCTTCGTCGACCCCGATCAGCCCGTCGCGCCCCTCGCCGCCCTGGCCCCGGAGCCGCCGGCGCAGCGGGACCCGAACGTGCCCTTCGACGTGGCGGCCAGCCTGATGACCGCCGAGACGTCGGCCTGGGCGTCGGCGCACCTGCCACCGCCCGCATCCGGCCCGCCGGCACCCGGCCCGCAGGCGCCCGGTCCGGCCCCGGTCCCGTCACCACCGACGCAGCCGAGCCTGTACTCGCCAGGTCCGCCGCCGACCAGTCAGGCGGTGGTCAACGGTCAGCGATCCGCCGGCCAGTACACGAACGGCGGAGCGGGCGGGAACTGGCCCGGCTACGGCTCGCCGACCGGACTCCCGACCCAGCCGCTGCCGACGTACCCGCCGCCCGGCTATCCCCCGCCGTCCCATCCCCCGGCCCCGTACCCGACCGGGTCGGCCGGCCAGCCGTTCCCCCCGCCGGGCCCACCGGTCGCCGACGGACCGTTCGCGGCTCCTGGCACCCCTCAGTGGTTCGGCCCCGGCGACTACCGGCAGCCCGCTCCTCCCCCTCCCTCGCCGACCGCCCGTACGGTGCTCGCCGCGGTCACCCCGGGCGTTCTGCTCACCCTGGTGGTGGGCGGTTTCGTCTGGGTCCTGGCGCCGGTGACGATCCTGCTGGCGTTCGTGCTCTCCGGGCGGATCCAGTACGGACGGAAGGTGACACGGACCGTCTTCGGCGCCGTCCTGTCGTTTCTCGGACTCGTCGGTCTGCTGTCGCTGATCACCGCGGACGGCTCCTTCTCGCAGTGGTGGGACACGGTCGCCGGCTGGGCCTGTTTCGGCAGCTGGGTGATCGTGCTGGCCGGCGCGATCGCCGCCTACCGCGCACTGAAGCAGGGCCGACCCGACCCGCCACCGGCGCCCCGCGCCCGCTGACCGTGACGGACCCTGCCGCCGAGGTGGCCCCCGCCGGCGCCCGCACGCTGACCGAGGCGCTGCGGCGCCTCGGTGCCGACGCCCTCACCCGACTCCTCACCCTGCGCCCGGACCTGGCCTACCCGGTCCCGGGCGACGTCGCCGATCTGTCGGCCCAGGCCACCACCTCCAGCTCGGTCGGCCGGGCGCTGGACGGCCTGAACGCATGGCAGCGCCTCGTCGCCGAGGCGCTGGCCGCCCTGCCCGATCCCGCGACCCTGCCGGCCCTGATCGAGCTGCTGCAGGCCGACTCGCCGACCGGTTCACGCGCCGTCGCCGACCTCCGGGAGCGGGCCCTGCTGTGGGGCGAGGACCACGAGCTGCACCTGGTGCGAGCGGCGCGCGACCACCTGGGCCCCTACCCCGGCGGGCTGGCTCCGCCCTCGCCGCGCCCGCTCGCCCGAGCGACGATCGACAGCCAGCTCGACGCGGCCGGGCCCGAGGCGCGCGCCGTCGTCGATCGACTGCTGTGGAACCCCGCCGGCACGGTGAACGGAGCCGACCGAGCCGTCACCGTCGAAGGGGCTCGCTCACCGGTCGAGCAGCTGTTGGCCCGGCGGTTGCTGCGACCCGCCGGACCCGACACCGTCCTGCTGCCCCGCGAGGTCGCCTGGCACCTGCGCGGTGAGCGGTTCAGCGCCGACCCGGTGCCCAGCACTCCACCGACCCTGACCGGTCGGCTGCGCACCCCGGCGCTGGTCGATCGCGCCGCGATCGGGGCCGCGTACGGGTTCGTGCACGACCTCGAGCTGGTGGCGCACACCCTGCAGACGACGCCGCACCGGCTGCTGCGCGAGGGCGGGGTGGCCGTCCGCGACGTCACCGGGCTCGGTCGCGTCCTCGGCACCGATCACGCGCACGCCTCCTTCGTGCTCGAGTGCGGAGCCGCGGCGGGCCTGCTGGCGGCCGGCGACGGCGGCCGGCTCCTGCCGACCGTGGACTACGACCGCTGGGCCGAACGGGAACCCGCCGACCGGTGGCGCGCGTTGGCAGCGGCCTGGCGTCACACCGACCGCCTCCCCGGGTTGTCCAGTGCCCCGGGAGCGCACGCCCTCGGGCCCGAGTCGGAGGCCCCCGGAGCCGCCAGCGTCCGCGGTCTGCTGACCGAGCTGCTGGCCGACGTGCCGGTCGGTACGACACTCGACCTCGCCGATCTCGACGCCGCGGTCGGCTGGCACCGCCCGCGCCTGGTCCGGGTCGGTGGCGTGTTGCTGGCGTCCGTGCTGGCCTGGACGTGGCGCGAGGCCGGCTGGCTCGGAGTCAACAGCCTCGGGGCGGTCTCCGGTCTCGCCCGGGCCGCCGCCGCCGCCGATGTCCGCCCGCTGCCGGCCGCGCTCGCCGACGCGTTTCCGGCCACGGTCGAGCAGATCGTGCTGCAGGCGGACCTGACGGCCGTCGCGCCCGGACCGGTCCCGTACCGACTGGCCCGTGAGCTGCGGCTGCTCGCCGACCAGGAGTCGCGTGGTGGGGCCGCCGTCTTCCGCTTCAGCGCTCCGTCGCTGCGGCGGGCCTTCGATGCGGGTTGGTCCGCGGTGGACGTGCGCCGCTGGCTCGAGCACCATGCCACGGCGGCGGTGCCGCAACCGTTGACCTACCTGATCGACGACGTCGCCCGGCAGCACGGCAGCATCCGGGTCGGTCCCGCAGGAGCCTACGTCCGGGTCGCCGACGCGGCGCAGGTGGCCGCGATCCTCACCCACCCGGACGCGAGCGTGCTAGGTCTGCGCGAGCTGTCGCCCGGCGTGCTGGTGGCGGCGGCGGAGCCGTACGAGGTCGTCGACTTCCTGCACCGGATCGGGCACAGTCCGGCCGGGGAGGACTCGTCCGGGCGCTCCGTCACAGCACCCGATCCGCTCCGCGCCCCTCGTCGTGCCGCGCATCGACCGCGGCCCGAGGTCCAGGCCGGGGAGGCCGCGGCTGCGGTCCTGATCGGTGAGCAGACCCGGCACGACCGCCGACCTCGACCGTCGACGATCCAGGCGACCGGCGACGTCGCGGCTACCGCGGAGAACCTGGAGCGACTCACAGCCGCCCAGCGGGCCGGACAGTCCGTACGGATCCGCTACGTCGCGGCCGACGGCCGCCCCGCGGAGCGCGAGCTGCGAACCGTCCGGGTCGAGGCCGGACTGGTCCGGGGCACGGACCCGACGAGTGCCGAGCAGGCGTCGATCCCGCTCGCCCGAGTGTCGTCGGTCGACCCGGCGGCGAGGACCTCGCCACTAGACTGAGCCGATGCAGCCGGCGACGATCCGAAGACTCCTGGTCTTCGGCGTCTGCCTTCTGGGGGTGGGTGGTCTCTACCTCGTGCCGAGCATGGCCGGGGCGCCCGCCGGTCTCGGATCCGTGCCGGTGCAGCACGATCTGCCCACCGCGGCGACCAGCGATGCCACGCTCGTCTCCCTCAGCTCCTCACCGCCTGTCCCACCGGGCACCGGGGCGGCGGCGGCTCCGACGGGGTCGTCCGGTGGGGATGGTGCCCCACGCGCCGAACTCGGATCCGAGCGCCGAGTGACGGCCGCGACGACCAGCCGTGCGATCGCCACTGCCGGTAGCCCGGGGAGGGACACCACGCCACCCACGGCGGTCGGGCAGTTGACCGCCGCCCGGGTGGACACCGAGCGCCTCACGGTGACCTGGCCGGCGGCGTCCGACGACCGCGCCGTGACCAGCTACCGGGTCTGGATGAACGGGTTCGTCGTGCTGGACACCCAGCAGCGGCGGGCGATCCTGCCGTGGTTCAACGACTCGAACACCCACGTGGTGCAGGTACGGGCCCTGGACGGCGTCGGCAACGTCGGTCCGTCCAGCCCCATCCTGCTGGTGCTGCGGCCCAGCCCGACTCCCGCACCGACGACGGCCTCGCCGTCCGCCACCCCCACCTCGAGACCCACCCAGAGTCCGAGCACCGGACCGACCGAGACCCGCGGACCGAACCTCGCCCCCTCCGCCCCGGCCGGCTCCGACCGGCCGAGCGACGACAACCAGGAAGACACTCCATGAGCCCGACGTCTGGACCCCTCGTGGTCCAGTCCGACAAGACCCTGCTGCTCGAGATCGACCATCCGGACGCCGATGCGTGCCGGATGGCCATCGCGCCGTTCGCCGAGCTCGAGCGCGCCCCCGAGCACATCCACACCTACCGACTCACCCCCCTGGGGCTGTGGAACGCCCGAGCAGCCGGGCACGACGCCGAGCAGGTCGTCGACACGCTGCTCACCTACAGCCGCTATCCGGTGCCGAGCTCCCTGCTGGTCGACGTCGCCGACACGATGGACCGTTTCGGCCGACTGCGGTTGGAGAAGCACCCCCTGCACGGGCTGGTGCTGGTCAGCACGGACCGGGCGGTGCTGACCGAGGTGCTGCGGTCGGCCAAGGTCAAGGGACTGGTCGGGGCCCGGCTGGACGACGACACGGTCGTGGTGCACCCGTCCGAGCGCGGCCACCTCAAGCAGGTGCTGCTCAAGCTCGGCTGGCCTGCTGAGGACCTGGCCGGCTACGTCAACGGTGAGGCCCACGAGATGGCTCTCGTGCAGGACGGCTGGGAGCTGCGGCCCTACCAGCGGCAGGCCGCGGATTCCTTCTGGCACGGCGGTTCCGGCGTGGTGGTGCTGCCCTGTGGGGCCGGCAAGACGGTGGTCGGGGCGGCCTCGATGGCGCACGCCCAGGCGACCACGTTGATCTTGGTGACGAACACCGTGTCGGCCCGCCAGTGGCGCGATGAGCTGCTCCGCCGGACCACCCTCACCGAGGACGAGATCGGGGAGTACTCCGGAGCCCGGAAGCAGATCCGGCCGGTGACCATCGCGACCTACCAGGTGATCACGACCAAGCGCGCCGGGGTGCATCCTCACCTCGAGCTGTTCAGCGCGCGCGACTGGGGTCTGGTGATCTACGACGAGGTGCATCTGCTGCCGGCACCGGTGTTCCGGATGACCGCCGATCTGCAGGCCCGTCGTCGCCTCGGGCTGACCGCGACCCTGGTCCGGGAGGACGGCCGCGAGGGTGACGTGTTCTCCCTGATCGGCCCGAAGCGGTATGACGCGCCGTGGAAGGACATCGAGGCACAGGGCTACATCGCGCCGGCCGACTGCGTCGAGGTGCGGGTCACCCTGAGCGAGCCGGAGCGGATGACCTACGCGGTCGCGGAGCCGGACGTGAAATACCGCCTGGCCTCCACCGCCGAGTCCAAGAGCCAGGTGGTGATCGACCTGGTCGCCAAGCACCGCGGGGCGCCGATCCTGGTGATCGGCCAGTACGTCGACCAGCTGGAGGACCTCGCCTCCCGCCTGGAGGCGCCGTTGATCACCGGGGCGACCACGGTGCGGCAACGGGAGCGGCTCTACGAGGCCTTCCGTAGCGGGGAGATCGACCTGCTGGTGGTCAGCAAGGTCGCGAACTTCTCCATCGACCTGCCCAGCGCTCAGGTGGCCATCCAGGTATCGGGCGCCTTCGGCTCGCGGCAGGAGGAGGCTCAGCGCCTGGGTCGGCTGCTGCGACCCAAGTCCGAAGGCACGACGGCACGTTTCCTGGCCGTGGTGGCGAGAGACACCGTGGACGCCGACTTCGCCGCCCACCGCCAGCGTTTCCTGGCCGAGCAGGGCTACGCGTACACGATCATGGACGCGGAGGACTGTGTGTAGGTGAGGTAGCCGGGAGCTGGATCAGGTCGAGGGGTTGGCCCGGGGCTGCTGGCCCGACTGACCGTGCTTCCTGGTCGCCTTGTGCACGACGGCGACCGGTCGCCGCGCTTCTTGCATCAGGGTGCGGCTGACCGAGCCGAGGATGGCCCGGCTGAGCGACCGGCGCCCCCGCGAGCCGACCACGGTGAGCACCGCCCGCTGACTCGCGTCGACCAGCGCCTCGGCCGGTAGACCCTTGACCGTCACCTGCTCGATCGGCACGTCGTTGTAGCTGTGGCCCTTGACCCGGGCCAACGACTCGCCGATGGTCTTCTCGGCCAGCCAGAGCTCCGACTGCTCGAACTCGGCGACCAGCGCCGGCTCGACGGGCCGCGCAAGCCACGGCACGTGGTAAGCCGAGAGAACGGTCAGACCGACACCTCGGCAGCGGGCCTCCTCGAGGGCCAGATGGAGAGCCGCATCGGAGTGCTCCGACCCGTCCACCCCGACCAGCACCGGCGCGTCCGGCAGCGGGTGCTCCTGCCACTCGGGCGGCACGATGAAGACCGGACTGATGGACTTCCCGGCCAGCCGGACGCTCACCGAGCCCAGCAGCTTGCCGCTGATCGCTCCGAGACCCCGGGTGCCCACGACCAGGCCCTCGGCGTGCTTGGACGCCTCGATCAGCACCGCTGCCGGCGGTCCGCTCGCCAGCCGAGCGCTCACCGTCAGCTGCGGCGCGAGGGCGCGCGCCGACGTGAGGGCCGCGTCCAGCAGCTTCTGGGAGTAGTCGGTGAGCTCGTCGATGTCGGGACGAGTCATCACCATGCCGTACGCGTCGGAGACCACCGGAACAGCGAGGGCGTAGACCAGCTCGATCTCCAGGTCGCGGCGGGTCGCCTCCTCCAGGGCCCAGGCCATGGCGGCTTCACTCTCCGGTGAACCATCGATGCCGACGATCAGCTGCTTCGACATGACTCCCCCTCCATCGTTGGTCGGTGTCACATCCCATCTTGCCCGCCCGCTGCCCCTCCGGCCCAGAGGACCGGGGTCCAGAGTCCCAGGACCTTGGTCCCGCTCGGTACGTCGGCGCACGTAGGGCGTCTTCTTCTCAGGCCACCCACAGGTTCACGCCAGTCCGTGCACATCCGTCCTCGGCACTGTCATCACCGACGGTCTTGGTCGGGGACTCCCCCGCATGAGGAAGGGACGAGCCGGTGACTCAGCTGGGCATCTCCGAGTCGACGACGGACGTCGCCGCCGCCGGGCTACCCGAGTCGAACCGACGGCGGCGCCGGCTCGGGCGCCGTGGCCTGGTCGTGCTCGTCGGCACCTTGGTGCTGGTGCTGGCCGGTGCCGGGTTCGGTGCCTGGACCCTCTTCCTGAAGCCCAGCACCACCGGGAGCGCGCAGTACCGGACCTTGACGGTGTCCACGGCGACCATCAAGTCCACCGTCAGCGCCACCGGCACCTTGGACCCCAGCAGGGAGTCGGCCCTGACCTTCGGCTCCTCCGGTGAAGTGGCGAAGGTGTCCGTCGAGGTGGGCGACAAGGTGAGCAAGGGCGACGTGCTGGCCCGGATCGACGACGCCGAGCTGGAGATCGACGTCGAAGCGGCGCGACCGGAGCTGGCCGAGGCCGAGGATGCCCTGGCGGCACTCGAGGACGACGCGGACGCAACCGACACCGCGATCGCGTCGGCCGCCGCGACCGTTCGGGTGAAGAAGAACGCCGTCGCCCAGGCCGAAGCGGCTCTCGACGACGCAACCCTGGT
>DATDBH010000162.1:0-25858 GCA_036524985.1 Microlunatus sp. | reverse complement strand
CGGTCACCGGGGTGGATCTCGCAGTGCGCTCGATCGAGCTCAGTCGTCGACACCGCCGGGTCGACGGACTCCGATTCGTGCGCGGGGATGCCCTGTCCCTGCCCTTCCCGGACGACTCCTTCGACGTGGTGGTCAACGTGGAGTCGTCGCACTGCTATCCCTCGATGGCAGCCTTCCTCGCGGAGGTCGCCCGGGTGCTGCGACCAGGTGGGCTGTTCGCGTATGCCGACTTCCGCCCGGCACCCGAGATCCCGGCCCTGCTCACTCGACTGTCGGAGGGCCCTCTGCTTCTGCAGGCCTCCGAGGACATCAGCACCCGCGTCCTCGCTGCGCTCCTGGCCGACGACGACCGGAAGTCCGGACTGATCGACGCCATGGTGCCTCGGCCGTTCCGCCGACCGTTCCGCCGCTTCGCCGGGATCCGGGGTTCGTCGACCTTTGCCCGGTTCGCCAGCGGTGAGCTGCGGTATCTGTCGGCGCAGCTCAGCGCACCGCGCCCCTGATCCGGTCCGACCACCGTGGTCGAGATCACCTCGGCACTGGGACCTTCGCCTCATCCCTGAAGCGCGCCCCGGCCGTACGTTCGAAGCATCAGCACCGAGGCCGAGAAGGGTCAACCCGTCCGATGAGCACCGTCACGCAGCTCACTCCCATCGCTGCCGCCCCGCGGAAGGCTCCATCCGGCGCCTGGGACGGTTTCGCTCCCGGTGCCTGGCAGGACACGATCGACGTCCGGGACTTCATCCAACGCAACTACACCCCCTACACCGGTGACGCCGCCTTCCTGGCCGGTCCGACCGCGCGCACCACCTCCCTGTGGCAGCAGCTGACCTCGATGTTCTCCACCGAGCGGGAGAAGGGCGTCTACGACATCGATGCCCGCACCCCGTCGACCATCACCGCGCACGCCCCCGGGTACGTCGACGTCGACCGGGAGATCATCGTCGGTCTCCAGACCGATGCCCCGCTGAAGCGGGCGATCATGCCGTACGGCGGCTGGCGCATGGTCGAGGACGCGCTCGTCACCTACGGCTACCCGGTCGATCCCGATCTCGAGAAGATCTTCACGACCTACCGCAAGACCCACAACAGCGGGGTCTTCGACGTCTACCCGCAGTCGGTCAAGACCGCTCGCCGGTCCAAGATCATCACCGGGCTGCCGGACGCGTACGGCCGCGGTCGGATCATCGGCGACTACCGCCGGGTCGCGCTCTACGGCGTCGACGCGCTGATCGGGGCCAAGGCGCTGGACCGTGCGGCCTCCGATCTGCACCGCAGCACCGCGGACGTGATCCGTGACCGCGAGGAGCTCGCGGAGCAGATCAGGGCTCTGGGCGAGCTCAAGCAGATGGCAGCCGCGTACGGGTTCGACGTCTCCCGCCCGGCCCGCACCGCGCAGGAGGCGGTCCAGTGGCTCTACTTCGCCTACCTGGCGGCGGTCAAGGAGCAGAACGGCGCGGCCATGTCGCTGGGTCGGACCTCGAGCTTCCTCGACATCTTCCTGCACAGGGATCTGGTGGCGGGCCGACTCACCGAGTCGCAGGCGCAGGAGCTGATCGACGACCTGGTGATCAAGCTCCGGATCGTGCGGTTCCTGCGCACCCCCGAGTACGACGCGCTGTTCTCCGGCGACCCGACCTGGGTGACCGAGTCGATCGGGGGGATGGGCCTCGATGGTCGCACCCTGGTCACCAAGACCTCGCTGCGGATGCTGCAGACCCTCTACAACCTGGGTCCGGCGCCCGAGCCGAACCTGACGGTGCTCTGGAGTGATCGGTTGCCCGAGGGTTTCAAGCGGTTCTGTGCGCAGGTCTCCATCGACACCTCGGCTATCCAGTACGAGTCGGACGCGTTGATCACCGAGCAGTGCGGCGACGACGCGGCGATCGCCTGCTGCGTCTCGGCGATGACCGTCGGCAAGCAGATGCAGTTCTTCGGCGCCCGGGTGAACCTGGCCAAGGCCCTGCTGTACGCGATCAACGGTGGTCGAGACGAGATCACCGGGGTCCAGGTCGCACCGCCCAGTGGGCCCGTGGTCGGCGCCGTCCTCGACTACGCCGACGTGGACGCCCGCTTCGACGCGACGCTGGACTGGTTGGCCGAGACGTACGTCGACGCCCTGAACTGCGTGCACTACATGCACGACAAGTACGCGTACGAGCGGATCGAGATGGCTCTGCACGACAGCCGGATCCTGCGCACCATGGCCTGCGGCATCGCCGGGCTGTCGGTGGTCGCGGACTCACTGTCGGCGATCAGGTACGCCACCGTCCGGCCACGTCGCGACGACCGGGGTCTCGTGGTCGACTACGTCACTGAGGGCGACTTCCCGACCTTCGGCAACGACGACGACCGGGTCGACCAGATCGCGGCCGACATCGTGCGGCGGTTCATGGCGAAGCTCCGACAGCAGCCCACCTACCGCGAGGCGAAGCACACCCAGTCCGTGCTGACGATCACCTCGAACGTGGTCTACGGCAAGGCCACCGGCAACACCCCCGACGGCCGCCGACAGGGCGAGCCGTTCGCGCCCGGAGCCAACCCGATGAACGGACGTGACCGGCACGGGATGCTGGCCAGCGCGCTGAGCGTGGCCAAACTGCCCTACGACCAGGCGCAGGACGGCATCTCCCTGACCACCACCGTCGTGCCGTCCGGTCTGGGTCACGACGCGGACGAGCAGGTGAGGAACCTGGTCGGGTTGCTGGATGCCTACATGATCTCCGACGGCTTCCACCTGAACGTCAACGTGCTCAACCGGGACACCCTGCTCACCGCGATGGATCACCCGGAGGACTTCCCCACGCTGACGATCCGGGTCTCGGGCTACGCGGTGAACTTCGTCCGGCTGACCCGTGACCAGCAGCTGGACGTGCTCTCGCGGACCTTCCACGGAAGCGTGTGAGCTCGGCTCGGGACAGGACGGCAACGGCGATGATCATCGACCTGGGACTTCCGACCACCACGGCACCGCCGTCGGACCGGTCGGAACGGTTGGCCGCGGTTCGTGACGGGATGCTCGGCAGCGTGCACTCCTGGGAGCTCGTCACGGCCGTGGACGGCCCCGGCACCCGGGTGACGATCTTCCTCGCCGGATGCGCGTTGCGCTGCCAGTACTGCCACAACCCCGACACCTGGAACATCAACCACGGCAGGGCTCTCGCCCTCGACGACGTGGTCGCCCTGGTCGACCGCTACGCGAAGATCATGACCGTGACCGGCGGCGGGGTGACGCTCTCCGGTGGTGAGCCCCTGCTGCAGCCGGCCTTCGTGGCGCGGATCTTCCGGCACTGCGCCGAACGTGGGATCCACACCGCGCTGGACACCTCGGGCTTCCTCGGCGGTCGGGCGTCCGACGAGCTGCTGGCCGACACCTCGCTGGTGCTGCTGGACGTGAAGTCAGGATTGCCGGACGTCTACCGGCAGACGACCCGACGGGACCTGCAGCCCACTCTCGACTTCGGCCGGCGGCTGGCTCACACGGACACCGCGATCTGGATCCGCTTCGTGCTGGTGCCCGGACTGACCGACGGTGCAGAGAACGTCGAGGCGGTGGCCTCCTATGCCGCTTCCCTGCAGACGCTGGGCTCCGGGGGCTCGGTGCAGCGGGTCGAGGTGCTGCCGTTCCACCAGCTGGGTCGAGACAAGTGGCACGCGCTGGGCGAGACCTATCTGCTGGAGGAGACGAAGCCACCCTCGCCGGCGCTGATCGAGCGGGTACGGCAGCAGTTCCGATCCCGCGGTCTGACCGTCCGGTAGCGCCCGAGTCAGCAGGCGCAGGACCAGGCGTACCAAGGACCGCTGAGGTGGGAGAACTGGTCGAGCCTCAAGCCCCCGCTCGCGGTCGGGTCGTCGCTGGGTGGACCGTCGGGCAGGTAGGCGAATCCGGCATCGTCGCCCAGGGCAGCACGCTGCTGGAGGAACAGGTATCCCCGGTCGATGACCTGGCACTTCTCGAGGGCGTACGAGCCGAGGCTGCCCGGACAGGGTCCGGAGTAGTCCTCCCGGCCGACGCCGCGGTGGGTCGGCGGCCCTGCCTGCGACACCACCGCCTCGAAGTCGGATCGGCCGGCCTCGAAGCGCACCCGAAGCGCCGCGTGGCTGGACTGCTCGATCAGGATGGCGCCGCCAACGGCCACCACCACGGCAATCACCAGACCGATGGGGCGCAGTCGCCGAGCCGCGGGCACCGGCTCGGGTCCCAGCATCGCGAGCAGACCCGCGATCACCAGGACCGAGAGCATCACCCCGGCCGCCACCGGCCAGCCGGGAAACGAGCTCGCCCACAGCAGGACGGCCACCGCCGCCCCACCGAGGGCCACCACGCCCGCGGCGCGGAAGCACTCGCGCTCGACGGACGCGGCCCCACGTCCCGGCGGCGTCGTCACAGCCGGAGCATAGAGTCGGTGGCCTCGATCCCTGGGAGCACGCACGCAGCGATGCGTAGCCGTTACGGAGGTGCGGTGACCGCCACGACCACCCGGTGGGCTGTGCTCGGACCCGGGGTGATCAGCGATTTCTTCGCCCGTGCCCTGCCCCGGTCGACGTCCGGCGCACTGCACGCCGTGGGCAGTCGGGACCTTTCCCGGGCTCGAGCCTTCGCCGAGGAGCACGGCGCCGCGGTGAGCGGCTCCTATGCCGAGATCCTGCGTCGCGACGACGTCGACGCCGTGTACGTGGGCACCGTGCACACCACGCACGCCGACCTGGCGATCACCGCACTCGAGGCCGGGAAGGCTGTGCTGTGCGAGAAGCCCGTGACCCCGACTCCGGCCGACACGCAGGCGGTGCTGGTCGCGGCGGAGCGAGCGGGACTGCCGTTCCTGGAGGCCTACAAGTACCGGTTCGGACCCCTGACCGCCGTCGTGCGCGCGCTGATCGGTGAGGGCGCGATCGGTCGACCGCTGCACGTCGACGCCTCCTACGGTGGTGCCGCGGCGGCGCGCAGCGGGAGGCTGTTCGCACCCGAGCTGGCCGGCGGGGCGATCCTCGACGTCGGCGGCTACCCGGTCTCGCTCGCGGTCGGGATCGCCACCTGGGCCGGACTCGCCTCCGCCGGCACCCGCCCGTCCCTGCGGTCGGTCACGGGTCTGGTCGGAGGCACCGGCGTCGACGAGTGGACCAGCGCCGCAATCGATCTGGGCGGGCTGCTGGCGACGGTGCACACCTCCCTGGTGGCTGACCAGGTGCCGCGGGTGCTGGTCCGCGGTTCCGCCGGGTCCCTCGATCTGCCGAACATCTGGGGCAACCGGACCGAGAGCGGCACCGAGGCCATCGTCCGCACCACGGGTTCGCCGCGCCGGATCACCGTGCCGGTCGTCGATCCCATGGCCGCCGAGGCCGACGCCGTCTCGCTGGCCCTCGCCGAGGGCCGGTCCGAGGTGCCGGAGATGACCTGGGCGGAATCCACCCTCGTGGCCGAGACGCTGCACCTCTGGCGAGCCGGGCTCGACTGAGCGACTGATGGCCGCGCTCGGGTGCCGACAGCGAAGAACAGCTGTCGAAGGAGCAAGGACCTGTTGCTGGCGCGCCGCGTCAGGCGAGCTCGTCCCGGCGACCTTCCTGATGCCCCGGTGGTTCCTCGATCGCTTCGGCAGTCAGGAGAGCGTCCAGCTCGGGCCGCGGTTCGAGGACCTCGACGAGCTCGTCCCCGGGACTCAACGGGATGCGGATCCCCGCCCCACCCCGGCTCTTCCGGCCGGCCACGATGTCTCCGGCTACCCGGAGGAACTCGTCCGCGGCGTGCACCCCGAGCTGATCACCGAGGCAGTGGCGACGGTAGGCCCGGCGCTGCTCGGCCAGCGGGTCTGCACCGTGCAGACCCTCCAGGGCGGCGTCGAGGGTGGACAGGTCGTTCTCGATCACGTACGCCACCCGCGCCATCGGGAACTCCTCCAGGAACGCGTCTCCCGAGGCCCGCATGGCGACCATGGCGAACGGCTTGCCGGAGGCCAGATTGTCCGAGGCGACCGACGAGACGTCGGTGACGAGCCCGTCGGCGGCGTTCAGGCAGTCGGCGACGTCCCAGTCCGTCTCGGCGTGCTTGCCCCAGACGTGCGGGCGGCCGCTGGTGCGCCGGTCGGCGTCGAGACGCTGCTGGATGCGGCGGATCAGACCGACGTCCACCGGATCCGCGTAGCTGAGCGGGTGCGGGCGGAAGATGACGGTCGTCCCCCGTGCCAGCAGGGCGGCGACGATCCGCTCACCCAGCGGCAGCGACGAGTAGTCCGTGGCGGGCCGTCCCCCGCGCCAGGTCGGCGCATACACCACGGTCCGCGGCGCGCCCGCGGGCCGCGGCTCGTCGCGGACCTCGATCCTCTCGATCTGCGGTCGACCGACGACCAGCAGCCGCTCGGGTGGGATCGTCACGCCGTGGGCGGCGTAGCGCTCGACGCCCTGCTGGCCGGAGACGAGCACCAGGTCGTACGTGGCGTGCCGGGCGCTGAAGTTCGCTGCCTTGTCGGAGTCCCCGTGATTCAGCCAGACGTGGGTCAGCCGGCGGTAGCGCTGGAAGCTGAGGTTGGCGCGGCTCCCCTGGACGTAGAAGGCCGCCTTCATCGACTTCACCACCAGCGTGTCCAAGGTGCCCAGCGCGCTGTTGGTCCGCGGCACCACCACCGGCGCCGAGGTCAGCGCCCTGATCGTCGGCACCGTCGCGGCCTCGCGGGTGATCACCACGAACGGCTGGCCGAGCCGCTCGAGGTAGGGCAGCCACATCCCCAGCTGGTAGCGGGCTCCGTGCTCGCCGCCGTAGTAGACGGCGAAGGCCGGCTGGTGCTTCGCCAGCGCCTTGGGCAGGGCCGTCAGGGACGCCTTGCTGATCACGTTGGCCCGCAGCGCGTACCCGATCATGATCACGACCGCCACGAAACCCAGCAGCACCAGGCAGAGATAGAGCCACGCCGGCGCCCCCAGCGACGCCAGGACGCCACCCAGGGCGACGACCAGCAGCGAGCCGGCGGTGAGCCGGTCGGGGCGGAACGGCGGAGCGGGCACCGGCCGCACGCCGGGCAGGTTGACCGCCACCTGCTCGGTCTTGCTCAGCAGGATCTTGATCGTCGGCTCGGTGAGCACCGCCAGCACCGCAAGACCGGTCGCCACCCACAGCCACACCAGCTGATCGGGTCGGCGCAGCAGGTAGCCGGCTGCGACCCCGATCAGGAGCACCAGGCGCGAGCCGGCGTACGCGGTCAGCAGCGGACTCAGCCGCGCGGCCTCTCGCCACAGCAACCAGGCGACGACGACCACCGCGGATCCGAGCAGGAGTCCACCGAGGAGCCGGAGGGCGAGGTGCCCGGCGACGAACAGCAGCACGGTCCCCGTCACCGCCACGACGTTGACCACGGAGGAGACCAGGAGGTCGATGATCTTGGACTGGTTCGCGCCGACGGTGGCGGACCAGCCCCGAACGCTCAGGGCGCTGGGAGGCTGCGGCTCCATGACCAGCACCGTAGCGGGGATCGGCTGCTCGTCCCGGTGCACGCGCCGAGCGGGTGGTGATCGCGCGCCGGGGCCGGGTGGCGTCTAGCGTCTCTCCATGGGACCGCTCCTCGGTGCCGCACTTGTCATCGGCGTCGCCGGCCTCGACCCGACCGCAGCCCTCCTCGCGGTCGCCGCGCTCGTCGCCGGGGCGACGTCGCGGGCGTTGACTGCCTTCGCCGTGACCGTCATGGTCGGCGCACCGTTGTTCGGCACCGTGCTCTCCCTGACCGTCGCGGCCAGACTCGCCGCTCTGGACTGGCGGGTCCTGGTCCCTCAGGGTCGGATCGCGGCCGTCGTCGGGCTGGCCGTCGGCGTGGCCCTGCTGTCCGTCGGGATCCTGCGGCTGGTGCGTCCTCCGACCCAGCCCTCCGCGGCCGAAAAGCCACACCGGGTGGGCACACTCGCCCTCGTCGGGGCGGGCGCAGCCTACGTGGGCAGTCTGCTGATCGATCCCACGTTCATCGCGATCACGGTGCTGGCCGGCCGCAGCCAGGTGCCCCTCGAGGTCGTCATGATGCAGAGCATCTGGGTGCTGGTCAGCCAGCTCCCGCTGCTCGTCCTGCTGGTGGCGGTGCACAGGTTCGGACAGCAGCGGGCGGTCGAGACGTTCCAGGCCTGGTGGTCCCGCGCTCAACCGTCGCTGAGGCTGGTCGTGACCGTCGCGCTGCTCGGCGTGGGGCTGCTCCTGGTGGTCGACGCGCTCTGGTGGTTCACGAGCGGGCACTTCCTTCTCCCGGCACCGTGACGGTCGGGCGTGCTGGGTAGGGCGGGCGGGGCTCGAACCCGCGACCCAGGGATTATGAGTCCCCTGCTCTGACCTGCTGAGCTACCGCCCCCGGCGCTGCGACCCCCGATGGTAGTGGTCACGACACCCACTGGCGACGTAGGGCCGCTTCCGGCGCCGCGAAACAGCCCCAGGTCGCCACTCGGTGGGCAATCAGCCTCGGTCGATCGCTCGCGTGCCGGTCGCCGTGCGCCGCAGCGCCCGTCCGGGGAGGGCCTGCGTCCGAGCACCCTGCTCGATCACCGGGATGCCGTCCACCAGCACCCAGTCGATGCCGTCGGCCTGCCGGCGCGGGTCGGCGAAGGTCGCCGTGTCCCGCACCCGATCGCAGTCGAACAGGACGAGATCGGCGTGGTGACCGACGCGCACCTGCCCGCGGTCGACCAGCCCCAGTCGGGCGGCGGGTCGACCGGTCAGATGGTGGACGCAGTCCTCCAACCCCAGCACACCGAGCTCGCGGACGTAGTGAGCCAGGTAGCGCGGGAACGTCCCCCAGGCTCGCGGGTGGGGCTTCTCCCCCACCAGGATCGCGTCCGAGCCGCCGGTGTGCGCAGGGTGCCGCATGATCTCCCGGACGTTCCCCTCGTTGCCGACGTGCTGCAGGATCGTCGGCGCCAACCGATCCCGCAGCAGCAGGTCCGCGTACACCTCGATCGGCGGCGAGCCCGCGTCCGCAGCCAGCTGGGCGATGGTGCGCCCGACCATCTCAGACAGCGCCTGATCCCCCACACCACTGATCTCGATCGTGGTCCAGTCCAGCGGGCAGCCGTGGCTGCCCTCGCTCCCCTCGACCTCCAGTGCGTGCGCGATCCGCTCCCGATCACCGGGATCCGCCAGCCGTTCCATGATCACGTCCGGGCCACCCGCGGTCGCCCAGCGCGGCAGCAGTGCCACCAGGGAGGTCGACCCGGGCAGATACGGGTAGGTGTCGAGGCTGAGGTCGAGCCCGTCGGCCACGGCCGCGTCGATCATGGTCAGCAGCTCGCCGGACCGCCCGGCGTTGACCTCGAAGTTGAGGGTGGCGTGGGTCAGGTGGAGCGCACAGCCGGCCCGCCGGGCGATCATGATCATCTCGGCGTACGCCTCGAGCGCCCCGCGACCGTACGAGCGGTGATGTGGTGCGTAGTAGCCACCGAGATCGGCCAGCACCCCGCAGAGCGCCAGCAGCTCCTCGGTGTCGGCGTACATGCCGGGCGGGTAGGTCAGGCCACTGCTCATCCCGACGGCTCCCTCGACCAGACCCCGCCGGACCACCTCGACCATCCGGGCCAGCTCGACGTCCGTCGCGGGCCTGTCGTCCTGGCCCACCACCAGCATCCGCACCGTGCCCTGCGGCACCAGGTACGCGGCGTGGCAGCCGATCCCGCGGTCGAGTGCATCCAGGTAGCCGGCCACGCTCGACCAACCGAACGCGACATCCGGGTCGCCGTTCCAACCCGCCAGCTGCCGGCGCAGCACCGACAGCGTCGCGTCGTCCACCGGGGCGTAGGAGAGTCCGTCCTGACCGAGCACCTCGCAGGTGACGCCCTGGCTCAGCTTGGCGAGATGATCATGGTCGACCAGCAGCTGCAGGTCGGAGTGAGCGTGCAGGTCGATGAAGCCCGGGGCCAGCACGCGTCCATCGGCCTCGATCACCCGCCGGGCGGAGCCGCCGGAGCCCACGGGGGTGATCCCGACGATCCGGTCGCCGGTGATCGCGACATCCGCCATCCACCCGGGCGCTCCGGTGCCGTCGACCACGCACGCGTCGGTGATCAGCAGATCGGTCGGCACAGCGTCCTCGGCAGTCCGGGCTCAGAAGAACGTCCGGACCACGTCGACCACCACCGGGTCGACGGCGTCCGGGTCGTCGATCACCGGGATGAGTCGCCACTTGTCGAAAGCCGTGCAGGGATGGGAGAGACCGAGCCGCAGCTCGTCGCCGATCATGATCGGCGCCGGCAGCTGAGGATCCCAGCGGACGAAGCCGTGCTGATCGTTGAGCGCCGTGACCGTCAGCCCGGACAGCCGCTCGGGAACCCCACCGGCTGCGCCCGGTCGTCGCAGCTGCACCTCGGGCAGACCCAGGTCGTACGGCAGATCTCGCTTGCCGCCGTCGATCAGCGCGAGTCCCGGCTCGGGCTGGCTGCTCACCCGCACCCACGCGTGGATCGCGCTGACCAGCGTCCGACCGGTGGTGCGGGGATGCTCACCCAACGGACTGAGGTGGCGATACTGGCCGTCGTCATGGGTGAGGTAGGCACCCGACCGCAGCACGACCCGCACGCCGTCCTCGGTCAACGGGCCGAGGACCGCGGCGACCTCGTCGAAGTAGGCGCTGCCGCCCGCGGTGACGATCGGCACCAGTCCCTCGGCATAGTGGCCGTCGGTCCGGAGTCGCTCGTGCACGCCACGCAGGCCCGTCAGGAAGTCGCGCACCACGGACAGACTCTCCTCGTCGCTGCCGGCGCTCACCACCCCTTCGTAGCCGCCGACACCCGCCAGCCGCAGGTGCGGGGCCTCGGCGATCGCTCGTCCGATCGCGACCGCCGCCTCGACCTCCCGCACGCCCGTCCGACCACCACGGCCACCGACCTCCACCAGCACCTCCACCGGTCGGTAGGCGGCCACCGACGCTGCGTGGGCCGCCAGGGCCGCTTCCATCAGCGCCACCGTGCGAAGATCATCGGCCCAGGTGATCACCTGGGCGCCCGCGTCGGCGGCCAGCTCGTCAGCGATCCAGCGCAGCGTCAACGGCGAGATGATGGCGTTCGCGACCAGCACCCGCGACACCCCGTACGCTCGCGCGACCGCCAGCTGGGGCAGGTTGGCGACCGTGATCGCCCAGGCCCCGGCGGCCAGCTGGTCGGCCCACAGCCGCGGCGCCATGGTCGTCTTCCCATGGGGCGCCAGCGCCAGCCCGCGCGCCGCACACCAGTCCGCCATCGCCTCCAGATTGTGGCGCAGGCCCGGCTGGGAGAGCGTCATCAGGGGCGTGGGAAACCGGCTGAGCGGCAGGCGCAGCGCGGCGACCTCGCTCGCCGGCCGTCCCCAGAGCTCCGGGGGTACGCCCTTGTCGGCCCAGGTGAGCGGTTCGGCGAACAGCCGGGCGAGGGCGCCGGCATCGATGGTCGCGATATCGGGTTGGGGCATGGACACCTCCGAGCGGCAGACTACGCACAGCATGGCCGGTGTCCGATGCCGCCGGCCGCCGGACGACTCGAGGAGTGCCCCGTGACCACGCCGAAGACCGCCATCAGCACCGCTGCGGCGCCGGCTCCGGCGCCCGTGTTCTCCCAGGGGGTACGGCGCGGGCCGATCCTGCAGGTCTCGGGTCAGGGTCCGGTCGATCCCGGTTCCGGCGTCTACCTGCACCCCGACGACGTCCGGGGCCAGACCGCACAGACCCTGGCCAACGTCGAGGCCGTCCTGGCGGCGGGCGGCGCGGCGTTCGACGACGTGATCATGCTGCGGGTCTACCTGACCACGCGGGACGACTTCGCGGCGATGAACGAGGCGTACGGGGAGTTCCTGTCGAGCCGGTGCGAGGTGCTGCCGGCCCGGACCACGGTGTTCGTCGGTCTCCCCCGGGAGGAGATGCTGGTCGAGATCGACGCCCTCGCCGTCCTCGGCGACTGATCCCAGCGGGTGGTCGTCGCCGGCGGTTCAGCGAGCCGCCAGGCTGTCGGCCAGCCGGTCCAGCCACTCGGCCACCCCGCTCGGCCCGTCCACGACCAGATCGGCGAGCTCGGCGAGGGCGTCCTCCTCGTGCGAGGCGGAGCAGACCAGCAGCCCCGCGATCCCCTCGTCGCGGAACCGCTCGACCGCCCGGAACGCCGGCAGATCGCCGAGATCGTCGCCGGCGAAGATCACGGTGCGGACACCGGTCTCGGCCACGATGGCCCGCAACGCGTCGCCCTTGTCGATCCCCTGCGCCCGGATCTCCCAGACGTTCTTGCCCGGCTCCAGCTTCAGCTCGTGCCGATCGGCCAGGTCTCTCAGCGGCGCGCCCAGCTGCTCGAACGCCGCACTCGGCTCGGCGAGCTCACGGGTGTGGACGCCGATCGCCCGGCCCTTGTCCTCGATCCGTGCGCCTTCGAGCCCGAGCTCGGCCAGCAGCCCGGGCAGCTCCCGCTGCACGTGCGTGATGCCCTCGGGGGTCGGCGGCAGGTCGAACCGGTCGCCGTCAGCATCCCAGCGCTCCACCCCGTACTGGCCGAGCACGGTCATCGAGGCCAGTCCCGCAGCCGCGCGGAACCCACCCAGGCGGACGGCCGTACGTGCGGGTCGGCCGGTGATGACGACCACCGCCCCCAGCAGCGAGCCCAACCGGGACAGCGCCGCCACGGCGGCCGGGTCGGCGTGGGCGTGCTCGGGATCGTCGATGATCGGCGCCAGCGTCCCGTCGAAGTCGAGCGCGAGCATCGTCTGCTCGGGTCGTTCCAGCACCGCTCGCATCGCGTCGATGCCCGCCTCCGAGACGGGTCCGGTAGAGCTCATGGCCCGAGCCTGGCAGATGGCTGCTGGTCGGCCCAAGCCGAGGTTCGTTCCGATCCGGAAAGATGTCACCCGAGGAATCGGGCTATGGTCACGAGGATGCGTGACACGAGAACAGTGTGGTTCGAGGTGAGGCGGAGATGAGCGCGGCGAGACGACGTACGTCGAAGAGGGCTTCCTTCGTGGTGGTGGCCAACCGGCTGCCGGTCGACCGGTTCGAGAACCCGGACGGATCGGTGGAATGGCGCACCTCCCCCGGCGGGTTGGTGACGGCATTCGAGCCGGTGATGCGGACGCACCGCGGCGCCTGGGTCGGTTGGCCCGGCTCGCCCGACGACGACATCGAGCCGTTCACCCACAACGACCTGCAGCTGGAGCCGGTTCACCTGTCGGCCGAGGACATCGAGCTCTACTACGAAGGCTTCTCCAACGGCACGCTCTGGCCGCTCTACCACGACGTGGTCGCCCCACCGGCCTATCACCGCGAGTGGTGGGACCGCTACGTGACCGTCAACGAGCGCTTCGCGGAGGCGGCAGCCAGGGTCGCCGACGAGGGCGGTCAGGTGTGGATCCAGGACTACCAGCTGCAACTGGTGCCGCAGATGCTCCGCCAGCTGCGGCCCGACCTGCGGATCGGGTTCTTCCTGCACATCCCGTTCCCGCCCACCGAGCTGTTCCAGCAGCTGCCCTGGCGCAGCCAGATCCTGCAGGGACTGCTCGGGGCCGACCTGGTGGGCTTCCAGCTGCCCGGCGGCGCCCAGAACTTCGTCCGGCTGGTGCGGCAGCGGTTCTCCTACGAGACGCGTCGGGATCGGATCCGCACCCCCGACGGCCGCACGGTCATCGCCCGGGCGTACCCGATCGCGATCGACTCCCGCGGCATGCACGATCTGGCCATGGCCGACTCGACGGCCGAGCGAGCCCGCGAGATCCGGGCCGATCTCGGTGACCCGACGACGATCTTCCTTGGGGTCGACCGCCTCGACTACACCAAGGGCCTACCAGAGCGGATCCGCGCCTTCGGCGAGCTGGTGGCCGAGGGCACCGTCGATCCCGAGGACGCCGTCTTCCTGCAGGTCGCCACGCCGTCCCGGGAGCGGGTCGAGCAGTATCGGCTGCTCCGCGACGACATCGACCGGCTCGTGGGTCGGATCAACGGGGACACCGGCCGGCTCGGCCGCCCGCCGATCATCTACCTGCACAGCTCGTACCCGCGGGAGGAGATGGCGGCCATGTACCGGGCCGCCGACGTCATGGTCGTCACGCCGCTGCGGGACGGGATGAACCTGGTGGCCAAGGAGTACGTGGCCTGCCGCAACGGCGACAACGGAGCCCTGGTTCTGAGCGAGTTCACCGGGGCCGCGAAGGAGCTCCGGCAGGCCTATCTGGTCAACCCGCACGACATCGACGGGCTCAAGTCCACCATGCTGGCGGCAGCCGAGGACTCCGCCCGGAACAAGGCCCGGCGGATGCGGATCATGCGCCGGCACGTCTTCGACCACGACATCGACCACTGGGCCGGCCAGTTCCTGGACGACCTGAGCAAGCTCGGTCCGGGCAGCGACTACTGACGGTGTGTCCGACATGACCCGACCCGTGCGGCGGTGGTGGAGCAGATCCCGGGGTGTGCCACCTCAGGCCCACGCGACCTGGCGGACGACTCTGACCGCGGTGCGCGGCCGCCCTCCCCGCATCCTCGCCTGGGCGCCGGCCGTCGACGGCGGTCTGGTCCTGCTCAGCCCGGCGGTGGTGTCGGTGTTCCGGGACGACGCCTGGGCGCACCTCGGCTGGCACGAGATCGAACGGGGCGGCTGGAACGCCGAGACCGAGCAGCTGCGCTGGCAGACGTACGGCGGCGCCCGGGGCGCGGTGGCCCTGCCGGATCCCGCCAGGGTGCCCGAGGTGTTCAGGGAGCGCGTCGACGCCAGCATCGTGTTCGAGCGCTTCGTGGCGCTGGGCGGTTCCGGGGAGCGCGGGGTGATCGTGAGTGGACGCCGCGATCTGGCGGACGGTCCGACCGAGATCAGCTGGCACGCGACCCTGACCCGGGGCGTCACCTGGCGCACTCCCGGTGTCCGGGAGCTCGCCGACTCGGCGTTGGTAGAACTGCGTCGCGAATACGACGAACGCTGATCCGGCTGCTAAAGTACGTAGCCGCGTCAGCACGCGATCCCCTGTAGCTCAGTTGGCAGAGCGCTTGACTGTTAATCAGGATGTCGTTGGTTCGAGTCCAACCGGGGGAGCTCAGCCGGCCAGCCGATCCCACTCCCCGCGGGGACACACGGCGCGGAGCCGCTCCAGGGCCCGCCGCTCGGCCCGGCGCACGCGATTCGACGTCACCCCCAGGAACCGCGAGACCTCGGCGTAGGACAACGGGTCGCCGACGAAGCCGAGTCGCAGCTCCAGCACTCGCCGCTCGAAGCCCTCCAGCAGGGTCATCAGGTCCACCGGCGCGTCGACGCCGCCCAGCACCTTCTCCAGCTCGGTGTCGACGGCAGCGATGTCGCCCACCTCGTCCAGCCCCTGCGGCTGCTCGTGGGTCATCAACCGGCTCGTCCAGTCCCTCGACCGCCCCAGGGCCTCGCCCACCTCGCCCACCGTGGGCTGCCGGCCGAGTTCTTGAGCCAGGACCGCCTCGATGCCGCGGGCGTGCCGCAGCTGGGCGGCTCGGCTGACCGGCAGGTTCAGCGTGCCGAGCTGCCGCGCGCTGGCCGCCCCGATGAAGGCCCGGATCCACAGCAGGGCGTAGGTGGCGAAGCGGCAACCACGGCGGTAGTCGTAGCGATCGACCGCGATCATCAGGCCCAGGCAGCCTTCCTGGAACAGATCGGCATCCGTCAGCCCGGCGCGCTGGCCGGCTTGCCGGGCGACCATCGCCACCAGCCGCAGATTCGCCTCGACGTAGCGGCGGCGGGCCCGCTCGCCGGCCGCGACCAGCCAGCGCAGCTCCTCGCCGGTCGCGTCGTGGGGTCTCAGATCCCGGGCCAGGGCGTCCGCGGCCAGCAGCCCGGCCTCGATGTCCAGAGCGAGCTCCACCTCCTCGGCAGGCGTCAGCAGCGGTCCGGCCAGGGGTGCGGTGGTGTCCATGCCTCACTGTCACCGGGTGGCCGTCCAGCCGGCAAACGCCCGGTCGGGGTTATCCACAGAGCACGGTGACGTTTCTCCGCCGACCGCTCAGACAGCACCCCGAAGGCTCTGGGCGTGCAGCTCGCTGCGCCGGGCTTCCAGCACCACGAGCTCGGAGAACATCTGGTTGTACGCCGTCGGGTTCTCCACCGGGTTGGTGCGCTGGAGCTTCGACTTCAGCTGGCCGACCTGTCGCATCACCGTCAGCAGCCGGAGCTTGGCGGCGTTGGCCTGGACGTAGTGCTCGGTGGCCGGGCCGTGCAGGGACAGGGGTTCGACGGCCAGGTTGGCGACCAGCGAGGTCAGCAGCTCGTGCGGGACGGCGGTCGCGACCTGGTGCACCCAGACCGCCCCCGACGCGGGGTCGTCACGATGACCGGAGCGAGCCGCCTGCATGGAGCGGAACACGGCCGCGTATGCGCGGTGGGTGAAGTCGTCCGCTTCCAGAGCCAACCAGTCCGGCTCGAACAGCTGCGGGGCCTGCAGCAGCAGCTTCATGGTCTCCCGTTCGGTGACCAGCAGACGATCATCCGGATCGGGTAGCCAGCGTCGCTCATCCGGAGCCGGCGAGACCTGGGTCGGAGTCTCCGTCGCGACCCGCTGCCCGTTGCGCTGATCCCTGCGGGCGGCACCGGCGACCTCTTGGCGGACCTCCTCGACGTCCATGCCGAGCATGGTGGCGAGCTCGCGCACGTAGCCGCTCGAGAGCTTGAAGTCTCGGACGCTCGCAATCAGCGGCGCAGCCTCACGCAGCGCGGACAGCCGCCCGTCGGCCCGATCCAGGTCGTGCTGGGTCAAGATGTTGGCCATCACGAACCGGTAGAGCGGGACCCGCCGGGCCACCAGCTCGCGGACGGCCGCATCGCCTTGCTGCAGCCGCAGGTCGCAGGGATCCAGTCCGGACGGTTCCACCGCCACGTAGGTCTGGGCGATGAAGTTGGCGTCCCCGCCGAACACCTTCAGGGCCGCGGCCTGGCCAGCCGCATCGCCGTCGAAGGTGAAGATGACCTCCCCGCGGAACGCGTCGTGATTGCCCATCAGCCGGCGCAGCAGCCGGGCGTGGTCGTCGCCGAACGCCGTCCCGCAGGAGGCGACCGCGGTGTCGACGCCCGCCACGTGGGCGGCCATCACGTCGGTGTAGCCCTCCACGACCACCGCCTGGGACTTCTTGCCGATCTGCTGCCGAGCCAGGTCCAGCCCGTAGAGCACCTGGGACTTCTTGTACAGCGCGGTCTCGGGCGTGTTGAGGTACTTCGCCGGCATCCGGTCGTCGTCACGCAGACGCCGCGCTCCGAAGCCCAGCACCTGCCGGCCGGAGTCCCGGATCGGCCACAGCAGGCGTCCCTGGAAGTAGTCCCAGCCGGCCTCGCGGATCAGGCCCCCCGCCACCAGCTCGGGGTCGCGAAACCCCCGGCCGTTCAGGTGCCGACGGAGCGCCCGACCGTCCTGCGGGGCATACCCGACCCCGAAGTGCTCTGCCGTCGCCCGGTCGAACCCCCGCTCGCTGAGGAACTGGCGCCCGAAGCCGGCCTCGGTCCCCGACAGCTGCTCGGCGTAGAACTCGGCCGCCGCTTGGTTGGCCTCCATCAGCCGCAGCCGGTGCCCGCGCTCGGGCTGCGACGCTCCGCCGTCGGTGTAGCGCAGCTGGATCCCCACCCGGTCGGCCAGACGCTCGACGGTCTCGGTGAAGGACAGGTTGTCGATCTTCTGCACGAAGGAGATGACGTCCCCGCCCTCGCCGCAGCCGAAGCAATAGTAGAACCCCCGGGAGGGGTTGACCTGGAAGCTGGGAGTCTTCTCGTCGTGGAAGGGACACAAGCCCTTCATGGTGCCGCTGCCGGCGTTGCGGAGGGCGACGTGGGACCCGACGACCTCGTCGATCCGGGCTCGCTCGCGGACCGTCGCGATGTCCTCGTCGTTGATCCGTCCCGGCACGGGGTGAGTGTATGCCCGCCCTGCGACGCGCACCGGGCTCGCCGCGGTGGCGGTCCGGGGGCCGGCGCGCTACGGTCGCCCGACGCCGACAGCCGCGGCGCGGGACACCAGCGGAGGGAGAGGGAGATGGCGACCGTCCTGTTCTGTCCGGCCATGTTCAACCTGGCCGAGACGACCCGGATGATCGAGGTGGCCCGGGCCCTGCACCCGCGTCATCGAGTCGTCTTCCTCGGCTACGAGACCGAGTTCGTGTCCCTCGTCCACGACGCAGGCTTCGAGTACCGCGCCGGTACGCCCGCGTGGTCCGCGGCCGAACGTCAGCAGGCGCTGGCGTTCGACCAGGGCCGGACCTGGCGGAGTCCGTTCACCCGCGAGCTCGTCGGCGAGCGGGTGGCGCTCGAGCGGCGGACGATCCGGGAGCTGAGCGCCGCGGCTGTGATCACCGGCTCGAACCTCACCTCTTTCCTCTCGGCCCGGGCCGAGAGAGTGCCACTGGTCTACCCGGTGCCCTTCGCGCTCACCCATCCCCAGGTGGCGCAGACCCGCGCGATGGGCTTCGTCGATGGCGACGGCCTCAGCGCCCGCACGCTCGACCGGGCCGCGACCACAGCGTTCCGCTGGCTCTACAACGCAGCTCCGCTCGCGCCGCGGGCGTTCACATCGGTTGCTCGGGCCCACGGCGTGCGTCCGCTGCGGACCATGGCCTCGCTGCTCCGGGCCGACCACAACCTCCTGACGGTGATGCCCTGGGAGCTCGACGGCTATCGGCTGCCCGCCGACTTCACCCGGGTGGGCCCGATCTTCGCCCACCTCGACGCGCCCCTGCCCGAGATCGTCCGAGCCGACCGACCGCTGGTCTACCTCGGACTCGGCTCCTCGGCCGACCGACGACTCGCTCTCGCCGCCGCCACCGCGCTGGGCACCCTGGACGTGGACGTCATCGCCCCGATCGGCCACTACCTCTCCCCCGGCGACGCGCTCCCGGCGAACGTCCGCGTCACCCCGCTGCTGCCGGCCCACCGGTTGGGCGGACTGATCGACGCCGCCGTCATCCACGGTGGCCAGGGAACGGTGCAGACCGCCTGCGCCACCGGGGTCCCGTTCGTCGGCATGGGCTTGCAGCCCGAGCAGACCTGGAACGTACGGCAGTGCGTGAAACGTGGGAACGCGATCGCCGTCGCACCGAAGGACGTCTCGTCAGCCGCTTTTCCGGCCGCCGTGGAGCGCGTGATCAGCGACCCCGCCCTGCGCGCCGCCGCGGAGCAGGTGCGCCGGGCGTACGGAGGAGAGGACGGCGCCGCCGCGGCCGCCCGGGTGGTCGAGAGCCTGCTCCCCGCGTGACCCCGCGTCGATCAGACCTTCACTCCGCGCCCGAGCGGGACAGCGGGAGTCGGACCTGGAACCGGGTGTCACCCGGCTCGGACACGACCCGGAGGTCGCCGCCGTGCCGTTGGGTGATGACCCGATAGCAGATGTCCAGCCCCAGACCGGTGCCCTCACCCACCGGTTTGGTGGTGAAGAAGGGCTCGAAGATCCTGTCCCGCAGCTCGGTTGGGATGCCGCTGCCGGAGTCACCGATCTCCACGAGCACGCAGTCGTCCTCCCGGGAGGTCCGGATCCGCAGGGTGCCGCCGTCCGGCATCGCCTGCAGCGCGTTGTCGATCAGGTTGGTCCACACCTGGTTGAGCTCGGCGGGGTGGCCCGGGACGGTCGGCAGATCGGGCGCCAGGTCCTTGACCAGGGTGATCGAGGAGTTCTTGATCTTGTGGCCCAGCATGATCACCGTGCTGATCAGGCCCTCCTTCACCACGACGTCCTGCAGTCCGGCCCGATCCACCTGGGAGTACTGCTTGGCCGCCCCCACCAGGGTCGAGATCCGCTGCGTCGAGTCCTCGATCTCGTTCATCAGCTGCTCGGTCTCCAGCGCGTACGCGACCCAGTGCAGCCCGTCGGAGATGAGCGCGTCGGGCACCTGGGCGGCGACCTCGTCGAGCCAGTCCGGGTCGACACCCGCGGCGACCAGGGCAGGGGCCAGGTCCCAGCTGTTGGCGACGTCATGATCGTCGAGCCAGTCCGCGATGGTGTCCTCGAGGTCACTGACCTCCATGGTGGTCATCTCCTGGACCTTGGCCATCCGCTCGACGGCCGCCTCCTGCACCTCCACCAGGATCTGGATCGCCGCGGCGTCCACCTTCCCGGAGGCGAGATGAGCCAGCTTCCCCCGCATCCGGCTGACCCGCTCCCGCAGCGATGCCGTGGCGCGGACCGCCGCGGCGGCCGGGTTGTTCAGCTCGTGGGTCAGCCCCGCCGACAAGCGACCCAGCGACAGCAGGCGCTCGCGCTGTCCCACCGCGGCCTGGCTGGACCGCATCCCGATCGTCAGCCCCTCGAGCAGGTGCATGGCCATCGGGAACCAGGCCCGGATCCGCTCGCCGATCTCACCGGCCTCGATCACCCAGAACCGGCTGTCGGTGATCGCTACCAGGCTGTTCTGGTAGACGGCGTCCTCGCCGGCCATGAAGGCCTGCGTCGCTCCGGAGTAGGCGCCCAGCTGGCTGGTCCGGGTGATCTCGACGTCGGTGTTCTCGACCCGCCGGTGCATGGAGATCGTGCCGGCGAGGAGCACGAAGAAGCAGGTGGCCCGCTCACCCTCGCGGTAGACGAAGTCGCCGCGCGCTCGCTCCTCGACCCGCCCGGTGGCGCTCAGCCAGTCCAGCTGGTCGGGGTCGAGGGACTCGAACAGGAACAGCTCGCGCAGCTCGTCGGCGGTCAGCCGGGGCACGTCCTCACCAGTGTCGGTCATGGGGACCGTCCCTTCCATGTTGCTCACTCGGCCAGGTACCGGTGCACCAGGGTCACCGCGAGCGCACCCTCGCCCACGGCCGAGGCCACCCGCTTCACCGACTGCGACCGTACGTCGCCGGCGACGAACACTCCAGGGATGCTCGACTCCAGCAGATACGGGTCCCGGTCGAGCTCCCAGCCGACCGGTCGCTGTCCCTCGACCACCAGGTCCGGTCCGGTCCGGACGAACCCGGCGTCGTCGGTGGTCAGCACCGCCGGCAACCACCCCGTCAACGGTGCGGCGCCGATGAACACGAACAGGTGGCCGGCGTCGACCTGCTGGCTCGAGCCGTCGTCGAGATCGACCAGGGTGACGCACTCCAGGTGATCGGCTCCGGTGCACCGCTCGACCCGGGTGCGGGTCCGGACCTCGATGGTGTCGATCGCCGCGATCTGCTCGATCAGGTAGCTGGACATGGAGCGTTCCAGCGAGTCCCCGCGCACCGCCAGCGTCACCCGGGCGGAGTGCCGGGCGAAGAACACCGCCGCCTGGCCGGCCGAGTTGGCGCCGCCGACGATGATCACGTGGTCGCCGGCGCAGGCCGCGGCCTGGGTCGAGGCGGAGCCGTAGTAGACACCCCGGCCGACCAGCTCGGCGAGTCCGTCGGCGACCAGCTCCCGGTAGGAGACCCCGGTGGCCAGCAGCACCGCCCTGGTCAGCACACTCGATCCGTCGTCGAAGACGAGGCGGCGCGCCGGTCCCTGCACCTGGAGCCCCACCGCGGTGCGGGCGGTGATCAGCTCGGCCCCGAGGCGGATCGCCTGTCGGCGGGCCCGCTCGGTGAGCTGGTCGCCGGACACCCCGTCGGGGAAGCCCAGGTAGTTCTCGATCCGCGAGCTCTGACCCGCCTGCCCGCCCGCGGCGGCCCGCTCGATGATCACTGTCTTCAGGCCTTCCGAGGCCCCGTAGACCGCCGCTCCCAGGCCCGCCGGTCCGCCACCCACGATGACCAGGTCGTAGAACTCCTCGGTCGGCGCGGTCGACAGGCCGACGGCGTTGGCGAGCTCGGCCAGAGCGGGCCGGATCAGGGGATCGCCGTCGCTGGTGATCACCACCGGGATGTCGTCGGGGGTGGCCCCGGCGGCGGCCATCAGCCGCTGCCCGTCGGGGTCGGCGACGTTGTACCAGCGGTAGGACACCAGGTTCCGGGCCAGGAAGTCACGGACCTCGTACGACGGCGCGGACCAGGGATGACCGAGGATCTTGATCTTGCGCTCGATCGCGTGGCCATCCCGCTGCCAGGCGGCCAGCAGCTCGTCGATCACCGGATACAGCTTCTCCTCCGGCGGCTCCCACGGCTTCAGCAGGTAGTGGTCCACGTCGACGACGTTGATGGCAGCGATGGCGGCGTCGGTGTCCGCGTACGCCGTGAGGAGGGCCCGTCGCGCGTAGGGCACCAGGTCCATGGCCAGTTCGAGGAAGTCGATGCCGCTCATCTGCGGCATCCGGTAGTCGGCCAGGATCACGGCCACCTGCTCGCCCCGGAGGACGACCTCCCGGATCGCGTCCAGTGCCGCCGGGCCGGAGTCGGCCCGCAGGATCCGGTAGTCGTTCCCGTACCGCCGCCGCAGGTCGCGGGCGACGGCGCGGGACACCGACGGATCGTCGTCGACCGTCAACAGGACCGGCCGGGACGAGCGATCGTCAGAGCTGGGCGCGGAGGCTCCGTGGGTCACGGCACCATCTTCGCCGACCCGCCCAACCTCAGTGCGCCCCGCCCGACCCTCAGTCGACGGCGGTCACCAGGTAGAGCACGGCATGATCGGGGTTGATGTTGGCCGGGACCAGACCCGCGTGCGCGAGCGCGGCCCCCGACAGCACCACCCCGTGCTCACCGTCGCGGACGAGATCGCCCCCGTTCAGGTGTCCGTAGTCGACCCTCGGAGCGGTCATCCCCCACCAGCGCGGGGGCCTCCCGTGGTGGGGCAGCAGCTCGTCGACCGGCACCACGCGATAGCGGCGGGCCGGATCCAGTCCACGCAACGGGAGCCGACCCACCGAGACGACGGCGGAGCGATCGACCGCGACGGCCGCGAAGATGGCCGAGCTCTGGTCGGCCGCGACCACCCCGTGCACGTTGACCGAGTCGTCGGGGAAGTCCACGCGCACGAGGTCACCGCCCAGCAGCAGCTCGCGATGCTCCTTGTGGAAGGTGATCCACGAGGTCAGCTCCGCGAGCTCCTGCTCGGTCGCCGTGGACAGGTCCCACTCGATCCCGAGGTGACCGAAGATCGCGGTCGCCGCGCGGAAGTCCAGGTCGTGGGTGCGACCCGTGGTGTGCGACTCGCCCGAGGCGATGTGGGCCCCCATCAGCTCCGGCGGGATCAGCTGGGTGGTCCAGCGGTGCATCTCCTGCCGTTCGTGCGGGTCGATGCAGTCCGAGACCCAGACCCGTTCGGTGCGTTCCAGCACGCCGAGATCGACGCGGGCTCCACCGGAGGAGCAGGACTCGATCTCCAGTCCCGGGAAGGCGGCCTTGATCTCGTCCAGAAGCCGGTAGAACGCGAGGGTCTGCTCGCGCACCCCTGGCCGCCCGCCGGGTTGGGTGCCGGCGTCGACCAGGTCCCGGTTGTGGTCCCACTTGATGTAGTCGATCGCGTACTCGTTGAGGATGGCGAAGATGGCATCGCGGATGAAGGCGTAGCAGTCGGGGAGGCCGAGGTTGATCGCCTGCTGGAACCTCGCCTCGACCGGCAGCCGGTCACCGGTCGCCATGATCCACTCCGGGTGGGCGCGCGCGACGTCGGAGTCCTCGTTGATCATCTCGGGCTCGAACCAGAGCCCGAACTCCATCCCGAGCTCTTTCACCTTGTCCACGATCGGGTGCAGGCCGTTCGGCCAGACGTCGGGTGAGACGGTCCAGTCTCCCAGCCCCGAGTGGTCGTCGCGGCGGGAGCCGAACCAGCCGTCGTCGAGGACGTAGCGCTCGATCCCCAGCGCCGCGGACCGCTCGGCCAGGTCCACCAGCCGGTCGAGGTCGTGGTCGAAGTAGACCGCCTCCCAGACGTTGATGGTGACTGGACGAACGGTGGACGGGTGGTTCGGTCGCGCCCGGAGGAACCGGTGGAAACGGCGGGCGACGGCGTCCAGACCCACGCCGTGGGAGCCGTACAGCCACGGCGAGGTGTAGCTCTCGCCTTCGGCGAGGACCACCTCACCGGGCAGCAGCAGCTCACCACCACCGATCAGCTGCTCGCCGGTGGAGAGTCGTTCGGCGTAATGCACGTGGTTCCCGCTCCAGCCGGTGTGGACCGCCCAGATCTCGCCGTCGGCGAACGAGAAGCCGGGAGTGCCCAGGTGCAGCAGGGTCGCGGCGTCCGAGCCCGTGCGGCCCTTGCGGTTCTCCCGCAGGTGGATGCCCACCTGCAGGGGGCTCCGCTGGGCGATCCGCTCCTTGCCCCAGCGGCCGGACATGTCCAGGATCTCCCGGGCGATCGGGGGCACCGGGAGCGCCGGGGTGAGGGACTCCAGACCGTACGCCTCGTCGGCGAGGTTGCTCACCCGGGCACGGGTCCGCAGCAACCCGCCCGTGGTCAGCCCGAGGGTGATCACCAGAGCGAGTCCGGCCACCTCGTCGACCGCCTCCACCTCGATCTCGGCCGGTCCCGACCTGACCACGATCTCGCCGTCGGAGGCCTCGGAGGCCGCCACGCCGTCGACCCGCAGGGCGGTGGTGGCGAACTTCGGTGACCAGCTCCGACCCGCACGGGATCCGGCCAGGCCGGGTCGGCCCAGCCACCCCGTCCAGTGCTCGGGCAGCAGGGCCAGCCGCACCGGGGTGTCGGTGATGTTGGAGGCGTTCGGGAACTCGGCCGCGCGCACGATGGCGGTGGCATCGGCGGCGCTCAGCTCCCCGAGGTCGGCGCCCCAGTACGGAATCGACGGCAGACGTCCGTCGGTGAGGTCGACCAGGACCGACACTCCCTCGGTGCGCAGGAGGACGTAGGCGTTGACAGGCACGGTGTTCCTTTCGGACGGGCAGGTGGGGTGAACGTGCTGAGCGCCCGGAGACGTGAGTCTCCGAGCGCTCGGCGGTGGTGCTGGAGCGGTCGGGGCCTAGGTCTTGGACCCCGACAGCGCGATGCCCTCCACGATCTGCTTCTGGGCGATGATGAAGATGATCAGGAACGGCACCGCCGCCAACGAGGTGGCCGCCATCAGGCCGCCCCAGTCGGAGGAGTACGCACCCTTGAACTGCGCCACCCACAGCGGCAACGTGAACAACGAGTCGGTGTTGATGAAGATCAGCGGGGCGAGGAAGTTGTTCCACTGGCCCAGGTAGATGAAGATGCCCAGGGCCACCATCGGGGTCTTGAGCAGGGGCAGGATCATCGTGAGGAAGATCTTGATCTTTCCGGCGCCGTCGATGGCCGCCGCCTCCTCCAGCTCCAACGGGATGCCGCGGACGTACTGCCGCAGCAGGAACACCCCGAAGGCGTTGAACAGCGCCGGTGGCACGATCAGCGCCAGATGCGTGTCGATCCAGCGGAGCTCTCCCAGGATGATGTACTGCGGGATCACGATCAGCTGGAACGGCACCATCATGGTGGCCAGGAAGACTCCGAAGATGGCGTTGTTGCCCGGGAACCGCATCCGGGCGAA
Source organism: Microlunatus sp. (assembly GCA_036524985.1). Classification (GTDB taxonomy): domain Bacteria; phylum Actinomycetota; class Actinomycetes; order Propionibacteriales; family Propionibacteriaceae; genus Microlunatus. The sequence goes on along the minus strand of DATDBH010000162.1, from coordinate 608 downwards.
CGCGTAGGCCGCCATCGCGCAGGTGATCAGGGAGACCACCGTGACGATTGTGGCGATGTAGAAGCTGTTGAAGAAGGACGTGTAGAAGCTGCCCGTCCCGAACGCGGTCTGGTAGTTCTGCAGGGTCGGCGCCATCGGCAACAACTTCGGCGGCTGCATGAAGATCTCGTCCAACGGCTTGAAGGAGGAGAAGATCATCCACAGGAACGGAAGCGCCATCAGGACCGAGGCGATGGTCAGGAAGAGGTGCAGCAGCACTCGGCTGGGCCGGAAGGGCCGCTTGTTCTGCACCTGTGCGGCCGGGGGCTCGTGAACCACCGTCTCGACGGCTTGGATGCTGAGATTGTTCTGCATAGTCATTCTGTGTAATGCACCCATCTCTTCTGGGCGAGCAGCTGGAGACCAGTCACCGCCAACAGGATCAGGAACAGAACCATCGCCAGCGCCGCACCGCGACCGAAGTTGAACTCGCGGAAGGCGATCTGGACGATCTCGTACACGATGGTGCGCGCGTACGCCGGAGCTGTCGTCTCGTAGAAGAAGTAGATGTAGTCGAACACCTGGAACGAGCCGATGATGCCGGTGATCGAGAGGAACAGGATCGTCGG
>DATDBH010000161.1:0-23004 GCA_036524985.1 Microlunatus sp. | reverse complement strand
TCGGGCAGACGGGGGGCGGGCGGACGGCCGACGCCTGGCTCGGTGAGGCGCTGGCTCCGGCTGGCGGAACCCGTGCCGACATCGGCGAGATGGCCGCACTGACCCAGCGACTGCTCACCGACGAGGCGCCGGGAATGGATGTGTTGACGCCGAAGGCCACGGTCGATGACACCCCGACCGGTTGGGCCTGGATCACCCTGCCATCGCCCGTCGACAGCGAGTGGTGACCTGGCACAACGGCGGTACCGGAGGCTTCACTTCCTTCCTCGGCATCGACCGCGAACGGCAGGCCGGCGTGGTGATCCTGTCGTCCCTGCAGGAGTCACCGGACACCACCACCCGAGCCGGCTTCGAGCTGCTGGACCGGATCGGGGACTGCGCATGATCATCGCCCTGGTCCGGGCCCTGGCACCACCGCCCGGGCCGGGCGTCTGGTTGTGGGTGGCGGCAGCCGTCGCCGTCGGGGTCGGATCGGCCGGGGTGATCGTGCGCTGGCGCACGGTGCCGCGGGACGCTCGTCGCTGGACCAGTGCTGCCTACGCACTTGTCGGTCTTGGCCTGGTGGTCGTGGTGGCCTGAGTGGCGAGGGGCCCGAGCCTCCGGTCGCCACCAGTGCTAGATCCCGGCGGCGATCCTGCGACCCCAGGCGGAGGCTCGTTCCAGCTCCCCGTCGATGAGAGGGCCGTCGATGTCGGCGACGTAGAAGCTCTCGGTGGCTTCGGCCCGCTCATAGCCGTGACGATGGACGACCCGGGCCGCGCTCTTGGCGGCCGAGCCCGGAAGATGGCGCATCTTCTCCACCCGGGTGTCGAAGGTGGCCACGTGCTGGGGGTGCTCACCAGCCGGCAGACCGTCGAGCCACTCGCGCAGCCCCGTGTCGCCGCCGTGGTCGGCGCCCTGACGCCGGGCGTCCTCTCGGGTGCTGGCCCTGGTCATCGAGAAGGCGTGCGTAGGTCCGCCGACCACGATCAGGTCCACGTCCGGGGTGGGAGATCCCGGCGCGTCACGGATCTCGCAGACCTCCACCTGGAGCGTGGAGCCCAGGCCTTCGGCGATGGCGCGAGCCACCTTCTCGGTGTTGCCCCACATCGACTCGTACACCACCAGTGCCTTGCCCATCGCGTGCCTCCCTGGTCGTCGCAGTCTCTCGGTCGACGCCGGGGCCCGCGGTCCTGCCCCCAGGATGGGTCCGGTCGAGCGGTCGCCGCCAGGGCACAAGGTCGCCCGGATCTCGTCGTAGGTCCCGCCGCTCGCCACCGGACCGAGCGGGTACCGGAGGTGGGCTCTTGCCAGACCCTCAGATCTCCCTTAGGTTATACGTATGCATCTCACTCCCGCCGACCGGACTCGCATCACCGGTTCCTTCTCCGTGGTCCGCGAGCCGGATCGCCCCGACGTGGCGGCCCAGTCCGACCCCGGTGTGATCGCGACCGTCTCCACGATGCTGTCCGACATCGAATCCGGTGGTCTGGACGCCGTACGGTCCTACGCCGAGCGGCTCGACGGCTGGACCGGTGGTCTCGACTTCGAGATCACCGCCGAGCAGGTGGAGCGACTGACGGCTCCCCTTCCGGCCGATCTCAAGGAGGCTCTGGACGCCGGGGCCGAGCGGACGCGTCGGTTCGCCAGCATGCAGCGCGCCCACCTGCACGACTTCTCCGAGGAAGTCGTTCCCGGGGTGGTGTGCGGCCAGAAGTACGTGCCCGTGGGCAACGTCGGGGCCTACCTGCCGGCCGGCAGGTTCCCGCTGCTGGCGAGCGCCTTCATGACCGTCGGTGTCGCCCGGGCCGCCGGGGTGCCCAACATCGTCTGTGCCACGCCGCCGAGCCGCGGCGGTCAACCCCATCCCGCCGTCCTCTACTCCGCTCGGGCGTCCGGAGCCGATCGGATGTTCGCGCTGGGCGGAGTGCAGGCCCTCGCGGCGATGGCCTTCGGTCTGCTCGACGGCGTCGCGTCCGACATGATCGTGGGTGCGGGGAATGCCTTTGTGGCCGAGGCTAAACGGCAGCTCTACGGGAAGGTGGGCATCGACGTGCTGGCCGGCCCGTCGGAGGTGGCCGTGATCGCGGACGAGACCGCGACGGCCCAGATGGTGGCCGCGGACCTGCTGGCCCAGGCCGAGCACGGACCCAGCTCGCCCGCGTGCCTGGTCACCACGTCGGCCGAGCTGGCCGCCGCGGTCGAGGTCGAGATCGCCCGCCAGCTCGAAGGTCTGGCCACCCGGGAGATCGCCGGAGCCGCCTGGCGCGACTGGGGCTCGATCTACGTCGCCGACTCGCCGAAGACGGCCATCGAGATCATGGACCTGCTGGCCCCGGAGCATCTGGAGATCCTGACCGAGGACCCGGACTTCTATCTGGACAACCTCCGCAACTACGGTTCGTTGTTCCTCGGCGAGTGGTCGACCGTCGCGTACGCCGACAAGGGCATGTCCGGCACCAACCACGTGCTGCCGACCGCGCGAGGCGCCCGCTACACCGGCGGGCTGTCGGTGACGGGCTACCTGAAGCAGCTCACGTACCAGCGCGCCACTCGTGAGTCGACGCAGATCCAGGCCGGGCCGGTGGTGACCATCTCCGACTTCGAGGAGATGCCCGGTCACCGCGACAGCGCGCAGCTCCGTTTGGACCTCATCGCCGACTCCTGACCCCGACGCCGGGACGAGTCCGTGACCGGCGTCGCTGAATACGTAAGCACTACCATCTGAAGCGCCGCTCCCACCACCCCTTCAAGGAGACCCCCATGCGCCCCACCCGTACCCTCAAGCTGCTCGCCGTCGCGGCGATGTCGGCGAGCCTGATCACCCTGTCGGCCTGCGGCGCCGGTTCACGGACCGCCGCCAACACCGCGACCGAGGTCGCCTGCGACTTCGAGAACCCGGCCGAGGCGACCACGGTGAACGTGCTCGCCTACAACTCCTCGGCCGTCGACCCCTTCACCAACACGATGGTGAAGAGCTGCACCCACGACAACGTCACGGTGAAGCACGACCCGATCGACTTCGGCGGCCAGGTGCAGAAGACGGTGGCCTCGCTGTCGGGCGACAAGGGCTCCTACGACGTCATCGAGACCTACAGCTACATCATCCCGACCTACGCCGCGGAGGGTAAGCTGCAGCCGCTGGACGACCTGTTCGCCAAGTATTCCGACAAGTACCAGCTGGAGGCCATCAGCCCCGAGATGCGGAAGCTGATGAGCTATGACGGCAAGCTCTACGGGCTGCCGATGCAGGCGCAGACGCTGATCCTGGCGTACCGCAAGGACGTGTTCGACAAGCTGGGCCTGACCCCGCCGACCACCTTCGAGGAGCTGCGGGATGTCTCGAAGAAGATCCAGGACTCCGGGGAGATGAAGTACCCGCTGGCGCTGCCGTGGAACGGGCAGGCCGACATCGTGACCGGCTTCGGCGCGACCATGGGCTCGCAGGGGACCCCGTACGTGGACGACGCGACCAAGAAGGCCAATCTGGACTCCGACACGTCGAAGACGTCGCTGGAGCAGATGAAGACGCTGCTGCCCTACATGGATCCGCAGGTCACCGCCTTCGACCAGCCCAAGGTCCAGCAGCAGATGTACAACGGGACCGCGGCCATGTCGATCATGTTCTCCGGTCGGATGAACGACCTGCTGCAGGCCAGCAACTCCAAGTACTCCACGAACATCGCGTTCGCGGCCCCGCCGGCGGTGTTCCAGGGCGGCAAGCAGTACGGCGCGCTCTCGGTCGACGGCTGGTCACTGCCGAAGAACACCGCGATCAGCCCGGACCTGCTCTTCCAGCTGATCGCCGCCTCCGTCAGCGAGGACGCCTCGAAGTCAGCGGTTCCGGCCGCCTACCCGGCCCGGCAGGGGATCGCCACCCCGGACAACACGCCGTACGCCGCCGCGGCCGACGACGCGGTCAAGAACGCCCCGGCGCCCCAGCCGTACCCCTACATCCCGGCCATCAGCGGTGACATCACCCCGGTGATCGCCAAGGTGATCAGCGGCGGCCAGTCCGTCGACGACGGCACCGCGGAGATGCAGAAGATCGCCGAGGGCATCCTCGCCAAGCAGTAGTCGACCGACACCACCAGGAGGTTGGACCATGCGCAAACGCGAGTACGCCGCCCTGATCGCCCCCAGCATGATCATCATGTTCGGCTTCCTGGTGGTGCCGCTCTACCGCACCATCCAGTGGAGCTTCCAAGACGTCAGCTACGGTGCTGCCGGCGTGTTCGTCGGCCTGCAGAACTACATCGACGCGCTGACCGACGATCGTTTCGGACGGGCGGTGCTGTTCACCGTCGGCCTAACGGTGACCACCACGGTGGTGATGCTGGTGCTCGGATACATCATCGCCACCCTGATGAACCAGATCGGCGCCGCGCGACCGCTCGTGCTCGGCATCATGCTGGTGTCCTACGTGCTGCCGCACGTCGTCGGCGCGGCCGCCTTCTCCTGGCTGTTCGACACCAACTTCGGCGGGGTGGTCAACTACGCGATCACCGAGCTCACCGGCCAGGAGATCCTCTGGTTCACCGACACGTGGCCGAACCGGATCATGATCGCGCTCAACGTGATCTGGTCCCTGCTGCCCTTCGCGATGTTGATCATCCTGGCCGGGCTGCAGGGGGTGCCGACCGAGATCATCGAGGCTGCCAAGATCGACGGCGTCTCGACCCTGCAGAAGCACCTGCACGTGATCGTCCCGAGCATTCGCGGGGTGCTGGGCTTCGCCACCTTGATCTGCATCATGGACGTGCTGCGGATCTTCGACAACCTGATCCCGCTCGCTCCCAACGCGATCCCGATGGGCAACGAGTCGATCATGCTCTACATCTACAACGAGGCGTTCCGGGAGGGGAACCAGAACCTCGGGGTGGGCAGCGCGGTCAGCGTGCTGACCATCCTCTTGATCCTGATCATGTTGTTCCCCTTCATCCGGGGCGTCTTCCAGGAGGCCAAGGCCCGATGAGCAGCATCGAAGTGACCAAGCTCGAGGCGACCGGCCTCGGCCAGGCGGCCGCGCTGCCGAAACCGGCTCCCCGGCCCCGCCGGAAGAGGACCTACTGGCTCCTCACCGGACTGTTCCTGGCGGTGGTGTGCATCGTCATGCTGAGCCCGTTCGTCTGGGCCATGATGTCGGTCACCAAGCCGACCGACGTCGCCTTCGCCAACCCGCCGGTGTTCGTGTACCAGCCGACGATGACCGCTTTCGTGGACCTGTGGCAGACCACCGACTTCTACAAGTACCTGGCCAACACGATCGTGGTCGCGGTGATCAGCACCATCGTGGCGCTGGCCATCGGGCTGCCTGCCGCGTACGCGCTGGCACGCTTCCCGGGGTGGGTTTCGGCGGTGCTGCTGGTGCTGGCGCTGATCTTCCGGGCCCTGCCGCGGTTCGCCGTGGTGCTGCCCATGTACGAGATCACCAAGGCGTTCGGCATCTACGACACCACGTACGCCCTCGCCCTGGCCCTGATCGCGATCAACCAGCCCTTCACCATCTGGCTGTTGCGCAACTTCTTCGCCGAGATCCCCGACACCCTGGACGAGGCGGCCATGATCGACGGCTGCACCCGCTTCCAGGTGCTGCGCAAGGTGATGATCCCGCTGATGGGCCCGGGCATCCTCACGGCCGGCATCTTCGTCTTCCTCTTCGCCTTCCAGGAGTACCTGACCGCGCTCATCCTGACCGACGTGAACGCCAAGACCGTCCCGGTGTTCATCGCCACCCAGCTCGGTCAGACACTGCCCATGCTGCAGCAGGCCGGCGCGGCGTCGATGCTGCTCACCCTGCCGGTGATCGCCATCGCCTTCATCGCGCAGAAGTACCTGGTGGCCGGGCTGAACGCGGGCGCGGTCAAGGGGTGACGGCCGCAGAGCCCCGAGGGCTCGAGGACGAGCCGCTGGTGCTGCTGCCGGGCATGAACTGCTCGGCGCGGCTGTGGTCCGGTCTCGACCTCGGTCCGGTGTCCACCCCGGGGCTGACGGAACCGGACCTGCCGTCGCAGGTCGACCGGCTGCTCGACGAGCTGCCACCGCGGTTCGCCCTGGCCGGGCTGTCCCTGGGCGCGATCGTGGCCATGGCGATGGTCCGCACCGCACCGAACCGGGTGACGCAGCTGGCCCTGCTGTCCACCAACCCGTACGGTCCCACCGAGCAGCAGCTCGCCGGCTGGCGCCGGGAGCGGGACCGGCTGGCCGCCGGCACCACGGCGCGCGAGATCCAGCGGGATCTCCTGCCGGTGTTGCTGACCGACGACAGCGTGTGGAATCGGCCGGACGTGGTGGAGGCAGCCCTGACGCTGGCGGAGGAGATCGACCTCGACGCTCAGCTGGCACTGCAGGCGACGAGGATCGACGAACGTCCGGGACTGCGCGAGATCCGCTGCCCGACCTTGGTGCTGGCGGCGCGGGAGGACCGGTTGTGCCCCCTCGACCGGCACCGCGAGATCTCCGCGCTGGTGCCCGGCGCCGAGCTGCAGATCCTGGAGCGAGCCGCGCACCTCTCACCCCTCGAGCAGCCGGCCGCCGTCACCGCCGCCCTCCGCGGCTGGCTCGCCGGCCCCCCACAACCTCGCGTCAGCAGGGGTTGATCAGGGGGTGGGGAGGGCGGAGCGGAGCTCGGCCAGGTGTCCCATCAGGGTGTGCGCCAGGTTGTAGACCACCAGGTCGGCGCCACCGGCGAACGCCGTCGCGGCCTTGTCCGGCCCGGTGACGATGTCCATCCGCAGGGCCGACGTGGCAGCCAGCACGGAGTGCACCTCGGTGACGAGGTCGGCGACCGGGGGGTCGGAGGGCACCCGGGAGGCGCCCAGATCGGCAGTCCCGATCATGGTCCCGTCGATGCCGGGGACAGCGAGCACCTCGCCGGCCGCAGCGACCCCGGCCGGGGACTCGATCATCCCGAGGAGCAGCGTCTCGCTCAGGTAGCGATCGCGGTGGGTGACGGCCTCGACGAGACCGAAGCGGCCCGCGCGAGAGTAGGTGGCGAAGCCACGATGTCCGAGCGGCGGGTAGTGCACAGAATCCACGAGCGTGCGCGCAGTGTCGGCATCGTCCACGTGCGGCGCCACGATGCCGGTGGCGCCCTGGTCGAGCACCCGCAGAGCCAGCGCGGGCTCGTGCGAGCCGATCCGGACCAGCACGTCGACTCCGTGCAGCTGCGCGGCGGCGATGTGCTGCCGGAGCGGGATCAGATCGGCCGGTCCGTGCTCGCAGTCGATCAGCACGAAGTCGAAGCCGCTGACCGCGACCATCTCGACCAGCTCCTCGGCCGGCATCCGCAGCAGCACCCCCAGCAGCTTCTCGCCGTCGTGGGCCCGAGAGCGAAGAGACATCACGCCACCATTCCCGCCGACAGATCGATGTCGGCGCCGCACAGTCCGGGCATCGCGAGCATGGCCACGACGGCCGCACCGACCTCGGTCTCGGTCACCATCCGGCCCAGGGCCGCCCGGGAGACGAACGTGTCCACGGCCTCATCGTAGGTGCGGCCCGACCGCTCGGCCTCGAGCCGGAAGTTGCGGTCCATCCGGGGTCCGTCCACCGGTCCGGGGGAGAGGCTGTTGACGTTGACACCCGACGGTCCGACCTCGAAGGCGAGGGTCGAGGTGAGACCGATGACGGCCATCTTGGAGGCGCAGTAGGGGGTCCGGCGCACCAGCGGGCGCTTGCCCGACACCGACGCCAGGTTGATCACGTCGCCGTGTCCGCGCGCGACCATGCCCGGCAGGAACGCCTTGCAGACCAGGAAGACGCCGCGGACGTTGATGTCGAACACCTCGTCCCACGCGTCGACCTCGATCTCGGTCAGCGGGCCCACCGGCCCGGCGACCCCGGCGTTGTTGATCACGATCGAGATCTCCCGGTCGGCCAGGGCGGCGGCCAGCGCGTTCACCGACTCCGAGTCGGCCACGTCGCACACCTGGGCAGCCACGTGGTCGAGCTCGCCCGCCAGCGCGTCGAGTGGTTCGACGCGACGGCCGGTGATCACCACCGAGGCCCCGGAGGCGTGCAGTGCCCGGGTGATCGCGGCACCGAGACCGGTGCCACCGCCGGTGACCAGCGCGGTCCGCCCGGTCAGTGGACCGGTCGGTGGACCGGGCGTGGGATCGGCGTACGCGGCGGCGTCGCTCATCAGGACCGGCTCGCCTCCGCCAGGCTCGGCGCGAGCGCCGCGTCGATCCAGTCGTGGCGATCACCCTCGAGCTTCCAGGCGCGGACGTCACCGGAGCGGGCGTGGCCCTCGAAGAGCTCCACCCGGGCGGCGCGCCCGCAGACCCGACCGAGCTCGGCACTGGAGGCCTCGTCGGTGACTTCCTGGTAGGTCACCGTCTTGAGGTACTTCCCGACCCACAGGCCGCCGGTGTAGCGGGCGGCACCGAGCGTGGGCAGCACGTGGTTGGTGCCGATCACCTTGTCGCCGTACGAGACGCAGGTGTTCTCGCCCAGGAAGAGCGCACCGAAGTCGCGCATCTTGTCCAGCGCCTGACGGGGGTTCTCGGTCAGCACCTGGACGTGCTCAGCGGCGAACGAGTCGGCCACCGCGAACGCCTCGTCGAGGTCGTCCACCACGATCACCTGGCCGAAGTCGCGCCAGGCCGGCTCGGCGTAGTCGCGGGTGGGCATCGCCGGCAGGATCTGCTCGACGTGTCGCATCACCTGCTCGCCGAGGGCGCTGCTGGTGGTGACCAGGATGGCCGGCGACTCCGGACCGTGCTCGGCTTGGGACAGCAGGTCGACGGCGACCACGAACGGGTCGGCCTCGGCATCGGCGATCACCAGGATCTCGGTCGGTCCGGCGAACAGGTCGATGCCCACCTCGCCGTACAGCTGGCGCTTGGCCTCGGCCACGTACGCGTTGCCCGGGCCGGCGATCATGTCGACGCGCGCCATCGACCCGGTCCCGATCGCCATCGCGGCGACCGCCTGGACGCCGCCGAGGATCCAGATCTCGTCCGCTCCGGCCAGGTGCATGGCGGCCACGGTGGCGGCCGGGATCTCACCCTTGATCGGCGGGGTGCAGGCCACGACCCGCGGCACACCGGCCACCTTCGCGGTGATGATCGTCATGTGGGCCGACGCGGTCAGCGGGTACTTGCCGCCCGGGATGTAGGCGCCGGCGGATCCCACCGGCACGTGGCGGTGGCCGAGTCGTACGCCGGGCAGGGTCTCGATCTCGACGTCGGTCATCGAGTCACGCTGTGCCTGCGCGAACCGGCGGACCTGCGTCTGGACGAACACGATGTCGTCGATCACCTGCTGGGGCAGCGTGGCCATGATCGCGGCGACCCGCTCCTCGTCGAGACGGAAGGAGTCGGGGGCCCAGCGGTCGAACGTCTCGGAGTATTCGGCGACCGCGACGTCACCCCGACTGCGGATGTCACCGATGATCTGACGCACCCGCTGGCTGACCTCCTCCTGCGCGCTGTCGGCAAACGACTTGGTCTGTGCCGTCTTGAGCGTGGTGGGCATGGCGGGGGCGCTCCTCTGCGTGGTGGTGCCTACCACCCGACCGCGACCGACGCAGACCGGGGAGACACTCTGAATACGTATGCCAACAGTAAACCCGATGTCGTACGATGCCGTCAAGATGGCCACTATGATCGGCGCAGCCGAGTCGATCGGCGGCCATGGGGAAAGGGGGCGGGCGGTGGTGACCTCCCACGATGTGGCCCGACTCGCCGGGGTCTCGCAACCGACCGTCTCCCGGGCGCTGCGAGACAGCCCCAAGGTCAGCGAGGAGACCAAGCAGCGGGTCCGGCAGGCCGCCAAGGCGCTCGGCTACGTGCCGAGCGAGACCGGACGGGCGTTGTCCAGTGGCCGCACCCGCCGGATCGGACTGCTGCTGACCGATCTGGAGAACCAGTTCTATCCCCACGTCATCGCGCCGATGCACCACGAGCTCGAGGCGTTCGGCTACCAGCTGGTGCTGCAGACCGAGACCACCGACACCGCCACCGTGGCCGAACGGCTGATCTCCAACGGCCTCGACGGAGTACTGCTGGCCACCACCACCGTCGACTCGGTGGTGCCGGTCCGGCTGCGTGACCGTGGCGTGCCGTTCGTCTACTTCAATCGCACCGCCGATGCCATGGAGGCCGATTCCGCCACCGTCGATCCGGTTCCCGGCATGTCGGAGGTGGCGGGGGAGATCGCGGCGCTCGGCCACCGCAGGGTCGGCGCCATCTTCGGGCCGCGCAACACCAGCACGGCGCTGCGGCGGGAGACGGCCCTTCGCGATGCCTTGGACGAACAGGGTCTGGCGATCGGGGCCGCCATGACCCACCGCGGGCCCTTCGACTTCGACACCGGCTACGACGGCACCCGGCTGTTGCTGGGCCGGGATCCTCGTCCGACGGTGATCATCTGCGGCAACGACGTGGTCGCCCTCGGAGCCCTGAACGCGGCCAAGGATCTCGGCGTCGATGTGCCGGGAGAGGTCTCGATGGTCGGCTTCGACAACCTGCCGGCGGCCGCCTGGCCACTGATCCAGCTGACCACGGTCGCCTTCGACCTCGACGCCATGGCGCGCAAGGCCGCCAGCCTGCTCGTTCGGCGGGTGGAAGCCGACGAGCTCGAGCCGTACGAGCACGCGGTGTTCGGCACCCGGCTGGTCCGCCGCGCGACGCTGGGCACCGCCTCGTAGGTCCTTGGGCCCGCCGCCGCGCGGGGTTGCCAGGGCGAGATGCATACGCATACACTCGTGATCACCGGACATCCCCGCTGCTCAGGAGAGTCATGCCGCTCGACCCGATCGCCTACAAGCCGTACGCCGACCCGGACGACTTCATCCGTGAGGTCACCGACCTGATCTGGGTCAACCGGGCCATCGGCTACATCCGGGAGAACTACGAGCCCGACTCGATCGTGCACGGCGCGTTCGGCACCTCCGTCGGTCGGGACGAGGTGATCCAGGGCACCCTGATGCGGATCTCGGACACCCCGGACCGCATCGGTCAGGCGGAGGACGTCATCTGGGAGGCGCGGGGTGACGACGCGTTCCTCAGCTCGCACCTGGTCCTGTCGGCCGATCCGCACCACGACGTGGTCAGCCGGACGATCGCCAACTGCCTCTATCGTCGGGGTCGGATGGTCGAGGAGTGGGTGATCCGCGACTCCCTCGCCATCGCCCTCCAGCAGGGTCAGGATCCCGACGAGGTCGCCCGGGCCAAGGCCTTCGCCGGCTACACCGGCAGCTTCACCCAGCCGGCGCCGGCGGACGTGATCGGTGCCGGGGACAGCGGCCCGCGGCCGGACGACTTCCGTCCCGAGGTGGAGCTGGTCCTGGACCTCATCCAGCGGGTCTGGAACGACCGTGACCTGGAGAAGGTCGACGACTTCTTCGTCCGCGACCTCGTGCTGCAGACGATCGGCAACAAGACGATCATCCGGCCCGAGGGCTACCGTCGCCAGCTGCTGAAGATGATCCGGCCCTTCCCGGCCGGTCAGTTCGAGGTCCGAGACGTCGCGACGAACGCCGACGAGCGCTACGCCGGACTCCGGATCGCCGTGGTCTGGAAGTTCTCGGGTCACTACAACGGCACCGCCGACTTCGGTCCGCTCACCGGGTCACCGGTCGACGTGCTCGGCATCTCGCAGTTCCTGGTCCAGAACGGCCGGATCGTGCGCGAGGTCCGGCTCTACGACGAGATCGCCCTGCGCGCGCAGCTCGCCTCCCGTCGCGGCGACGAGCCGTACGCCGGCACCAACATCTACTGATCCTCCACAACTCGCCAGGTAAGGAATCCCGCATGACCGACCTCCTCGTTTCCGACGTGCCCGTCTCGGCTGAGGAGCTGACCCGTCGCACCATCCGCCGCACGGACTGGGTGTCGTGCAACTCGGCCTTCATCGACTGCCGCACGCCCGGGTCGGACCGCAAGGAGAACTACGCGTTCGTCGGACCGGGCGTGTCGCAGAACCCCGACCAGTTCGTGAACCTGTCCGAGCTGCACGGCTACAACGTCGGTGCGGCCGGGATGCCGAACGGGGTGACGAACAACCTGCACCTGCACTTCACGGCTGAGGTCTTCATCAACTTCGGCGGCACCTTCCGGCTGCGCTGGGGCGTGGACGGCCAGCAGGGCGAGTACGTCAGCCACGACGGCGACGTGATCACCGTGCCGACCTGGATCTTCCGCGGGTTCACCAACGAGGGGGCCGACGACGGCATCCTGCTCACCGTGCTGGGCCACGATGTCACCGGTGGCATCATCTGGGGCCCGTCGGTGCTGCGCGAGGCGGAGTCGTACGGTCTCCACCTCACCGCCGACTCGCGGCTGATCGACACCGTGGCGGGCGACGTCCTACCCACCGACGTGCCGCTGATCAAGCCGATGAAGCAGGAGTACATCGACGAGCTCACCACCTACACGCCTGCGGAGATGCGACAGCGGGTGATCCAGCCCGGCGACCGGGTCTACAGCCGTCGGTCCCTGCTGTGCGCCGCGCTGCCGGGCGGCGGTGCCGAGCTGGCCCTGGGCATCGGCTACGGCATGAGCGAGGACCGTCGGCAGGTGCCTCGCGTGCACGAGCCCCACTCGTTCAACCTGTCCTGGCTGCGTGCGGTGCCGGGCGAGGGCGTGCTGCGGCACCGTCACGCGCAGACCCAGGTGCTCACGGTGAAGTCGGGTGTCTGGGACGTCACCTTGAACGAGGGCGACGCAGCGCGGACCGTCCGGCTCGGTGTCCAGGACGCCCTGTCGGTCCCAGCGGGCAGCTGGCGCGCCATCACGCTTGTCGAGGCCGGCGAGAACGCGGCCACCGAGGGCACCGGCGAGCTGCTGGTGGTCAACAGCGGCGATGCTCGGGTGAAGCTCGAGTGGGCGCCCGAGGTGGTCGACGCCGCCTTCGAAGCCGGCTGGATGCTGGACCCCAACGGCTACCTGGCCCCCGTCGCCGTGATGGTGACCGCCACGATCGACGACTGAGGCGGCGCCGAGAAGGAGCAACGGACACGCTCAGGGCGCCGATCCCGAACCCGTACCTCCTTCTCGGCACACCTGCAGGGGGTCGAACACCTACTCCGATGGAGATCGGGCGACCGTCACCAGGCGCTGGTGTGCGCGTCGAGGTCCTGTGACAGAACACCGATCTCGTCGATCGTCCCGTCCGCGACGGCGACGATCAGCCGATACACCCCGTCATTGGTGTAGGTGAGGCGTAGTCCGTTCAGACCGAGGAAGGCGATGGTGCCGGCCAGGGCCAGCCGCTTGTTCCCGTCGACCAGAGCCCGGTTCTTCGCGAGCGAGTGGAGAAGTGCGGCAGCCTTCTCGGTCAACGTCGCGTACGCGTCGGACCCGAACGCCGATGCTCGCGGGCGGGCCAGAGCTGCCTCCAGCAACCCGACATCTCGGATGACCACGTCCCCGGCAAGTGCCCGATCGGCAACGAGAAGCAGCTCGTCGAGCGTCAGAGAGATCACCGACCGAGGCGCTCGAGGGCCTCGGCGTAGCGAGGGAGCTCGGAATCGAGAACGCGATCGAGGAGCTCGGCGCGGCTATGGGTCTCGACATACTCCCGAACCGCCTGTCGGGCGATCTCCTGCATCGAACGTCCCTCCTGGTCGGCGCGACTGCGCAGGGCGTCGGACTCCTCCTCGGTGAGACGCAGCGTCATGGCCATGGTGGGATGTACCTCCCTTGATACCAGGTCGGGCGAGATCCACCCGTACGCCCAGGAGGCGTACGGGTCGGGTGATCTCGAACCTCCCGAGCACCTCGAGCGCCTTGCTCACCACCGGTGCCGTTTCGGCGGCCGTCGCCGGCAGCTTGCCGGTCTTGACCTGGGTGAAGAAGGTCGAGGTCCGCACGATCACGCCCACATGAGTGACTGTCCGACCATCGGCGAAGACCGTTCCGCAGACGTCCTCGGTCAACGCGGTGATCTGGGCGGCGATCTCGCCCGGATCGGTCAGGTCCCGGGGGTAGGTGACCTGCTTGCTGCGCGACCGGGCCGCTCGCTCCTCGGGGTGCACCGTCCGGGAGGTGCCGCCGCGGGCCAGGGCTCTCAGCCACGGTCCGGTGCTGGGTCCGAACCGGGCGGCCAGGTCGTCCCGGTCCGCGGTGGCCAGGTCGGTGACGGTGGCGATGCCGGCCTCACCCAACCGGGCGGCGGTGCGTTTGCCGATGCCCCAGAGGTCGGACACGGGGCGGTCGCCCATCACCGCGACCCAGTTGGTCGAGGACAACCGGAACACCCGCTCAGGTGAGGCCTTGGCAAAGCCGGTGGCCATCTTGGCGCGCTCTTTGGTCTCGCCGAGCCCGACGGCACAGGTGAGCCCGGTCCGCGCCAAGACCCCGGCACGGAGCTCCTGGGCCAGACCCTCCGGGTCGGCGACCTCGGCTCCGAGCACGGCCTCGTCCCAGCCCCACACCTCGACGGGATGACCGAACGAGCGCAGCGCTGCCATCACCTCGGCGCTGGCGGCGTCGTAGGCGAGATGGTCCGTCGGCAGGAACACCGCGTCCGGGCACTTCCGGTACGCCCGAGCCAGCGGCATCCCCGAGTGCACCCCGAAGGCCCGCGCCTCGTACGACGCGGTCGCCACCACCTGTCGGGGTCGCGTGGGATCTCCGTCACCGCCGACCACCACCGGCAACCCGCGCAGCTCCGGTCGCCGACGGACCTCCACGGCCGCCAGGAACGCATCCAGGTCGACGTGCAGGATCCACGATTCGGGATCGCTCGGCACGTCCTTCAGACTGCCGCACGGTCACGAACTCATCGTTCCAGTGGGTGTCCGGGCAGGCGGTCTTCGCGCCGGACCACCGGTCGGCGCGGCCCTGGGCCGCGCGTCAGACCTAGACTGGCCACTCTGCGAGGCCCTGCAGACCAGTCCGAGGAGATCGCCGTGACCGAGCTCGACGAAGCGCTGTACGCGCCGAGCCTGCTCGAGATCACCACCCGGCGGCTCCGCGCCGAGATCCTGTCCGGGGACCTGGCGCCCGGTCAGCGGATCGTGGAGGAGCAGATCCGCCAGCGGTTCGCCATCAGCCGGGCGCCGCTGCGAGAGGCCTTGCGCACCCTGGCCAACCAGGGGCTCGTCGAGCATCTCCCCCGCCGCGGCACCCGCGTCACCGAGCTCTCGGCGGTGGAGATCGACCAGCTGTTCGCACTCCGCGCCCTGCTCGAGCGGCACGCGATCGAGACCACCTTCCCATTGGACCGGACGGTGGGCGCGGATCCGTTCCGCGAGATCCGTCGACACCTGGACGCGATGCGGCGTGCCGACGACGCCGGTGACGACCTGGCCAAGGACGACGCTCACCGCGCCTTCCATGGTGCTGTCGTGGCGCTGGCGGGCAACCGGCAGCTGGATCTGGCCCTGGAGCCCATCCTGCTTCGGCTGCAGCGACCGATGGCGGCGAACCTCCGTCGGGAGGCCGCGGCGCTGGGCACGGCGGCCGGCATCGAGCGGCACGAGCGACTGCTGGTGGCCCTGGAGTCCAACGACCGCTGCCGGATCCTCGCCGAGCTCGACGACCACGGCGGCCGGCAGTTCCTCGGCTCCGTGGACACCCCGCCCGGGCTGGCGCCGCTGCCCGGCTGACCGACGACACCGGCCCGAGGGGGGCCGCGGGTGATCCCCGGCTCCGGTCAATTCGTCCGGAGCAGCCGAAACGCAGCCGTAACGCCGGAGGGCGTTGACCGAAACGAATTCTGTCGACAATCGACGGCATGGGGGTTGCAGCGGAAACCGGTACTCGCTCTGGGCCGTATCTCGGGCCATCGATCTCGGAGCTGGGAGCGGCCTTCCGATCGGGGGAAACGACACCTGTCGACGTCTGTCGGCAGGTGCTCGCCACCATCGCCGAGCGCGGCGCCGACGGGGTCTGGATCTCGGTGGCCGACGAGGACGCCGTGCTGGCTCGCTGTGCTGCCCTGGCTGAGATCGACGACCCGTCGGCCCTGCCGCTCTGGGGAATCCCCTTCGGGGTCAAGGACAGCATCGACATCGCGGGGTGGCCGACCACGCTGGCCTGCCCGGAGTACGCCTACGTGGCGACCGAGACCGCCCCGGTGGTCCAGCGGCTGCTCGACGCCGGTGCCGTGCTGATCGGCAAGACGAACCTCGATCAGTTCGCCACCGGGCTGAACGGCACCCGGACCCCGTATCCGACGCCCCACAGCGTGTACGGACCAGAGCTGATCTCCGGTGGATCGAGTTCGGGCTCGGCGCTCGCGGTGGCGCTCGGCGAGGTCCCCTTCACCGTGGCCACCGACACGGCCGGCTCCGGTCGCGTGCCGCCGGCCCTCAACGGCATCCTCGGCTACAAGCCGTCGCGTGGACTCATCAGCGCGGTGGGTCTGGTGCCGGCCTGCCGGTCCCTGGACTGCATCAGCCTGATCGCCGGCACCGTGGCCGACCTGGAGACGGTGCTGGACGTGGTCGCGGGCATCGACGAGGACGATCCCTGGAGCCGGGAACGGGTCCGCCGGGACGAGACGACAGCCGATCTCCTGCTCGGGCTGCCCGCTTTCGACGACCTGGAGTTCTTCGGCGACGCCGTGATGGCCGATGCCCACCGGGCGGCCCGTGATCGGCTGAGCGAGCTCCTGGCCACCCGGCCCGTAGCACTCGACCCCTTCATCGACGCCGGCGAGCTCCTCTACCAGGGGCCGTGGGTGGCCGAACGGTACGTCGAGTTCGGTGACTTCCTGCAGGCGAATCCCGAGGCGGCGCTCCCGGTCGTCGCCGACATCATCAACGGTGGTGCGACGTTCAGCGCCGGCGACGTCTTCCGGGCCCAGTATCGGCTGGCCGAGCTCAAGGCCGTGGTCGCTCGCCTCTTCGAGGACGTCGATGTGGTCGTGCTTCCGACGATCGGCACCACCTTCACCGTCGACGAGGTGCTGGCCTCGCCGATCGCGACCAACACGACCCTGGGCCACTACACCCACTGCGGCAACCTGCTGGACCTGTGCGCCGCCGCCGTGCCCGCCGGCCTGACCGCCGACGGCCGACCCGTCAGCTGCATGGTCCTCGGCCCGGCGCTCGCTGACGACCTCGTCCTGACGGTGGCGGCCACGCTCTCCGCACTCTTCGCCACCACGGCCTGACCGCTCACCCCACCCGGCAAAGGAGAACCGATGACGATCGACGACATCCCGTACGTCCCCGCCAGACCGAGTCCCTTCCCGCTGCCCGCCGGTCGCGTCGCCCTGGTGGTGATCGACATGCAGCGCGACTTCCTGCTCCCTGGCGGCTTCGGCGAGACGCTCGGCAACGACGTCGGCCAGCTCGCCGCCGTCGTCCCCCCGCTGCAGCGCGTGCTCGCCACCGCCCGCGACGCCGGGCTGATGATCATCCACACCCGGGAGGGCCACCGGCCCGACCTCGCCGACCTGCCGCCGGCGAAGCTGCGTCGGGGCAAGCCGTCGCTCCGGATCGGCGACGAGGGTCGCTACGGCCGGATCCTGATCCGGGGCGAGTACGGCCACGACATCATCGACGAGCTCGCCCCGCTGCCGGGCGAGACCGTGATCGACAAACCAGGCAAGGGATCCTTCTACGGCACCGACCTCCAGACGATCTTGACCGAGGCCGGCATCACCCAGTTGATCGTCACCGGCGTGACCACCGAGGTCTGTGTCCACACCACCGTCCGCGAGGCCAATGACCGCGGCTACGAGGTGCTGGTCCTGTCCGACTGCGTCGGTTCCTACTTCCCCGAGTTCCAGCGCGTGGGACTCGACATGATCGCCGCCCAGGGCGGCATCTTCGGTTGGGTGAGCGATTCCGCCACCCTGCTTCAGCAGCTGGCTTCGGTCGCCTCCACCGCGGCCTGACCTCGCGAGGACTGTCATGAACCTCAGCACCATCCTGCCCAAGTCCCGAACCGACGTCGACTTCAAGGTCCCGTGGTGGACCCGCGGCGACACCAACGCCTTCTTCGGACTCTTCTTCAACATCCTGGTCAACGTGCTGACCCTGACCGGTCTGCTGATCTTCGTGGTCAAGGTGCCGACCGAGTCGGTGCTGGGCACGGTGCTCCCGGCACTCGGCATCGCCTTGATCGTCGGCAACGTCTACTACACGATCCTGGCCCGTCGCCTGGCCCGGCGCGAGCGGCGACTCGATGTGACGGCGATGCCGTACGGACCGAGCGTGCCGCACATGTTCATCGTCGTCTTCGTGATCATGCTGCCGATCGCCTTGAGCACCGGAGACCCGGTCCGGGCCTGGCAAGCCGGTCTGGCCTGGGCGTTCGTGATCGGGGTGATCGTGCTGATCGGTGCGTTCATCGGACCGGTCATCCGCAAGATCACACCGCGGGCCGCCCTGCTCGGCACGCTGGCCGGCATCTCGCTCAGCTTCATCTCGATGCGACCCGCCGCGCAGATCTGGGAGACCGCCTGGATCGGCCTGCCCGTCCTCGGCATCATCCTGGTCGGCTTCTTCACCGACCTGAAGCTGCCGGGCAACATCCCCGTCGGTCTGGCGGCGTTGCTGGTCGGCACCTCGATCGGCTGGATCGGTGGCTACATGTCGGTGCCGGACGTGACCGCCGCCGTCGGTGACATCGCGCTGGCCGTGCCCACCCTGAACCTGGATCTGCTGGGCGCCGGCCTGACCAACCTGGCTCCGTTGCTCGCCACGGCCATCCCGCTCGGGGTCTACAACTTCCTGGAGGCGATGAGCAACGTCGAGAGCGCCTCGGCCGCAGGGGACAGCTACAACCTGCGCAGCGTGCTCATCGCCGACGGCGCCGGAGCGATCGTCGGCTCGACGCTCGGGTCGCCGTTCCCGCCGGCGGTCTACATCGGCCACCCCGGGTGGAAGGAGGCCGGCGGCCGCTCGAGCTACTCGATGGCGAGCGGCCTGGTGGTCGCCCTGCTGTGCTTCCTCGGCCTGTTCAGCCTGTTGTCGGCGATCCTGCCGTTGCCGGCGATCGTGCCGATCCTGCTCTACATCGGGCTGCTGATCGGTGCGCAGGCGTTCCAGGCCGTCCCCCGACTGCACGCGGCGGCCGTGGTCGCCGCCATCATCCCCAACCTCGCGGCCTGGGGTGCGGGGCTGATCGACAACGCTCTGGCCGCCGCCGGCACCACCGCCGCCGAGGTCGGCGAGGCGTCGCTGGCCGGCGCCGGTCTCGTCTACCACGGCCTGCACGTGCTGGGTCAGGGCGCCGTCCTGGCCGGGATCGTGTTCGGGGCGATCGTCACGTTCATCCTGGAACGACAGCTGTTCCGCGCGGCGATCGCCGCGGGGGCGGGTGCGGTGCTGTCCTGGATCGGTCTGCTGCACTCCGAAGAGGTCCAGTGGGCCGCCAGCCCGCAGGTCGCCCTGGGCTATCTGCTGCTGGGCGCCGTGCTGGTGGGCATCGGCGCGATGCGCCGCGGCGAGCCGCTGCCCGAGGCACCGGTGGACGACGAGCCCGTGCTCGCCGAGTAGCCCGCCCGTACGCCGAGAAGCCGCCGCCCGGTCTCGGGCGACGGCTTCTCGGCGTTCTCGATCGGGCGGTGACCGGCGAACCGGTCACGAGCAGACCGCAGTGATCAGGCCGCGGCAGCCATGGCGGGCTCGTCGGCCACCTCGACCGGCTGGACCTGTGTCCGCTTCGGGCGCGACAGGAAGTCGTTCGGCAGCGACAACCGGATGACCTTCTTCCACGCCGACGCCACCTGACGGGGCAGGGATCCGGTGGTGTAGCTGAGACCGTACCGCTGGAACAGGTCCTGCACCTGCGGCGCGATCTCGGCGTACCGGTTGCTGGGCAGGTCCGGGAACAGGTGGTGCTCGATCTGGTGCGACAGGTTGCCGGTCATGAAGTGCATGGCCTTGCTGCCGGAGATGTTGGCCGAGCCGAGCATCTGCCGCAGGTACCACTCGCCGCGGGTCTCGCCGTCGATCGAGCGGCGCTCGAAGGTCTCAACACCCTCGGGGAAGTGGCCACACATGATCACCGAGTGCGTCCACAGGTTGCGGACCAGGTTGGCGGTCGCGTTGGCGGCGATCGTGTGCAGGAAGGACGGCCCGGACAGCAACGGGTGGATGACGTAGTCCTTGGTCATCTGCTTGCGGATCTTGACCAGCACCTGCCTGGCGCGGGCCCTGAACTCGGGGTTCTGGCGGCGCTTCTTGGTCCTCATGTTCCGACCGAGCTCCAGGTCGTACGCCGCGATCCCGTACTCGAAGATGCAGGCGTTGACGAAGTTCCACAGCGGTTGGGCGAGGTAGAGCGGCACCCAGCGCTGGTCCTCGTCGACCCGCATGATGCCGTAGCCGAGGTCGTTGTCCTTGCCGATCACGTTCGTGTACGTGTGGTGGACCTCGTTGTGCGCGTGCTTCCACTGCTCCGAGGGTGAGGCGTGGTCCCACTCCCAGCTCGTCGAGTGGATCTTGGGGTCACGCATCCAGTCCCACTGGCCGTGCATGATGTTGTGACCGATCTCCATGTTCTCGATGATCTTGGCCACGGACAGACCGGCGGTGCCGAGGATCCAGGCCGGCGGGAAGAACGAGACCAGCAGGACGGCGCGGCTGCCGAGCTCGAGCTTGCGCTGGGAGCTGATGACCTTGCGGATGTAGGCCGCGTCATCGGCGCCCCGGGTGTCGATCACGGACTGGCGCATGGCGTCGAGCTCCACGCCGATCTGCTCGATGTCCTCGGGTGTGAGGTGGCCGATCGGGTTGTGGTCCTTCTTCTGCAGAACAGTCATGGGGTACCTCGGTTTCAGGGTCGATCTCGCGTAGGTGTTCGGTGGGTCGATCAGGGGTACGTCAGTGGTCGATCTCGCAGGCGCCGGCGGCCGCGGAGATGCAGGTCTGCACACGGATCCCGCCGTTCGCCGTCTCGCCGGGGGTCGCGGTGGTGATCTCGCCGTTGCGGAGGTCGCGGACCGAACCCGACTTGAGCGGGAGCACGCAGCCGAAGCAGATTCCCATCCGGCAGCCGGACGGCATCAGCACCCCGGCCTCCTCGGCGGCGTCCAGGATCGGCGTGCCCGCGTCGGCGGTCACCTCGGTGGTCGAGCGGGCGAAGGTCACAGTGCCGCCGTCGCCGACGACGATTCGCTCGGTCCGGAAACGCTCGGTCACCAGCGGCAGGCTGCGGGCGTCGTGGTGCTGCTGCAGCGCGTCGAGCAGTCCCGCCGGCCCGCAGGCCAGGGTGGTGCGCTCACTCAGGTCGGGGACCAGGTCGGTCAGCTCGTCGATGTCGAGCCGGCCGTGCTCGTCGCTGTGTCGGCTGATCAGCCGGATCATCCCGGCCGCGTCGAGCTCGCGCAGGTTAGCCAGGAAGATCGAGTCGGGGGCACTCGGCGCGACGTGCAGCACGACGATGTCGTACGGCTCCGACCGGGCCAGGCGGACCACGCCGGCGTCGGCGACCGGGAACAGGTTACGAAGCATGCCGATCACGGGGGTGATGCCGGAACCGGCGGTGACGAACAGGAACCGGCCACCGTCGGTCGGCAGCACGAAGTCGCCGGTCGCCTGCTCGAGGTGGACCAGCGTGCCGGGCCGGGCGAGGCGTACGAGGTGATTGCTCACCTTGCCGTCGGGCACGGCCTTGACGGTCACGCTGATCCGGCCGTCGGCTCGGGGTCCGTGGGTCAGCGAGTAGGCGCGCCACTGACGGATGCCGTCGACATCGACGCCGATACGCACGTACTGGCCGGGTGTGTGGCCGGCCCAGTCTGCGCCCGGTCGGATCTCGATCGTGGCGGCGTCGGCGGGCTCGGGATGAACGGCCATGATGCGGCCGCGCAGGTCGGCGCCGCGACGCAGGGGATCGAACAGGTCCAGGTAGTCGGCGGGCAGCAGCGGGGTCGTGACCCGCTCCGCCAGACGGAACAGCCGTTGCCGCAGCGACGGCCTCCTGGCTCCTGCCCACTGCAAAGAAGCGCTCATGGGGTCCATCATTCCGGAGCCGAGGGCTAAGATCATGACCAGCAGGCGTGAATTTGTCGGCCCCACTTGTTCGCAGAGAACAGTTCGGAGGGAACAGGTGTCGATCCCAGACGTCAACGGTCCGCCGTCCGTCCGGCCGGACACGTTCCGCATCGACGACGGTGTGCTGCGCGCCCTGCGGGAGGGACTGTCGTCCGTCGCGGCGCAGACGATCGCCGCCGTGATGGCGGAGGTCCCAGGCTACCGGGTGGGCTTCCGCGGCCCGATGGGCGAGAGCATCCAGGCGGCCGTGCAGATGGCCATCGGCGGCTTCCTCAAGCTGGCCAGTGGTTCCCGTGACGTCGACCCCAGCACGCCGAGACGCACGACGCTGGAAGGCGCCTATGCCCTGGGTCGCGGTGAGGCGCGGGCCGGACGGTCGATGGATGCGCTGCTGGCGGCCTACCGGGTCGGCGCCCGGGTGAGCTGGCGCGGGTTGGCCCGGAACGCCGCCGAGGCCGGACTGCCGGCGACGGCGATGGCCGAGTTCGCCGAGCTGCTGTTCGGCTACATCGACGAGCTCTCCGCCGCCAGCGTGGCCGGCTACAACGACGAGCTCACCCCCAGCGGGCGGGTCCGAGAGCGCTATCGCGCGCGCCTGGGCCAGCGCCTGCTGGCCGGCGCAGCCCTGGAGGTGCTCACGGCGGCCGCCGAGCGAGCGGAGTGGACGCCACCGACGTCGCTGACGGCGGTGCTGCTGCCCGCCGCCCAGGTGCACGGGGTGCTGGCCCTGCTCGGTCCGGAGACGCTGTTGGTCACCGAGGACCTGCCGGGCTCGGACAGCTGGGTCGTCGACCAGCCGTACGCGCTGCTGCTGGTGCCCGACGTGGCCGGTGCGGGACGGCGGCACCTGCTGCGGGTGCTGGACCGGCGTCAGGCCGTGGTCGGACCCCCGCGGGCGTGGATCGACGTCCGCGCCTCGTACGACCGCGCGGTCCGTACGGTGGCGCTGGTCGCTGCCGACAAGGAGCCGGCCGACCCCGTCGACACGGAGGACCACCTCGTGGACCTGGTCGTGAGTGCCGATCGCGAGGCCTTGTCCGACCTGCGCCTTCGCGTGCTCGAGCCGTTGGCCGAGCTCGGCGAAGCCACCCGGGAACGGTTGGCCGAGACGCTGCTCT
>DATDBH010000160.1:0-7428 GCA_036524985.1 Microlunatus sp. | reverse complement strand
CATGGTGCAGATGCGCCAGATCGCCGCCATGCGTGGCCTGGTGGTGAACCCGAAGGGCGAGATCATCGCGCGGCCGATCAAGTCGAACTTCCGCGAGGGTCTGTCCGTGCTGGAGTACTTCATCTCCACCCACGGTGGTCGGAAGGGCCAGGCCGACACCGCGCTGCGGACGGCCGACTCGGGCTACCTGACCCGTCGTCTGGTCGACGTGGCCCAAGACGTGATCATCCGCGAGGACGACTGCGGGACCGAGCGTGGTCTGACCAAGATCATCGCCGAGGGTGACGACGGCGGCCTCACGCTGCACGACTGGGTGGAGACCGCGGTCTACGCCCGCACGCTGGCCACCGACGTGGTCGGGGCCGACGGCGAGGTCCTGCTCGCCGCCGGGGTCGACCTGGGTGACGTCAACATCGGCGTGCTGGCCGAGGCCGGCGTCCGTCAGGTCAAGGTGCGCAGCGTGCTCACCTGCGAGGCGGTCACCGGGACCTGCGCCAAGTGCTACGGGCGCTCGCTGGCCACCGGCAAGCTGGTCGACGTCGGCGAGGCCGTCGGCATCGTCGCGGCGCAGTCGATCGGCGAGCCCGGCACCCAGCTGACGATGCGGACCTTCCACACCGGTGGTGTGGCCGGTGACGACATCACCCAGGGCCTGCCTCGCGTCCAGGAGCTGTTCGAGGCGCGGCAGCCCAAGGGCAAGGCGCCGATCTCCGAGGCCGCGGGGCGGGTCGCGCTGGAGGACTCGGACCGGCTGAAGAAGATCATCGTCACCCCCGACGACGGCTCGGAGCCGGCGGAGTTCACCGTCAGCCGTCGGGCGCGTCTGCTGGTGGAGGACGGCGATCGCGTGGTCGCCGGTCAGCAGCTCACGGCCGGCACCCCGGATCCGCAGGACGTGCTGCGCGTCCTCGGTGTCCGTCGGGTGCAGGAGCACCTGGTGGAAGAGGTCCAGGCCGTCTACCGGACGCAGGGTGCGCCGATCCACGACAAGCACATCGAGATCATCATCCGGCAGATGCTGCGCCGGGTGACGGTGATCGAGTCGGGCGACTCCAACCTGCTCGCCGGTGACCTGGTCGATCGGCTGTCGTACGAGGCAGCCAACCGTCAGGTCGTCGCTGAGGGCGGCACCCCCGCCTCGGGTCGTCCCGTGCTGATGGGCATCACCAAGGCGTCGCTGGCCACCGAGTCCTGGCTGTCCGCGGCGTCGTTCCAGGAGACCACCAAGGTCCTGACGGACGCGGCCATCCACGGCAAGTCCGACAGTCTGCGGGGTCTGAAGGAGAACGTCATCCTGGGCAAGCTGATCCCGGCCGGCACCGGCCTGGAGCGCTACCGCAACATCCGGGTCGAGCCGACCGCGGAAGCGCGGGCGCAGGCGTACTCGATGGTCGGTTACGACCAGTTCGACTACGACTTCGGTGGTGGGTCCGGTGCGGCCGTCCCGCTGGAGGAGTTCGACCTCGGCGACTACCGCTGATGTCGAGCGCCCCGGCGTAGCTGCCTCGGCGTAGCAGTCAGGGGAGGGCCCCCGCGAGATCACTCGCGGGGGCCCTTTTCGCTCCGCGGCGGTCGGCTCCCGGGCGCTGAGTTCTGGTCGGGTTCGCACCACTACCGTGGAGCACATGAGCGTGCTCGAGGTGTTCGCGCCGCTGTTCGGTCACTGGCAGGGGTCGGAGGAGCTGTCCGCCTCGCCGTGGGGGAGGGCCGGAACCGCTCGGGCCGCCCTGAGCTTCCGGGTCGAGCTCGGGGGTGGCGCCGTGGTCAACGACTACCGGCGGGTCCGCGAGGACGGGACGGAGTTCTTGGGCCACGGCGTGTTCCTGGTGGATTCCGCTGCCGAGGTGTCCTGGTGGCTGTTCGACTCGTACGGATATCCGCCTGTTCCGGCCAGGGGAGGCTGGCGGGACGGCGAGCTGATGCTGACCAAGACCACCGAGCAAGGTCGGGCCGAGCACCGCTTCGGTTTCACTGGCGAAGACCTTTCGTACGCGATCGACCTCACCCTGGAGGACGCTGGACCGCTACCGTTCCTGCGTGGTCGCTACCGCAGCATCAGCGGCCACTGAACCGGCCGACGTCGGCACGGGCCCCGGGTTGACGACACGATCCTGCCTCGGCGGACGCACGGGATCGCCGGTGTCCCTTCCTCGTCGGCCTGGCGATGCACGCACCTGAACGCCGTGATTCCCCAAGGACCAGGGGCGACAAGCCACTAGGCTCGTGCGGTGCCGCATCTCAGCTCGATCAACGTGGGTCGTCCGCAACCCAACCCGTACAAGGAGACCCGGTCCACCGGTATCGGCAAGCAACCGCAGAGCGGTCCGGTGGAGCTCCGTGCTCCCGGGCCCAAGCACGGCGGCCTGGGCAGCGGTGTGGTGGGTGACTTCATCGGTGACGTCGCGCACCACGGTGGCGACGGCCAGGCCGTGTACGCCTTCCAGCGGGAGGATCTGGACCGCTGGGCCGCGCGGCTCGGCCGGGAGACCCCGAACGGATTCTTCGGTGAGAACCTGACCACGGTCGACCTCGAGGTCAACGAGGCCAGGATCGGCGAGCGGTGGCAGGTCGGCGACGAGGTGGTGCTCCAGGTCACCTCGGCTCGGATTCCGTGCTCCACCTTCCGCGGTTGGGTGGGCGAGAAGGGCTGGCTCAAGACCTTCACCGCCGACGCCCGACCCGGGGCCTACCTGTCGGTGATCACGCCCGGGAGCATCCACGGCGGCGACGAGATCCGGGTCCTGCACCGGCCGCGGCACGAGGTGACCGTGAGCCTGATGTTCCGTGCGTTCACCACCGAGCGGGACCTGCTGCCGACCCTGCTCGCAGCGGGGGATGACCTGGATCCCGAGACGCACGCCGAGATCGCGGCCGCGCGCTGACGTCGCGGGCGGGCCTGCGCAGCTGGATCAGCTCAGCAGCTCGACGATCCGGGTGTAGCCGCGGGCCCGGGCCACGTCGAGAGCTGTGTCCCCGTTCGGATCCTCGACCGTCTGATCGACGCCGCCGGCGACCAGAGCTGCGACCGTACGCTGGTGCGAGAGTCCGCCGTCGCCCAGGATCACGGCTTCGTGCAGCGCGGTGTAACCGATCCGATTGACGTGGTCGACGGCGACGTCGGTGTCCAGCAGCACCACGATGATCTTGTCGAAGCCACGGTCGGCGGCGCGGATCAGACCCGTTCCCTTCCAGCTGTCCAGGCTGCGGACGTCGGCGCCGTGTCGCAGCGTGGCGCGCAGCAGCCGCGGGTCGTCGCCGACCTCACTGGTGGCGATCAGGTACGCGCTCTGGACCGTCTCGTCCTTGGCGTTCGGGTCGGCGCCGGCCTTGAGCAGCAGCTCGGCCACCTTCAGGTGGTTGCCGTAGGCGCCCGCGACCAGCGCGGTCGCGCGCGTACGATCCCGTGCGGCGATCGAGGCGTGCTGATCGAGCAGCTTCTCGACCTGGTCGGCGTCACCGGCTCGCGCCGCGGTGATCAACCGCTGGCCGCGCTCCCGGATCTCGTCCGCGTCGTCGATCAGGCCGACGATCTCGTCGTAGCCCTTCGCGGCGGCCAACGACCGCGGGGTGCGGCCGTTCCGGTCGCGGATCGTGGGGTCCGCCCCGGCCCCGATCAGCTGCCGCACCACGTCGACCTGATCGGCCGAACCGTCGTTCAGCACGATCGCCTCCAGCATCGCGGTCCAGCCCAGGTCGTTCACGTGGTCCAGCGGCACTCCGGCGTTGATCAAGATCCGGACCGTGTCGGTGTAGCCGTGCTCGCTGGCCGGGATCATGGCCGTGCCCCCGAAGCGGTTGGTGCTCTTGACGTTCGCCCCGTGGCGCAGGGTGGCCCGCAGGATCTCGTCGTAGCCCTCGGCGCCGGCGTAGAGGAACGCGGAGTCCTGCAGGTCGTCCTTGGCGTCTGGATCGGCCCCGGACTCCAGCAGCAGCACGGCCACCTTCGTCTGCTTCGCCTTGGTGGCGACGACCAACGGCGTCTGCCGGTCCTCGTTGCGGGCCTCGATGTCGGCCTTGTCGCGGAGCGCGCGTCGGGCGGCCGCAAGGTCTCCGTCGGCCGCCGCCCGGAACAGCGCCCGGGTGGCTTCGGCTCGGGTCATCGGGGTCCTCGGCTGTGCATCGGGGCGGGCCGTCGCCGTCCGGGGAGAGGTCGTGCCGGCGCTGCTGGGACTGCGGCTGACGCTGGGCCCGGCCGTGGCCGTCGGTGCGGTCTCGAGCTCGGCCGGCGCCGGGGCGGCCTGACCGCAGGACGAGGCGGCCAGCACCACCGACGTGAGGCCGGCGACCAGCACGGTCCGAGAACGAAGCACCCGAAAATGGTATACCATTTTCGGACCGAACCAAGGACGAGAATCAGACGATGAGCACTGCAGCACCGGCCACCTTCACGCCCGAGGCCGAGCGGGTGGCCGCGGTCCTGCGCGACGAGATCGTCGAGGGAGTCCGCGCACCCGGATCCCGGCTGGTGGAGCGCGACCTCGCCGCCGAGCTGGCGGTCAGCCGGATCCCCGTCCGCGACGCGCTGCGGGCGCTGGTGGCCGAAGGTCTTGTCACGCCCCGACCGCGGACCTGGGCCGTCGTACGGACGTTCACCACCACCGACATCGACGAGCTGATCGAGGTGCGGTCCGCGCTGGAGACGCTGGCGTTCCGGCGGGCGGCGGAGAACGGGACCGCTGATCAGCTCGCCACGCTCGTCGGCCACCTGGCGGTCGAGGAGCGGGCGGCGCGAGCGGGTGACGCCCCGACGGCCCGTCGAGCGGGAGCCGACTTCCACGAGACCGTGGTGGCGATGGCGGCCAACCAGCTGCTGAGTGAGCTGTTCGCCAGCACCAGGAGCCGGATCCGGTGGCTGCTGAGTCAGCACACCGATCTGGGCGCGATGGCCGCCGAGCACGGGGGGCTCTACCGCGCCCTGCTCGAACGGGACGGCGAGCGAGCCGGCGTGCTGGCCGCGGCCCATCTGGTGACCAGTCGGCGAGCGGCGCTGGCGCACCGTGCCGGGCAATCAGCAGCGACGGTGGAATAGCTGTCACCCCGCACCGGTTGTCGCCGCCATGATGTCAGCGGCTCCCGCCCTGCGCAGCGGCACCTTCGAGGTCAAGGACCTCGGCCCCGCCCCGGTCAGGTCGCGCTGGCTTGGCTCCTCCGCCGCTCACCGGCCATGCTGCCCATCCCCGGCACAGGTTCGATCGCGCACGTCGAGGAGAACCTCGCCGCCGCC
Organism: Microlunatus sp.; assembly: GCA_036524985.1. Lineage (GTDB taxonomy): Bacteria > Actinomycetota > Actinomycetes > Propionibacteriales > Propionibacteriaceae > Microlunatus. The sequence goes on along the minus strand of DATDBH010000160.1, from coordinate 2,204 downwards.
GAGCTCGAGCTGGACGACGCCATCTACACCGAGATCACGGGCGCGCGCTGAGCTCTCTCCGAGTTGTCAGCGTGAGTGGTCGCTCAGGCGACCACAGGTGCTGACACGTCGGAAGGACTAACCCAGCTCTTTGGCGAGCAGGCGCAGGGTCTCCTCGCGGGCCGGGCTCGCGTTGGAGGCCGTGCCGCGGTAGGCGCCGGCGATGGGGGAGACCATCACCTCGTCGGTGCCGAACTCCGCGGCCAGGGCCTTGACGCCGGCGGCGACCGACTCGGGGGTGCCGACGAACCAGCTGCGGGCGAAGTCGTCAGCGGCCTGCTGTGCGGCCGCGGGCAGCGGATCAGCCTCGGCGTCCTCGACCAGCTCCTGCGGAGCCAGGGTCTGGCCGCTGCGCAGCCGCCACATCGAGCGCCGCTGAGCCAGCGTCAACCGATCGGCCTCATCCTGGTCGGTCCCCACCGCCGCGTTGACCACCGCGATGGTCGTCGGCTCTGGGGTCTCCGGCGACGGCTGGAACTGGCTCCGATAGCGCTGCAGCGCGGTCAGCGTCTGCTCGCCGCCGAAGTGGTGGGCGAACACGTACGGCAGCCCGAGCGACGCGGCGAGGTCGGCGGAGTACATCGAGGAGCCGAGCAGCCAGACCTTGGGAGCGGTCGAGGCCGAGGGCGTGGCGGCGAGCGGGTAGGAGCGTCCGCCGAGTGAGAGCTGCACACCCTCGGGCCGCATCATCAGCGACAGCGCCGACAGGTCGTCGGCGAAGGTATCGACCTGGTCCTTGCGGCCCGCCCGGAGAAGGTGGCTGGTCACCGGGTCCGATCCGGGCGCCCGTCCGACGCCGAGATCGATCCGGCCCGGGTACGCCGCCTCGAGCAGCGCGAACTGCTCGGCGATCACCAGCGGAGCGTGGTTGGGCAGCATCACCCCGCCCGACCCCAGCCGGATCCGTTCGGTGGCCGCGGCGAGGATCGCGATCAGCACGGGTGGGTTGGTGGCCGCTACCGCGGGCATGTTGTGGTGCTCGGCGACCCAGTAGCGGGTGAACCCCAGCTCGTCGGCGGTCCGGGCCAGCGATCTCGAGGCCGCGATGGCGTCGGTGGTGGACTGGTCGGTGCGGACGGGGACGAGATCCAGGACGGAGAGGCGAGTCACGTCGTGGTCAACCGATCGCAGGCTGGTGCCATTCCGCCGATCTCTGCCGGCGTACGGGGTCGGCTCCCTGGCCCCGCGCTGGGGCCGAGCGGGTAGGCTCGATCTTCGGTGTGCGGGACCTCTCGCCGCTTTGACCCTATGCGTCCGACGAGATAACCTAGGCGCTTGTGTCCGGGCTTGCCCGGCTCTGGTGCGTGCCCCCATGTCGACCCGAACGTTTGCGGTCTCTGCGGTGGTGTCGCACTTGTGGACCAGCAGCAGTCTGCCGGTTCACGACCCCATCCACGCAGCAGAAAGAGACAGTAAGCGGTGCCCACGATTCAGCAGCTGGTCCGCAAGGGCCGCACCGACAAGGTGAGCAAGAACAAGACGCCCGCGCTCAAGGGTTCGCCCCAGCGCCGCGGCGTGTGCACCCGGGTGTACACGACGACGCCGAAGAAGCCCAACTCGGCGTTGCGCAAGGTCGCCCGTGTTCGCCTGTCGTCCTCCGTCGAGGTCACTGCGTACATCCCCGGCGTCGGCCACAACCTGCAGGAGCACTCGATGGTGCTCGTCCGCGGCGGCCGCGTGAAGGACCTGCCGGGTGTTCGTTACAAGATCATCCGCGGTTCGCTCGACACCCAGGGTGTCAAGAACCGCAAGCAGGCCCGTAGCCGCTACGGCGCCAAGAAGGAGAAGTAATGCCTCGCAAGGGCCCCGCGCCGAAGCGCCCGGTGATGGTCGATCCCGTCTACGGGTCGCCGCTGGTCAGCCAGTTGGTCAGCAAGATCCTGCTGGACGGCAAGAAGACCATCGCCCAGGGCATCGTCTACACCGCGATGGAGGGTACGCGGACCAAGACCGCTATCGATCCGGTGCAGACCCTGAAGCGGGCGCTGGACAACGTCCGGCCATCGCTCGAGGTGAAGAGCCGTCGTGTGGGCGGGGCCACCTATCAGGTGCCGGTCGAGGTCAAGCCGAATCGGTCCACGACCCTGGCCATGCGCTGGCTGGTCAGCTTCGCTCGGCAGCGCCGGGAGAAGACGATGTCCGAGCGGCTGATGAACGAGCTCCTC